>JBEKMZ010000031.1:0-34940 GCA_049523315.1 Acidimicrobiales bacterium | reverse complement strand
AACATTGGCGTTCCTTCCTTCCGCCGGCGTTCGACCGCCGGCACTCGTCGAAATTCGTTCAACGAGGAAGGTACGCCGCGCCCCCGCTCAGATGGGCGATCCACAGGTTTTGGTTATAACTCTCAAGGAAGGACTCCACGATGGGTATTCACCGACGTAACGGGACATAGCCCACGGCTCTCCGCGTCGCAGCCTGCAACGGTAAGTAGGCCTGCTTGCAGGTGGCGGAGTGCCAACCACAGCGGATCGTCGGAATCAAGGAAGAACCGGGGTTGGTTCCGATTTCGCCGACAGTGGTAGCGGCGTTCGGTTTGTAGCCTCCCGAGGCGAAGCAGAGGAAGTGCTCGGAGTGATTGGCCACTTCACAGTGGGTTGAGAGCCACTTGGAGACACTCGCCTCCTTCATCGAGGCGCTGAATCGGAGGCTAACCGCGTCCATCGATGACGACGAGACAAGCTCGAGGGACGATCCAGGCGGGCAGCTGAATCCTGCTGACGACGGTCACCTCACGTCGCTGTCCGAACCGCGCTGCTCCCTTGACGGCTCTCATTTCCACTGAGCGGTCCCGGTTAACTGGACCACTACAGGGGGTCACCTCACCACGGGATCGCCGTACCGTTTGTGGGGCGCGTGACTATCTGGGAGCACGACTCAGCGTGTTTTCGGCGAGAAACTGGGTGTTATTAGGTGGTCGTTGTGGGCGCCACATACGTCGTGTAGGCGTCCGCACTCACGTTCAAGTTGTACTGCTGCCCATCACCTGCAGCCAGGACATTCTGGCTTGCATCCGTCGACGAGAGCGCTATGTTGCTGATCGTCATGAGCCGCTTCATCTGGTAGAAACCGTTCAGGAAGGCGAACACGGCGCTGTGGATCCCCGTCACTGAGAAGGTGACGCTTATTTGCTGGAGTCCTGCGATGGTGCTCGGATTTGGCACGTCGGAGGGAGTGACGGAGAGCAGACTGCAACCGGTCTGGTTCGCGAGGTTGTTCAGGGAGTCGACGATGCCGGGGGGATCCTCGGTCGGTGGGATCGCCGTCGTCACCTTCTTCAGATACGGGAGCTCCTTCAGCACCAGCTTCTTCTCCGCCTTCAGCGAAGCCAGCTCGAGGTTCAGGTTGCTGACATTCGACTGATCCTGGCTCACCTGGGCTTGGACCGTGGAGAGCTTGTTGGCCTCAGGGGTCATCCAGGCGAACCACCAGACGATCAGAAGCACGATTATGGCTCCTGTGACGATGAGTACGACCTTCGACTTGAAAAGATCGAGGTTGACGCCTCTTAGCCCGTTCATTATGGCACCTTGAATTCGTTGGCCCGGATAGAAGTGATTTCGCCCGTTACTCCGACGGTTGCGGTGTAGGTGACCTGCGATGAGCCGAGCTTTGTGAGTCCGCTGAACCCGTTGACGGTCAGTTTGCCGGAACCGTTGATGGAGAAGTACCAGCTCTTGAAATAGGGATAACCGGTCGGTGTTTGCAGTGACATATCGATGGTGGCTATTTGCACCGCCGAGGGCGGCGGCGGTGCGGTAACTGTCTTGCCGGCGGTGGCGGCAGCCGGAGCGGCCGGCGGGTCGGCGCTGGCCGTGAAGGTCTGTATGGCTCCGCCGTTCGGTGTCGCATGCCTAAGGGCCGACAGGACACCGGGCCAGTAGACCTCGTCGTTAACGACGGGATTGCTGATCGCCTCAAGATTGAGGATCTGAGTGTGTTCCTGCTGCACCTTGTCGTACCTCGGGATCTGCGTCTTGAGGACCGTGATCTGGTCCTGCAAGCTTGCGACCTGGTTCTCGGCGTTGTGCACCTTGAGGAAGCGAAGCACGCCGAAGCCGACCATCACGATGACGACGAGCACTCCCACGAGCATGATCGTGCGCTCGACCTGCTTGCGCTTGCGTCCGAGGATCACCTCGGGTGGGAGCAGGTCGAGCTCCTTGACGTCCTTCAGGCCGGGTAGCGCGAGGCCCACGACGACAGCGACCGATGCGTCAATGCGAGTGACCTCTTCATCGGGCATGTGAAGGCGCGAGCAGTCGATCCGGTTGAGGGCGCCGCCGATGAAGACTGGGAGGCGAAGCTGTTGCTGCAGCTGCTCAGCGAAGCCGTACAGGCGGGACCCGCCTCCGGAGACGATGACGCGCCGGACAGGGGTGCGTCCGGTAAGAGTCGCGTAGTAGTCGATTGAGCTTCGCAGCTCGTTGATCAGCGACATCGAGGCGTCGCGTGCAGCACTCATGGCGGCATGGATGTGCGGAGCGGCCGCCGTGGCCAAGTTCTGTTTGAGCGCTTCGGCGTCAGCGAGGGGCAGGTCGAGCGCCCCGGCGATGGCTGCGGTGACCGCGTCGCCGCCTTCCGCGATGGTACGCACGAAGTGCGGGATCCCGTTCTCGTGAACGGCCACCTTGGTTAAGCCGGCGCCTATAGAGACGATCGCCTCGGGACCATCGATCGCCGTCTCCGGGTCGAAAAGAGCCCGGATCATGGCCGAAGAGGTCGGTTCGACGCTTACGGGCGTGAGCCCTGCCGCCGTCGCGATTTCGACGAGGGGATCGACCAGGTCACGGTGTGCGGCCGCAACAAGCACGCGCCGTTCGGGCATCCCGTTGGGACTGACCGTCTCTTCCAGAGGGCGGGCCGAGATCAGCGCCTTGTCGATCGCGAAGGGGATTACGTCCAGTGCCTGCAGCCGTACCGCCGAATCGATCTCCGAATCGGGCAGCAGAGGCATTTCGAGCTCGCGGGTAATCGCGCGGAGCCCCGCGATGCCCAAATGAACGTCTCCGGCGGCGAACCCGCCCTCCTTCATGCACCGTTCCAGGGCCACGCGGACGATGCCCTGTTCGAGGATCACTCCATCAATGACCGCCCGTGGTGGCAATGCCACTTGGCCAAGCCGGATGAGCTCAGGTCGCCCGTGTCCGCTGACCACCTCGGCCATGCGAACCGCACTGCTGCTGATCTCGACACTCACGCGCCGCGTAACCATCACTCTGCTCCTGACACTGAGAACAAGCCCACAGTGTTACAAGTAACTCGAATCATGTTAGCTGTTGGCCTTTCGAATGATTGGGGCCCAAATGTCCCAACACACCGCGTAGTTGCAAGGCGAGTCGTTGTACACAGTGTCTTGCATATCGGCTCATACCGGCTACTTCTTGAGCTGGAGAGCCAAGCAAGCCTCCAAGCCGCCCTTCGCAGTGGACGATTCATCTAAACCGGCTCAAGCACCTGGCTGCTGGAGCAGCTTGACATAGTCGAACATGGGCAGGTAGAGGCTGATGACTATTGCCCCGATGCAAGCACCCATGAACAGGATGATCAAGGGCTCGAGGATCGACGTCAGGCTGTCGACTGTGGCGTTCACCTCGTTGTCGTAGAACGTGGCGACCTTCTCGAGCATGTCGTCAAGCGCGCCCGACTCCTCACCGGTCTCGATCATCTGGGTCAGCATGACCGGCATGACCGGATACTGAGCGAGGATCGTCGAGAGGTTCTTTCCCTCGCGGACCCCATCCTGGGCGCCTATGAGGGCGTCGGCGACGATCTGATTGCCAGCATTGACGGCGACTATGTCCAGAGCCTCGATCACGGGCACACCCGCGGACAGCAAAGAGGAGAACGTGGTGCAGAAGCGGGCGAGCGCAACTTTGTGTGCCAGCGGGCCGAACACCGGCGGGCGGAGCTTGATGGCGTCCCACTTCCTCCTGCCGCTCGGCGTGGCAATCCAGCGGCGCATTAGCACCACGATCGTGACGATCGTCCCTATGACTGCCAGTAGCCAGACGCTCGCCACGACGTTCGATATCGAAATGACTATTCGGGTCGGGAGCGGCAGCTGGCCGTTCAACGAGGTGAACAGCCGCTTGAAGATCGGGACGATGAAGATCATCATCGCCGTAACGATCACTATGACGGCGCAGAACACGATGGACGGGTAGGCCATCGCGGAGCGCACCTTTTGGCGGAGCTCGACCTGCTTTTCGAGCGTCGTCGAGAGCTTGAGGAGGACCGAGTCCAACTGGCCGCCGACCTCACCGGCCCGGACCATGGCGATGTAGAGGGGTGGGAACACCTTCGGCAGTTTCTCGAGTGAGGTCGACAACGACGAACCCTGCTCGACGTCCGTGCGCACCTGAAGCATCGCCTCTCGGAGGGGCTTCGACTCGATCTGGTCGGCAAGTACGCCGAGCGCCCTGACAAGGGTCAGCCCGGCTGCGACCATCGTGGCCAATTGGCGACTCATGAGCGCGACGTCTTTGAGCCCGACGCGGTCGGTGACCCCGGGTATGCTGATCTCGCGTCTCAAGTTGAGTGAGACGGGCTTGATCTCGACGGGCGCGTAGCCCATGTCCCTGAGGCGGGCCGCGACGAGGGGAACGCTGTCGGCCTCTAGCTGGCCCTTGACAAGCCTTCCGTCCGCGTCGCGGACCTTGTAGTCGTAGGTCGTCGTTGGCATGGATCAGTCCCCCAAATCCGGCGAGATGAACATCATCGGTGCCTCAGGTAGTCGCGAAGCTCACTCGGATCGTGGCATCGGTCAAAGGCCATTGCCTCGGTGATGGTCCCGGCTTGAACCGCTTTGGCCAGGCCCTGGTCCATCGTCTGCATGCCCATCGAAGCTCCCGTCTGGATCAGGGAGTAAATCTGGTGCGTCTTTGCGCTCCTGATGAGGTTCCGGATGGCGGGGTTGCAGAGCATCACCTCCGCGACCGGCGTGCGGCCGAATCCGGTCGCGCTTAGCACGAGCTGCTGAGTGATGACGGCTTCCAATGAGCCTGCCAGCTGGATGCGGATCTGGTCCTGCTGGGCGCTCGGGAAGACGTCGATGATGCGGTCGATCGTCTGCGGTGCGTCCTGGGTGTGCAAAGTCGCGAACACGAGGTGACCGGTCTCGGCGGCCGTGAGCGCCGTGGCGATCGTCTCGGTGTCGCGCATCTCACCGATGAGGATCACGTCGGGGTCTTGGCGCAGCACATGGCGTAGCGCCTCGGCGAACGACTTCGTGTCGGAGCCGACCTCACGTTGGTTGACGATTGACCTGTTGTGGGTGTGGAGGAACTCGATCGGGTCCTCGACGGTCACGATGTGGAGAGGCTTCGACTGGTTGATGATGTTTATCAACGACGCGAGGGTCGTCGACTTGCCCGATCCGGTCGGCCCTGTCACGAGCACGAGGCCGCGGCGCAGCTCGGCGAGGGTGGGAACCACTGCCGGCAGGCCGAGCGTGTCGAAGGGCGGTATCTCATGAGGGATTGCCCGCATGACGGTGCCGATCGATCCCCGCTGCTGGAACAGATTGACGCGGAAGCGCCCTACTCCCATGATCGTGTGTGCGGTGTCGAGCTCCTTTTCCGCTTCGAAGCGCTCTCGTAGTCCCTGGGTCAGGATCCGGTAGACCATCTCGCGAATCTGCTCGTTGTCGACGCGCTGGAGGCCTTCGATCGGCCTCAGCGAGCCGTCGATACGGATGGCCGGCGGAAGCTGGTTGGCGAGGTGGAGGTCAGAGGCGCCGTTGCGCACCGCGTAGGTGAGCAGCTCGTCGATGTCCAAGCTGCCATCGGGGTTGAGCGTCGGCACGAAGGGCTCCATGTCGGGAATGCCCCCGGAACCACCTGGCAGGCTGGATCCCCTGACGTCGGCGGCGTAATCGGACTGCCAGTCGCCGGCGTCGTAGTGGGGCTCAGCCGAGCCGTTGGAGGACACGTCGTATCCGACCTGTGCACCCGCCATGACTGGCTCGGGGACCTGAGCCGGCACGCTCATCAGCGAGTTGGCGACCGGTACCGATCCGGGGCTCGCGGCCACCGAGGGTACGGGCACCGTCGGGAAGGAAGCTGTCGTCGCCTGCGGGGGAGGCGGAGGGGTCGTTGCAGCCTCTTCGCTCGGTGACAAGCGCGGATACACCGCGTTCATGAGATGCTCGAGCGCGACTGGGTCGGCAAGGACGCAGCCGGCGACCTCGATGCCCAAGAAGGCCGAGACTTCTCGCTGCTGGGATATGTCGAGGGGTTCCGCGCACGCCAGGGTCAGGCAGCCGGCTTCGAGCTTGTAGCCGATCACCGTCAGCTCACGGGCGAACAGCTCCGGTACGAGACGGAAGGCCTCGCCCATCGGCCTGCTCGCGGAGATGTCAACAGAGGGGACTCCGGAGATCCGAGAAAGCTCAGCCAGCGTCGAGGCCGGGTCGACCAGTCCGCGGTCGGCAAGTACAGCTGCCACGGGTCGCCCGCTCGAACCCGCCTCCGACAGGATTGCAACGGCGGTGTCGCCCTGCAAGCGACCAGAGCTGACCAACGTCTCGGCGAGTCGCTTGGACCATTCCGTAGGTGACCTGCGGTCCGCGGTCATACGACCACCCGCAGAATTTCCTCCAGGCTCGTGATACCGAGCGCTGCTTTTCGCAATCCGTCATGGCGCAATGGAACCATCCCCTGTTCGAGGGCTAGGCGTTGAATGTCGTCGTTCGAGCTGTGGGCGATGATCGCCCTCTCGATTTCTTCGTCAATAAGTAGGAGTTCCTGAAGCGCGATTCGGCCGCGGTACCCAGTCCGGCTGCAAGCCTGGCACCCGACTGCACGACGGAAACGCACTTTGCCGTTCGGCGGCTCGTCCTCTTCGGTGAATCCGATCAGCTCGAGGTCCTCGGCGGTCGGAGAGTAATCCTCGAAGCAGTTCTCGCATAGCTGGCGCGCCAGGCGTTGGGCCAGCACGCAGTCAAGGGCCGAACCGACAAGGAAGGGCTCGACCCCCATCTCGACGAGTCGCATCGGCGTGCCGGCCGCATCATTGGTGTGGAGGCTCGAGAGGACCAGGTGGCCGGTGAGAGCAGCCTCGATGGCTATGACCGCGGTCTCGCGGTCTCTGATCTCGCCGACGAGCACGACGTCCGGGTCCGAGCGCAAGATGGAGCGAAGTGCGTTCGCGAAGTTGAGACCGGCCTTCGGGTTGACCTGCACCTGGCTGACACCACGCAGCTGGTACTCGACGGGGTCCTCGACCGTGATCAGATTGCGCTCGGGCGAGTTGAGGGCGTTCAAGGTTGCGTACAGCGTCGTGGACTTGCCGGACCCTGTTGGTCCGGTCACGAGGATGGTGCCGTAAGCCTTGCGGTAGGCAACCTCGTAACGCTTCTCGACACTCGGCAGGAAGCCGAGCTGGGACAGCTGCAAGGACGCGCTCGACTTGTCGAGCACCCTAAGCACGATCTTCTCGCCGTGAACCGTCGGGAGGGTCGCGACGCGTAGGTCGATCTCCCGCCGTCCGGCGGTGAGGGTGATGCGGCCGTCCTGGGGGACGCGGTGCTCGGCGATGTCGAGGCTGGCCATGACCTTGAGGCGCGTCGTCACTCCACCTTGGATCGCCTTTGGCGAGCGGGTCACCTCGTGAAGAACACCGTCGATGCGGAACCGGATGCGGAGGTCGTCCGCAGTCGGTTCGATGTGGATGTCCGAGGCGCGTTCTTGGAGTGCCTGGCGCAGGATCAAGTTGACGTACTTGACGATGGGGGCGTCCTCGACGACCGCGTGAAGGTCGGTGAGCTCGGTGATCTTCGTCTCGTCGCCGGCGGAGGTCTGCGAGGCCGCCGTCTGAGCGGCGAGGGTCGTCTCTCTGTCATGGCGATAGACGCGAGACAGGTACTCGGAGATCTGGCCCGAGCTGCAGACCACGATGTGCACGTTGCCGAGCAGCGTGCGCAGGTCGTCGACAGCGAAGACGTCGGACGGGTTTGCCATCCCGATGATGGGCGTGTCTCCGCGGTAACCGATGGCGAGCACCCGGTGGCGACGTGCGAGAGCCTCGGGGATCAGTTTTGTCGCCTCGGGGTCGAGCGGTTGCTCGTTGAGGTCGACGAACTCCATGCCGCCCTCGGCGGCCGAAGCACGGATCAGGTCCTCCTCCGAGACGAGACCGAGCTCGCTCAAGATGTCGCCGAGCGACCTTCCCGTCGCCGCCTGCTCGCGCAGGGCGGCTTCCATCTCCTCTCGCGTGACCTGGCCGGAGCTGACGAGCAGCTCGGCAAGCCCAGGGCTCGCCGCCTTCTCAGTCTCCGCGGCGACCTTGGTCGGACCGTCGACGGTTGCCTCCAGCAGCTCGGACGCCGCCTTCAGTGCTACCGCGTCGGTCTCCTCTTCGGACGCCTCCACGACCTCGGAAGACTCCAGTGACACCTCGAGGTCTGGTTCCGCATCCGATCCGAGATCCACCTCTGCCGGCGCACTGTCCGCGTCCACGGCCGCGGCCACGGCCTTGTGAGGTTTCGCTGGCGGTGGCGCTGCGGCGGGCTCCGGAGCCTCTGGTTCGCTAGGGGCGTCCGCGACCGCGGTTGCGGAGTTTTTCACGGCACCGTCGTTCGTGCCGCGAAGGGCCCGAGGGTGAGATCCAGGAGCGCTCGTCTCGCTACGGGAGTACATGCGCTCGATGTAGGCGTCGATCTGTGACTCGCAGGCGACCACGGCATGGATGTCGCGCCCGATCGTCGTCCGCAGGTCGTCCATCGCCATGACGTCGTCCGGCCGCGCGACTGCGATGACGGGGGTACCGAACTTCCAACCGACAGCCAACGCGTGGTGGCGTCGAGAGGCCTGGTGTGGCAGCAGTGAGGTTGCTGCGGCGTTGAGCGGATAGCGCTCGAGATCCACGTATTCAAGCCCGACCTCTTTCGCGAGAGCACGCGCCTCAGCTACCTCCGCCTTGGAGGGTGACACCTGCCGTCGCGCGGCGGTCGACGTGCTCTGTTCGGTGGTACTCATTCCCTAATACCATCGGGCGCGCGGAGAGGTTTCTTTATTCGATCATTTTGAGCATTGATCAACGTCGCCTCCGTCCCTCCCGGCGAGCAGCGTGCGGGCGCGCTGAGCGGTCGGAGCCGCGCGCTACGCGTTCATGCTAGCTCGGATAAGGTACGCGAGGCGTCGATCCAGGACAAGCCGAGCAGGAGGGAAAGCCGTGCAAGTGACCGCAGTCCTCGCGGCCGCGCGGACCGATCTCGGCGAGGGGGCCGTCGGAACCGGATGTCAGCGACAGTAGAGGCGGTGGCCGGCGTATTCGGCCTGGTCATCGGCTCTTTCGTAGGCGTCGTCGTCGACCGGGTCCCCCGCAAGGAGTCGATCGTCTCGCCACCCTCGCACTGCGTTGCCTGTGCGGCGCCGATCCGCGCCTACGACAACATCCCGGTCGTCTCGTACGCGCTGTTGCGGGGCAGGTGCCGGGCCTGCGGCGCCCACATACCACCGCGGGACGCGATCTTGGAGGTCGGGACAGGCGCACTGTTCGTCCTGCTGGCCTGGCGGTTGGCCTCGGCTTGGGAGCTACCAGCCTTCTGCCTGCTCGCAGCGAGCTTCGTCGCGATCTCGGCCATCGACGTCGAGCACATGCGCATCCCGTCACCGATCGTGTACGCCACCGCTGGCATCGGCGCGCCGCTCCTCGTCCTCGCCTCCGCAGGCACGCACGACTGGACGGCGTTGCTGAGCGCGCTCATCGGCGGCGCGGCCGCGTTCGCGGCGTTCTTCGCGCTCTTCTTCGCCGTGCCGAAGGGCATCGGCTTCGGTGACGTGCGCTTGGCAGGGTTGTGCGGAGCGTTTCTAGGCTGGTTCGGCTACCGCTACGTGGTCGTGGGGTTCCTGGTGGGCTTCATCGTGGCAGGAGTGCCCGCCGTAGTCCTTCTCGCGATGGGCAAGGTGCAACGCCGCACGCAGATCCCCTTCGGCCCGTTCCTGGCGGCCGGGACGATCATCACAGTGCTTGTCGGGCCTCCGCTCGTCCACGCCTGGGCGAGCATCTGAAAGACCTCAGTACTTGGCGGCAGAACCGACCAGGCCGCGCTTTTGCAGCGCCACCCGCAGGTCGTGCGGGTTCGAGGCCGCCTGAGTCGCCGAGCGAAGGTCGATCGTGCCCTGCTCGAGCAGGGAGACAAGCGCCTGGTCGAAGGTCTGCATGCCGTAGTACTCGCCCTCGCGGATGATCGAGGTGATGTCGCCGCCCTGGCCGGGCTCGATGATGCACTGCTGGATCCGGCCGTTGGTGATCATGATCTCGAGCGCCGGCACCCGCCCGGAACCGTCCGCAGTCGGAACGAGACGTTGGCAGAGCGTGCCCTTGAGCGCCCCGGCCAGGCTCAAACGGGCTTGGCGCTGCTGAGCGGACGGGAAGAAGTCCACGATGCGGTTGATGGTCTCGACGCAGTCAATCGTGTGGAGCGTGGCGAACACGAGGTGGCCCGTCTCTGCCGCGCTGAGAGCGGTTTCTACAGTCTCGACGTCGCGCATCTCACCGACGAGGATCACGTCCGGGTCCTCGCGAAGTGCCGAGCGAAGCGCCACGAGGAAGCTCGAGGTGTCGAACCCGACTTCGCGCTGGCTGACAGCGGAAAGCTCGTCGCGGTGGAGAACTTCAATGGGGTCCTCGATCGTGACTATGTGACACTCGCGCGTGTGGTTGATGTGGTCGATCATGGCGGCGAGAGTGGTCGTCTTGCCGCACCCTGTCGGGCCGGTCACAAGGATCAGGCCACGCTGCTCGTCAGCGAGCCGGCGAACCGCCTCCGGCAGGTTCAACTCGCCGAATGACCGCGCATGGGAGCGCACGAGACGGAAGACCATGCCGATCGTGCTGCGCTGGCGGTAGGCGTTCACACGGAAGCGGCCGAGGTCCGCGATCGAGTACGCGAAGTCCGCCTCGTTCGTGTCCTCAAAGTGGTCCCAGGTCCGTTGTTGCATTATTTCTTTGGTGACCTGCACCATGTCGTCTGCTTTGATGACGGGCGAATCGGCTATACGAGTCAGGTCCCCGTTGATCCGCATCCGCGGTGGGGAACCCACTTTCAGGTGCAGATCGGAGCCATCCGCCGCGGCAAGACGGCGTAGCAAATTATCGAGATCGGAGCGCTCCATACATACAGCGTCGCGCATATCACGCAAAGTGGCAAAATTTCCGCGTCAGCGAGCGCGAGGTCGGCGTCTCGCCCATCTCGCGGCACACCTCGCGCGCTATCGTGCGGTGGGGCTAATGACAGGCTTGTAGTTCGTCCACAGGCTGTGGACGATGCCTGTGGACAGGGAGTGGGCGAGCAGTGGTTGAGGCAAGCGAGGGCATGGCAGGCAGGGGTGAATCGTTCGTCCACCTGCACACCCATACCGAGTACTCGATGCTCGACGGGGCGGCCCGGATCGGCGACCTGGTACAGGCGGCGCTCGCGGACGGCCAGGCGGCACTGGCGATCACAGACCACGGCAACATGTACGGCGTTCTCGACTTCTACAGGGAGTGCCGGGACCGCGGCGTGACGCCGATCATCGGTACGGAGGCCTATATGGCCGCGCAGTCCCGCTACGAGCGGCCGGTGCGACGAGGCCGCATCGACGACACCGGAGGAGAGGGCGACCGGGGCGAGAAGCTCTACTACCACCTGACGGTCCTCGCCGAGACGACCCAGGGCTACCGCAACCTCATCAAGCTCTCCTCCGCCGCCTATCTCGAGGGCTACTACTACAAGCCCCGGGTCGACTGGGAGCTGCTCGAGAAGCACCACGAGGGCCTCATCGCCACGACCGGGTGCCTCGGCGGTGTCGTGGCCCAGGCGCTTTTGGCCGAGGACTTCGACCTGGCCATGAGCCTCGCCGGGCGCCTCCAGGACATCTTCGGCAAGGAGAACCTCTTCGTCGAGCTGCAGGACCACGGGATCGGGGCACAGAAGACGACCAATCCCAGCCTGATCCGTATCGCCCGGGCGATCGGCGCGCCCCTGCTCGCCACAAACGACAGCCACTACTGCAGGCGCGAGGACGCCGTCGCCCACGACGCACTCCTGTGCGTCCAGACCGGGGCCACGATCCACGACCCGAAGCGCTTCAAGTTCGAGGGCCAGGAGCACTACCTAAAAAGCGCCCGGGAGATGCGCCAGTTGTTTGCCGAGGTGCCAGAAGCCTGCGACAACACACTTTGGATAGCGCAAAGGGCCCAGCTCGAGATCGAGCTCGGCAAGCCTGCCCTCCCGCAGTTTCCGGTCCCCGAGGCCTTCCGCAGAGACACCTACGAGCAGTCCGCGGCCGATTACCTGGCCCATTTGACCTACGAGGGAGCCGCCGCACGCTACGGCAGCCCGATACCGTCCGAGGTCGCCGAGCGGCTCGATTTCGAGCTAAGAGTCATCTCTGAGATGGGCTTTGCCGCCTACTTCCTCGTGGTCTGGGACATCATCCGCTACGCGAGGGACTCGGGGATCCGCGTCGGGCCGGGCCGTGGCTCGGCGGCGGGGTGCTGCGTCGCCTACTGCTTGCGCATCGTCGACTTGGACCCGATCCGCTACGACCTTCTCTTCGAACGCTTCTTGAATCCGGGCCGCAAACAGATGCCCGACATAGACATGGACTTCGACGAGCGCCGCCGGGGCGAGATGATCCGCTATGTCGCCGATCGCTACGGCGCCGACCACGTCGCTCAGATCGTGACCTTCTCGACTATCAAAGCCCGCGCGGCCGTACGTGACGGCGCCCGCGTCCTCGGGCTGCCCTACGCGCTCGGCGACAAGATCGCGAAGGCGATGCCGCCGCTCGTGATGGGCCGTGACACCCCGCTGCGGGCGTGCTTTGAGCGCGTCGACGGCCACGAGGACGGTTACATGGCCGCCGCGGACCTGCGCGAGATGTACGAGCAGGACCCGGATGCCAAGCTCGTAATCGACGTCGCCCGGGGCCTCGAGGGCCTCCGGCGCCAAGATGGCATCCACGCCGCCGCGGTGGTGATCACCCACGAGCCGCTCACCGAGTACCTACCGGTTCAGCGCAAGCCCGAGCCCGGGGCGGACCCGGGCGACGCCCCCATCGTCACCCAGTACGAGATGCACGGCGTCGAAGAGCTCGGCCTGCTCAAGATGGACTTCCTCGGGCTTCGCAACCTCTCGGTCATCGAGGTGGCGCTCGATCTCGTCGAGCAGACGACCGGCACGCGTCCAGACATAGACGCCGTGGCGCTCGACGACGAGCCGACCTTCGAGATGCTGAGGCGGGGGGACTCGATCGGGGTCTTCCAGCTCGAGGGGGCCGCGATGCGCTCGACGCTGCGCTCGCTCGCGCCTACGAGCTTCGACGACGTCGCCGCCCTCGTCGCTTTGTACCGGCCCGGCCCGATGGCTGCCAACATGCACCGCGACTACCCGGACTTGAAGAACGGTCGCAAGCCCGTCACGTACCTACACCCGGAGATGGAGGCGATCCTCGGGGATACCTACGGCCTGATGCTCTACCAGGAGTCGGTCATGCGGGTGGCGCAGCGCTTCTCGGGCTACAGCCTCGAGGAAGCCGACAACTTGCGCAAGGCCTGCGGCAAGAAGAACCGCGAGCTCATCGCCGCCGAGCGCAAGAAGTTCATCGCCGGCTGTGTCGAGCAGGGCTTCGACGAAGCGCTCGGAAAACAGCTGTTCGACATCATCGAGCCGTTCGCCGATTACGCCTTCAACAAGTCCCACTCCTACGGCTACGGGCTCGTGGCCTACCAGACGGCGTGGCTCAAGGCGAACCACCCGGTCGAGTACCTGGCCGCATTGCTGTCGTCGGTCAAGGGCGACAAGGACAAGACCGCCGTCTACCTCGCCGAGTGCCGTACCTTGGGCATCGAGGTCAGGGTGCCGGACGTGAACGCCTCGACCTCCAACTTCACCCCCATCCGGGCGCTATCCAACAGCCCCGCCTCGCCCGGGCGGGGGGTGATCATCTTCGGCCTCTCCGCGGTGCGCAACGTCGGGGAGGCCATCGTGGAGCACGTCGTCGCGGCCCGGGACTCCGGTGGCCCTTTCACCGACTTCTACGACTTCTGCCGCCGGGTCGACTCGAGCTCGCTCAACAAAAGAGCCGTCGAGTCGCTCGTAAAGGCCGGGGCCTTCGACTCGCTCGGCCATCCCCGAAAGGGCCTCTGCCTCGCGTTCGAGGGCATCATCGAGCGGGCCATCATCCGCCGGCGCGAGACCGAGCAGGGGATCGCGACACTGTTCTCCTTGCTCGACGACGAAGTCGGCACGGCCACGGCCGATGGCGGCTCGCCGGCCAGCTTCGACGGCACCTGGGTGGCGATCCCTGACCTCGAGTTCGACAAGACCGAGCGGTTGGCCTTCGAGAAAGAGATGCTCGGCCTTTACGTGAGCGATCACCCCCTCATGGGCCTCGAGCAGTCGCTACGCAACGCCACGGACGTCACCATCCGGGACCTGCTCGACGCGGCCTGCCCGGCTGAGGACGCCACGGGAGCAGTTGTCGTCGTCGGCGAGCTTGCCGAGAACTTCAGCGTCACGACCGGAGGCGTCGTGACCTCCCTGGTGAGGCGCTATACCCGCCGCGGAGAGGTCATGGCCACATTCGTTCTCGAGGACCTCGAAGCCGCGATCGACGTGATGGTCTTCCCGAAGACGATGCTCGAGTACGGTGCGGTGCTCGAACAGGACGCGATCGTCGCCGTGCGGGGCCGGCTGGACCTGCGCGAGGACCAGCCCAAGCTCATCTGCCGGGACGTGCGGCGTCTCGAGCTGACGACGCCCGGCAACGAACCTCCCGTCGAGGTGGTGCTGCCGCTCAACCGGCTCACCGACTCCCTCGTCCGCCAGATCCGCGACCTCGTGAGCGAGCACCCGGGCCCTTGTGCCGTCCACCTGCGTGTTGGCGAGAAAGTGCTGAGGCTCCCCCCGCAGTTCAACGTCAATCCCCGGGGCGGGCTGGTTGGCGCTTTGAAGGAGCTCCTCGGGACTTCTGCGGTCGCTCGCTAGCCCGGGGCGGTGCCCCCTGGCAGGTCATCGCTTCGATCCCGTACACTGTTGGTGGTCCGAGCCGGGACGTGCACACACAAGTGGGCATGTTGGGGCTCGGCGTCGCCATTAAAGGCCAGCTTTCTCTGGGGCGGTCACGCACCGGCGTCCCAGATGGCCAGGGCGGCAGGGTGAGAGCGACGCACGGGAGCATTGGACGGTCATGGCCATCGATATCGAGGTCGCTACGAAGGACTGTACGGCGCTCACTGACGCGGAGTTGGCCGAGATGGCTGATCTTTCCGCGGCGGAGAGGGCAGGCTGGGAGGTCGGCTTCCTTTCCAAGCAGCGGGAGGACTGGGTGCTCGTCACCCAGATTCGTGAGCAGGGCAGGCTGCTGGGATACGCGCTCGCGACCCTGGAGCGGATCGGCGGCACGCCGAGCCTTCTCATCGGCGTCGCCACCTTCACGCGTGGGCCCAACGCGAGCGTCGCCCTCGACGCGGCGATGCGCGACCTGTACCGCCGCGCGGTGCTCGCCTTCCCGGACGAGGACGTCCTCGTCGGGACCAGGTTCGCCCAAGCCTGCGCGTTCCGCGCCTTTGCGGGGCTGGAGGACATCGTCCCCCGCCCCGAGCACCGGGCGACAGGCGAGGAACGAGCCTGGGGTCGGCGCCTCGCGAAGCGCTTCGGAGCGGACGGGAACCTCGACGACAGGACCTTCGTGCTGAAGGGCGACGGCGACGCCGGCGGTCTCCTCGACTACGACCCGCATAGCCTGCCCTCGGAGTGCGACTCGTTGGGCGCCTTGTTCACATCCGTCGACGGCCAACGGCGCGACAGCCTCGTGGCCTTCGGCTGGGCCATGGCCGAAGCGCTCGCCGCCAGCGCGCTTCCTCTTTGAGTCGCCCGGCCCGCCGGCTACGGCCTCGGGAGGACGCCCAAGACGAGCTTCGGCGCCTGCCCGCGGCGCGGCACGCCTAGGGCCACGACCAGATAACGCGGAGGACCCCCGATCGCCTTCTCGACCGCCTCGCGGGACAGGCTGCCTCCCCGCGACGGGCCGTCGACCTCGGAGATGCGCTCGTCGATGACCGGCAGGCGGTGCTTGCGCCCTCCGAGGGTGAACTGGCACCAGGTTCCCGTCGCGTCCCAGGCGAACAGCGGTGCCCGGTCGGGGGCGACGACGGCGACCGAAGGGCGCGAGCCGTCGAGGTCCTCGTAGGAGATGGAAGGGCCGAGCGAGCCGAGCAGTGGCCGGCGAGGGTCCACGGGCAGGAGGTCTCGGAGGATCCGGCGGACGGCCCGGCGCGACGGTGTCCCGACGAGATCCGGGGCGTTTAGCACCATCACGGCCTCAGGGCGTGCCGGGTCGGCCGGCTCGTCGTCATCTGCGAGCTCGATGTCGACGACGTCGAGCTCCGGGCCGGTGCGGGTCGGGCCGTCACGCGGACGCCGGCCCTCGGCGCCGGCCAGGCGCGAGTCGGCGGGCACGACCGGCCAGCCCGAGGCGTGGCTGCGCACGACGGCCCCGGTGGCGACGTCCACGGCGACCCACTCCGGGCCCCGGGCGAGCAATACGCACCGGAGCACGTCGCCGGGCCGGTTCGCCCGCGCTTGCCCGGGCCCACGGTGGCGGGGTGAGGGGAGTCTGACGCTGCGACGAATCATGGCGAGCTGACTGCCGAGCGCACAGCTGCCAGGAGGTCCTCGACACTAGTGACCGGGGCCAGGCACGCGCCGCGCCGGCAGACGTAGCCGAAACCTTGCTCGCGCCCGGCGAGAAGCGGGCCAGAGCCCCAGGCCAGGACAGCTCGTGGCCAAAAGCGCGACTGGGCCGCGCGGACGAGGTCGGCCCTCCCGCCCGTGACGACGACCTCGACCGGGCCGTGCTCGCACAGCTCGGCTGCCGAGATGAGCTCGGCAAATGCCAACGGGGCGGACTCGAGTTCGGCGCCGGCCGCTTCGACGATGCGCGCTGCCGCCGTGGTGAGCTCGTCGTCACCGGTGAGCGCCCCGAGTCGCGCGAGCGCCACGGCCGCGACAGACCCGGCCGCTGGCGTAACGCCGTCGTGGGCGTCGCGAGGTCGCACGACGAGAGTTTCCACGTCCGACCCTGTCGTGTACAAAAAGCCCCTTTGCTCGTCCGCGAACAGCCCGAGGAGCCCCCGGGCGATCTCAACCGCCTCCGTCGTCCAGATCGGGTCTCCGGACAGCTCGCCGAGCCGGGTGCAGCAATCGACGAGCCAGGCGTAGTCGGCCGCGTACCCGGGTAGGCTCGCCTCGCCCCGGCACCACGAGCGCAGCACCCGGCCGTCCGCGCGTCGCAGGTGCCCGAGCAAGAAGGTGATGATCTCGGTTGCCGCCTCGGACCAGTCCGCCCTGCCGGTGGCGGCCGCCGCCTCGGCGAGCGTCGAGCACATCATTGCGTTCCACTCGGTGATGACCTTGTCGTCGAGGCCCGGCCGGATACGCCCTGCACGGGCCGCGAGGAGCCGGCCACGGGCGTCCTCGATCTCTGGCGGCCGGACGAGATCGCCGCGTTGCGCACGGTGCAGAACGGTGCGGCCCTCGAAATTGCCTTCCGGGGTGACGCCGTACCATCCGGCGGCGGCTCTAGCCGCAGCCGGGCCGAGCACAGAGGTCAGTTCCTCGGGCGACCAGAGGTAGTAACGGCCCTCCTCGCCCTCCGAATCGGCGTCCTCCGCCGAATAGAGACCCCCGCCCGGGTCGCGCAGCTCACCCAGCACATAGGAGATGGTCTCCTCCAGCACCTGCAGGAAGCGGGGATCGCCGCCGAGCTGCCAGGCATGCAGGTAGACGCGGGCGATGAGGGCCTGGTCGTAGAGCATTTTCTCGAAATGCGGCACCGACCAGTGCTGGTCGACCGAGTAACGGGCGAAGCCGCCGCCGAGATGGTCGTAGATGCCTCCCGAGCCCATCGCCTCCAAGGTGAACTGCACCATCTCGAGCGGGCCCGCGGCCCCAGTGCGGGCGTGGTCGCGAAGGAGAAGGTCCAAGAGCAGGGGTTGGGGGAACTTCGGTGCTGAGCCGAACCCGCCGTCTCGAGGGTCGAAGATCGAGCTCAACTGTTCGATGCCGGCGTAGGACAAGGCCTCCGCCCACCCTTCGCCTCCTAGAGCCGGAGCATGCTTGTCCCGCTCGGGCGGTGGGCCAAGCCGGCTCGCGACCGCGTCAGCGAGCGTGCGCGCCCCGGCGACGACGTCGTGGCGCCGCGAGCCCCACGCCTCCGAAACGGCCTCGAGGACCTGGCCGAAAGAGGGCATCCCGTGGCGGGGGCGGTCGGGGAAGTACGTGCCTGCGAGGAACGGGAGCCCTTCGGGGGTGGCGAAGATGCTCATGGGCCAGCCTCCCCGCCCGGTCGCCGCCTGCACCGCCTCCATGTAGATGGCGTCGAGGTCGGGGCGCTCCTCCCGGTCGACCTTGATGCTCACGAAGTGCGTGTTCATCACCTCCGCGGTCGCGGCGTCGGCGAAGGACTCGTGCCCCATGACGTGGCACCAGTGGCACGACGAGTAACCGACCGAGACGAAAAGCGGCCGGTCCAGCTCCTTGGCCCTCGCGAGCGCCTCGTCCCCCCACGGGTACCAGTCGACGGGATCGCCGGCGTGCTGGCGCAGGTAAGGGCTTGTCTGACCGGCAAGCCGGTTCACCTGCGCCCCCGGCAGGTGCGGGCTCGGAGAGATCTCACGCTCCGGAATCTATGGTCTTTGACCATGGAGCTAGGTCTCAACGACAAGGTTGCTCTCGTGACGGGTGGGTCGCGCGGGATCGGCAAGGCGATCGCGGCCCGCTTCGCCGAGGCGGGGGCGCGGGTGATGATCTCGTCGCGCAAACCCGACGCTCTCGCCGAAGCGGCGGCGTCCATCGAGGGAGAGGTCAGCTGGTTCGCCACCAACGTCGGCGACCGGGACGGTGCCGCCGCGTGCGTGCGCGCGTGCGCCGAGCGCCTCGGCGGCCTCGACATCCTCGTCAACAACGCCGGCACGAGCCCGTACTTCGGGCCGCTCATGGGCCTCGACGAAGCCCGCGCCGCCAAAACCGTGCAGGTGAACCAGGACGCCGTCCTCGTGTGGACCCGGTTGGCGTGGGAGGCGGCGATGTCGCAGAACGGAGGGAGCGTCATCAACCTGGCGTCGGTCGGCGGTCTCACGGTCGAGCCGGGGATCGGCTGGTACAACGTCACCAAGGCAGCCGTGATCCACCTCACGCGCCATCTCGCCCAGGAGCTGGGCCCCTCTGTGAGGGTGAACGCGATCGCCCCAGGCCTCGTCAGGACCGACCTCGCGCGGGCGCTTTGGGAGGGGGCGGCGGGGGACCTCATCGCATCCCGCCTGCCGATGCGGCGCCTCGGCGAGCCCGACGACATCGCCAAGGCTGCCCTCTTCCTCGCCTCGGACGCAGCGAGCTGGATCACGGGCCAGACCTTGGTCGTCGATGGGGGGGCCATGGTCATCGCCTCCGGTGGCATCGGTGCCGACACGGTTCCGGGACCGGCCTGAGCCCGAGGCTCTGGCTCAACCGGCGAGCGCCCGCGGGCCGTTGAGCGCCGCCAGCCCGGCCCGGTCCACCTTCCCGATCGCGCTGCGGGGCAGCTTGGCGACGACGACGAGCTCCCTAGGCGCCGCGTATGGCGCCAAGAGCTCTTTCACGAGCTCGCGCAACTCGGCGAGCAGGTCCGCTGCCCCGACAGCCTCGCCCGGGGGTGAGGCCACTACGTAGGCAACGAGCCTCGTGCCCCAGAGCGGGTCCGGCACGCCGCCGACGGCAACGTCGGCCACGCCGGGATGCGCGCGAAGGACGGCTTCGACCTGGGCAGGCCAGATGTTCTCGCCACCTGAGATAACGACGTCGTCCCTGCGGCCGAGGATCTGAAGCTGACCCGCTTCATCGAGTGCACCCGCGTCGCCGGTCGGGAACCACCCGTCGGCCGTCTTCGGGTCGGTGCCGTCGCGATAGCAGCGCAACAGCATCGGGCAACGGAGCTGGACTTCTCCCGAGTCGACCCGCACCTCGACGCCGTCGAGTGCGAGCCCGTCGTAGACCACACCCGAGCCGGTCTCGGTCATGCCGTAGGTCGCGACCGTGTTCGCCGGTCGCATGTCCGGAGCCGCTTGGCCCCCGAGGACGATGACGCGGAACATCGCCGCCGCCTCGGGCCCGAGGGCGCTGAGGGCCGCGGGCACGAGGCTGACGAGCGTCGCGCCACGTTCGGCGGCGGCCCGTTTTGCCTCCGCGGCGTCAAAGTGGGACTGGATCTCGACCGGCGTTCCCGTCACAATCGCCCTCGTCACGACCGAGAGGCCACCGACGTGCGAGAGCGGCAGGCAGGCGAGCCAGCGGTCGCGGGACGGGTCGACACCGAGACGGGCGCTCGTCGCCCGCGCCGAGGCCTCGACAGCCGCGTGCGTGAGGACGACGCCCTTCGGCATGCCCGTTGTCCCGCTCGTCGCCACGACGAGGGCGTCCCCGTCCTCGACGGGCTCGCCCTGCAGCGCGACCAACGTGCCCGCCGGGGCGAGGACGGCCGAGGGCCGCAGAACCTCGACGATCCGGTCGAGAGCCGCCTGCGAAAGGCGCATGTCGAGGGGGAGGACGGCATCGTCGTCTTCCCAGCAGCGCCTGAGCGCCGCGGCGAACGCCGCGCCTGCGGGCATCGCGAGAGCGACGAGGCGGCGCACCCCGCCAGAGTACGGGGAATGTCTGCGGGCCTCGCATTAACGTGCAGCCGGTGGCCGCGCTGGCATGGACGAAAAAAGGTGATTACCGCGACATCTCCTACGAGAGCGCGGGTGGGATCGCGAAGCTGACGATCTGCCGCCCGGAGGTGCGCAACGCCTTCAGGCCCCAGACGCTGTTCGAGCTCGCTCGGGCCTTCGACGAGGCGCGCGATGATCCCGAGGTAGGCGTCGTCGTCCTTACAGGGCAGGGTCCGGACGCCTTCTGCTCCGGCGGCGACCAGCGGATCCGGGGCGAGGACGGGTACCTGGGTGACGACGCCGTCGCCGAGCGCGGGATAGGGCGCCTTAATGTGCTCGACCTCCAGATCCAGATCCGCCGGTTGCCCAAGCCCGTCATCGCCATGGTCGCCGGCTACGCGATCGGTGGCGGGCACGTCCTGCATCTCGTCTGTGACCTCACCATCGCGGCTGACAACGCCCGCTTCGGCCAGACCGGCCCCCGAGTCGGCAGCTTCGACGGCGGGTACGGCGCGGGCCTTCTGGCGCGCACGATCGGCCTCAAAAGGGCGAAGGAGATCTGGTTCCTCTGCCGCCAGTACGACGCCGCCCAGGCGCTCGAGTGGGGGCTCGTCAATGCTGTCGTTCCCCTCGAGCGCCTCGAGACCGAAACCGTGGAGTGGTGTCGCGAGATCCTCACCCTTTCGCCGATCGCGCTTCGCATGCTGAAGGCCAGCTTCAATGCCGCCGACGACGGCTTGGCGGGGATCCAGCAGCTGGCCGGCGACGCGACCATGCTCTTTTACATGTCAGAAGAGGGCCAGGAGGGACGCAACGCCTATGTCGAGAAACGCCGCCCCGATTTCTCACGGTTCCCCCGGCGCCCCTGAGGATGCTGGCGCGCACCGCGTGACCAGTGCCAGCGAGTGGCTGGCCGGTGCCCGGCCGCGCACCCTCCCGGCCGCGGTCGTGCCGGTCCTCGTCGGCACCGCGGTCGCCTACGCCGGCGGCAAGGTGACGTGGTGGCACTCGGTGCTTGCGCTCGTCGTGGCCCTCGGGATCCAGATCGGCACGAACTACGCCAACGACTACTCCGACGGTGTCCGGGGGACCGACGCCGAGCGAGTCGGCCCCGTCCGGCTCGTCGCGTCCGGCCTCGCGGCCCCGCGGGCGGTCAAAGCGGTGTCGTTTGCAGCTTTCGGCGTCGCGGGCGTGGCAGGCCTCGTGCTAGCCCTTGTGACCACGCCGTGGCTCGTGGCCGTGGGCGCGACGTGCTTCGCGGCCGGCTGGTTCTACTCCGGCGGCTCGAGGCCGTACGGGTACGCGGGGTTCGGTGAGGTTTTCGTTTTCGCCTTCTTCGGCCTCGTGGCGGTCGTGGGCACTGCCTATGTCAGCCTCGGACACATCACCGCCCTGGCTCTGATCGCGGCGGTCCCCGTCGGCTTCCTCGCGACTGCCCTGCTAGTCGTGAACAACCTGCGTGACATCGAGAGCGACCAGAAGGCGGGTAAGAAGACCCTGGCCGTTCGTGCAGGGCCCGTCGCAACCCGCGGCCTTTACGCCGGCCTTGTCATCGGCGCCTTCGTGCTCGTCGCCGTGATCGCCTTCTGGCGGCCGGCTGTCTTGATCGCCTTGCTCGCCGTCGTCCCCGCCTTCCCGCCGCTTCGGCGCGTGCTCGGCGGTGCGCAAGGTCACGACCTCGTCGCCGCGCTCGTCTCCACAGGCTCCCTGCAGCTGGCCTTCGGCACGCTGTTGGCGCTCGGGATCGCGCTGTGAAGCCCGACCGTCGACGCCTAGGAGAGCCCGGCGAGGAACTCCGCGAGGAGCGACACGAACGCCTGGGGTCTCTCGAGCCAGACCGCGTGGCCTGCCTCGGCGACAATGACAAGGCGGGCGTTTTTGCCTATGGCCCGGGCGGTCCTTTCCGCGATGGGCCGGAACCTGTCGTCCCGCGCCCCAACTACGACGAGGACGGGCATCTCGAGCTCGCCGAGCCGTTCCCAAAGGGGCGCCTGTCTCCCCGTCCCAGCGCTGCGCAGCGAGGCGGCAAGTCCCGCGGCCGTGTTCACAAGGCGCGACCGACGGTCGGCCTGCTCCTCGGTGAGATGGGCGAAGAGCGGCCCGTTGAGCCAGGTGTCGACGAATCGCGCCACCGCGGCGTCACCGCCTCTTTCGAGATCTGCGGCGAGAGCGTCGTCGGCGTCGCGGCGCGCCCTTCGGCCCGACTCGTCGGCGATGCCGGGATTCGCCCCGACGACGACGAGGCGCTCGACGAGCTCGGGTGCATCGATGGCGAGATGCAGGCAGCACCGCCCGCCGAGCGAGTAGCCGACATAGGCACCCTCGCCCCCGGCCTCGCCGAGCGCCCTCGCCGCGAGATGCAGGTCCGAGGTCGCCTCAGGCACGGGGGAGAGGCCGTGACCGGGAAGGTCGACGGCCACGACCTCGAAGCTTTTCTCGAGCTCGCCGGCGATCGGTGCCCACGAGGCGCCCGACTGGGTGAAGCCGTGGACGAGCACGACCCGTGGCCCGTGCCCGCGGTGTTCGGCGTGGAGAGCAAAGGCCATCGTCGGTGACGGTAGCGGCAAGCTTCTCCGCCACGCTCGTCGACGAGTGGGTCCGCGCCGGGCTGACCGACGCCGTCCTCGCTCCCGGCTCGCGCTCGACCCCGCTTGCGGTCGCCCTCGCGCGTGAGAGCCGCATCGCCATGCACGTCCGCCTGGACGAGCGCTCGGCCGCCTTTTTCGCCCTCGGTATCGGGCTCGCGACCGGCCGGCCGGCGATACTCGTCACGACGAGCGGCACGGCCGCCGTCGAGGTCCATGCGGCTGTCGTCGAGGCCCACCTGTCGCGCGTGCCCGTGATCGTCTGCACGGCGGACCGCCCTCCCGAGCTCCACCATGTCGGCTCCCCGCAGACCGTCGAGCAGTCGGGGCTCTACGGCGGGGCCTTGCGTTGGGCGGTCGACCCAGGCGTGCCCGACGACGAAGGCCGATGGAGCTGGCGGTCGCTCGCGAGCCGTCTTGTGGCCGAGGCGACGGCGGGGCCGTTGGGGCCCGGCCCGGTGCACGCGAACCTCGCCTTTCGCGAGCCGTTGCTCGCGGATCCAGGCGACATGCCACCCGGTCGCCGCAATGGCCGCCCCTGGCACAGGGCCGACCCCGTCCGCAGGGTGCCCGAGCCCGCCTCGCTCGAGGCCCTGGTAGGTCTCGCCCGCCCGGCGGCACGTGGCTTGATCGTCGCCGGCGCCGGCGCCGGCCGCCCAGAGATCGTGCGCCGGCTCTCGGTCGCCCTCGGCTGGCCCGTGCTCGCCGATCCCCGCTCGGGCGCCCGCATCCCTGGCGAGCCCGGGGCCCCGACCGTCGCGGCTGCCGACGCGTTGCTCCGCGTCGAGAGCTTCGCGGGCGGGCATGTTCCCGAGATCGTCCTTCGCCTCGGAGAGCCGTGGGCCTCCAAGGTGCTCGCGCGGTGGCTGGCTTCGTGCACCGCGGCCGGTTCGGTCCAGGTCCTCGTCGACCCGCACTGGGCCTGGCGCGATCCCGGTCGCGAAGCCGACGTGGTAATGGCAGCTGATCCCGACCACGTGATGGAGGCGCTCTTGGCGCGTGTCCCCGACGGTGGCGGGGCCGGACGCTCAGCCTGGGCGGCACCCTCGAGCTGGTCCGAGGGCTGGGCGCAGGCCGAGCTGAGCGCACAAGTCGCGATCGGAAGGGTGCTCGCCCGGCACGCCGAGGCGACCGAGCCCGGTGTCGCGAGGGCCCTTTTCGCCTGGTCGCCGCCAGGGTCGACCGTGGTGGCGTCGTCCTCGATGCCGGTGCGCGACCTGGAATGGTTCTCCGCCGCGCGCTCGGACCCGCCCCGCGTACTCGCCAACCGTGGCGCGAACGGGATCGACGGAGTCGCTTCTACGACCCTTGGCGTGGCGGCCGCGGCTGCGGGCACGGGCGGCCCGGTCGTGGGGCTCCTCGGCGACCTCGCCTTCCTGCACGACTCGACCGCGCTCGTCCGCGGGAGGCGCGAGCCTGCCCTAGCCGCGGTGCTCGTGGTCGTAGACAACGGCGGCGGTGGCATCTTCTCGTTCCTGCCCCAGTCGACGGGGCTCGACGAGGCGCTCTTCGAGCGGTTGTTCGGCACACCGCAGAGGATCGACGTCGCCGACCTCGCCCGCGCGGCGGGGTGCGACACGATCGAGGTCGGCGCCGGCCACGAGCTGCCCGCCCAGCTCGACTCGGCACTCGCGCACGCAGGCCGTCGCGGGCCGGCGGTCGTGGTCGTGCGCACCGACCGCAAGGCGAACGTGGCCCTCCACGCCGAGATCGAGGCCGAAGTCGCCCTCGGCATGTCCTGAGTGGCACGCTTTGGCGATGGGGAAGATCTCTGAGGACCTCGCTTTTCGCGGCCTCGTCCACCAGGTGAGCGACGAGGCGCTCTTCAGCTTGCTCGACACCGGGACGACGACGGCCTACGCGGGCTTCGACCCCACCGCCGACAGCCTGCATGTGGGCCACCTGCTCGCCATCTTGACCCTGCGCCGCCTCCAGGAGGCGGGCCACCGGCCCATCCTCCTCGCCGGGGGGGGCACCGGAATGATCGGCGACCCCGGTGGGAAGTCGGACGAGCGCCCCCTGCTCTCGCCCGAGAGCCTCGCGGCCAACCTCGAGGGGATCCGCGCCCAGCTCGGGAGCCTGCTCGACCTCTCGCCTGGCGCAGGCCAGGCCCAGGGCCTCTTGCTGGACAACTCCGAGTGGCTCGCCCCGTACGGACACCTCGAGTTCCTCCGCGACGTCGGCAAGCACTTCACCGTCAACCAGATGATCGCCAAGGAGTCCGTCAAGGCCCGCCTGGAGCGCCCCGAGCAGGGCATCTCTTACACCGAGTTCAGCTACATGCTGCTCCAGGCCTACGACTACCTCTACCTGCACGACACCTACGGCTGCCGGCTCCAGCTGGGCGGCAGCGACCAATGGGGCAACATCACGATGGGCATGGAGCTCATCAGAAAGGTGCGCGGGGTGGAGACATTCGCGCTCACCTACCCGCTGCTGTTGCGCGCCGACGGGACCAAGTACGGAAAGAGCGAGTCGGGGGCGATCTGGCTCGACCCGGCCGAGACCTCGCCCTATGCGATGTACCAGTTCTTCGTGCGCACCCCCGACGGCGAGGTGGGCGTCCTCTTGCGCCAGTTCACGTTCCTGTCCCACGAGGAGATCGAGGCGCTCGACGGCGAGACCAAGTCGCATCCAGAAAAGCGCCAGGCCCAAGAGGCCCTTGCCCGCGTCGTGTGCACGCTCGTCCACGGCACGGTCGAGACCGAGCGGGCCGCGGCTGCGGCGCGGGCGCTTTTCTCCGAGGACGTCGCCGGGCTGGAGGAGGCGATGCTCCTCGAGGTGTTCAAGGACGCGCCCTCTTCGACACTCTCCCGATCCGAGCTCGACGCGAGCGGCCTCGCGCTCGTCGACGTGCTCGTGTCGACCGGCCTGTTCGCCTCCAAGACCCTGGCACGCACCGCCCTCGGACAAGGCGGCGTGTACGTGAACAACCGCCGCCGCCGAGACCCAGAGGACCGCCTAAAGCGCGAGGACCTGCTCGTCGACCGCTACGCGGTGCTGCGTAGGGGACGGCGGGACTACCACCTGTTGCGCTTCGAGTGAGGCTTACGACGAGGCACGCTCCGGCCACGGCCGCGCTCGTCGCCTTGGTGCTCACGTCCACGGCGGCGGCGGGTTGCACCGGATACTCCGGAACCGTTGCCAACCAGGTCGGTCAGTGGGCCTCGCAGTACACGGTCATCTCGAACGACCGGACGGTGGTCTCCGACATAGACGCCATAAAGCTCTCGTTGCGGGCGGGCCGGCTGAAGGACCTGACAAGCAACTGCGCCGGCCTCGTCGACGACGCCGGGACCGCCTACGGGAACCTGCCCACCCCCGACAACACCTTGACCAACGAGCTGAACACCGCTTATGAGGACTTCGCCAACGCCGGTAGCTCGTGCGCGAGCGCCAGCAGCATCGACTCGACCAAGATCACGACCGCGCTCGCGACGATCTCCAAGGGCCTCGTCGCGCTCGCTCGGGCGACCCGGCGCCTTGACGCCGACGGCGTGCACTGAGCGTCGCGGGCCTAGTGAGCCCCGCACCGGTGGGTGTTGACGACGCTGGGTCCCAGGCAGGCTACGGTTCGATCTGTGAGCACCCGCGGTGTTCCGGTTGGTCCCTACCCCGATCAAGTCGACCCGGTCGAGTACGAGCGGTTGCGCAGGCGCGTGCTGTGGAGGCTGCCGACCGGGCTGTACCTGCTCGGGAGCAGGGCAGGTGAACGCCGTAACCTGATGACCTTGAACTGGGCCTTGCAGGTCTCGGTCGACCCCAAGCACGTCGCGGTCTCGGTCGAGGTATCAGCGCTCACCCACGGGCTCGTCGTCGAGGGGGGCTGCTTCTCGCTCGCGCTCGTGGCCCGTGAAAACAAAGAGGTCGTGCGCAAGTTCGTCAAACCCGCCCTGCACGACCCCGAGGCGCGTACGCTTGCGGGCTTCGCGTACCGCGACGGGCTCAGCGGCGCGCCGATCCCGGAGTTCGCGATCGGCTATCTGGACTGTGGGCTGCGACAGGTCCTCGATCTGGGCTCCCACTCGCTGTTTGTGGGAGAGGTCCTCGATGCCGGCTTCGCCCCCGGCGCGGAGCAGGTCGCGGTGCTTCGCATGGAGGACACTCGTATGAGCTACGGCGGTTAAGGCACTAGGACGGAGAATATGACGTGAGGGACCGGAGCGGCAGGGCCTCAGGCGCCGGCTTCCGGCGCTCGGAGGGAAGCGACGGTTCGGGTGGCGATGGCCTCGCGCCTGCGTGGATCGGCGAGGCGGTGGGTGGTTCGGGCACGGTCGTGAGGCGACCGGCGGGCGTTGGCGACTACAGGTGGATCGGTGACGCGGCCGCTTTCAAGTCCCTCGTGGACGAGCTGGAGTCGTGCAAGGTCTACGGGCTCGACACCGAGTTTCACCGCGAGAGGACCTACTTCCCCCATCTCGCCCTGCTCCAGCTCGCCTGGGACGGCGGGATCGCGCTCGTGGACCCGCTCGCGATCGACATATTGCCGTTCGCACGGATCCTCGACGGGCCCGGCCTGGCCGTTCTGCATGCCGCCGAGCAGGACCTCGAAGTGCTCGAACGCGCCTGCGGGACGGTTCCGAGCAGGCTTTTTGACACCCAGGTCGCGGCGGGTTTCCTAGGCCAGGTGTCCCCGTCGCTCGTAAAGCTCGTCGAGCGCGTGCTCGGGATCAGGCTCTTGAAGGGAGACCAGCTCACCGACTGGACACGACGGCCGCTGTCTGCGGGCCAGCTCGCCTACGCCGCCGGCGACGTGGCGCATCTTCTCGCGCTTCGCACCAGCATCAGCGCACGGCTCGAGGAGATGGGGCGCACGCCTTGGGCCGAGGAGGAGTTTGCCATCGTCTTGTCGCGGGACCGCTCGCCGACCGAGCCGACCGAGGCGTGGTGGCGCCTCCCGCGTTCGCGTCAGCTCCGGGGCCCGGCCCGGGGTGTGGCACAGAGCGTCGCGGCCTGGCGCGAGAGACGGGCGCGCCAGTTGGACCTGCCCGTGAGGTTCATCCTCCCCGACCTCGCCCTGCTCTCGATCGCGCAGCACCCGGCGCGGACCCGGGAGGACCTCCGGCGCACGCGCAGCCTGGATGGCCGCCACCTCGGCGGCGGTGCCGCCGAGGAGCTGCTGATCGCGATCGCCCAGGGCCTGGAGCTTGGCCCGTCCGATCTCCACCTGCCCCCCGCTCACGAGCTCGACCAGCCCAACCGGGCCGTCACGACCCTCGCCACGGCGTATGTGGCCCAGAGGGCGGCCGACTTGGACCTCGATCCTGCGATCCTCGCCACGCGCGCAGATCTGGTCGAGTTCATGCAGGACCCACCCCAGGGGCGCCTTGCCGACGGATGGCGGGCCAACCTGGTCGGGGAAGGGCTCAGGCGCCTGGCCGAGGGAAAGGCTTCGCTATCGTTCGATGGCCACGGGTCACTCGTGCTCGAGGAGCGTTCCTTCCACTCGGTCGACCACAACCGCTCGCCTAGCTAGCGCCCTTGGCGCCGGCATCCTCGTCGTTGCCGGGCGGCCGCAGGTCGACCCGTAACGTCAAGATCCCGTTCTCGAGCGAGCCCTCGGCGTCGCCGAGCATGGCGAAGTCCTGGAAGTCCAGCTGCATCTGGCGCAGGATCAGCTGCCGCTCGGCCCCCTCGACGGGTGGCAGGCCCCGACGGCGAACCGCGGCGGCTCGCTCGCGAAAGCGCGCGATCATCTCTTCGGGGTCGAATCCCTCCGTCACGGTCGTCACGATAACGGCGGGCGTGGAGGCGGGCGAGACCCACCGATCCCGGCTCGGGCCACGGCCCGGACCGTGACCTGGATCGATATGCTGTAGTCAGCTGTTAAGGCGACCTTGGGGGCGCCGGTCGGCCAGTGCGGCAGCGGCGCTGTCAGGTCACCTCACGCCGTTGTTTGAAGCGGCATCCGCGAATCTTGGGAGCGGCTCGTGAAAAAGGGACGTCATCGGCGTTTCGAAGAGGCGCGCAGCCTAAAGCGCGCAATCGAAGTAACTGTGGAGCCGTGCCCCGAGTGCGGGGCCGACCCTGAAGAGGAGCACGCCTCCTGGTGCCTTTACGAATCGGAGGAGCTAGACGAGCTCGACGAGGCCGAAGAGGCCGGAACGCGCCTCGGCCTTGTGACTCCCGAGGCTGAGCACAACGGAGCGCACCGGGTCGAGGACGGTGCCCCCGGCCCACGGCCGAGCTAGACGGCTCGGTTTGCGCCGGTACCGGCGCGCTTTCGTACGGTGGGATGAGCGAGCAGAGCCGTGCCTCGCGCCCGGCGCCGGGCGCGGCTGTCCAGGTACGCCGCGAGCAGGTCGTAGACGTCCTGACCCGCCATCGCCACGATCTCGTCTCGAAGCGACACGTAGACCGGTTCCGCTCCGCTGAAGGCCTCGGGGGCCTCGGTGCACCACCAGGCGAACTCCTGGCCGCCCTCGCCCCAGTGCCGCCTGGCCCACTCGCCGAGCGAGCTCGTCACATGCCCGTCTGTTGCCACGGTGTCCTCGCGCCGAAGCGGCAGCTGCCAGCAGACGTCCGGCTTGAGCTCGAGCGGCGGGACGCCGCGCTCGAGAGCGGCGCGGTGAAGGGCACAGCCCGCCCCGCCCGCGTGCGACGGGCGGTTCAAAAAGATGCAGGCGCCGGCGACGAGGCGAGTGGTGATGACGCCCTTGGAGTCGCGTTTCAGCACGCCTCCTTTACGCCGGCCCTTTGCGCGGAACTGCCACTGCTGCTCGGTGAGGGTCTCGGCCGCGGCGGCGACGCGCTGCGCGTCCGCCTCGTCGGTGAAATGCGCCCCGTAAGAACAGCACCCCTCCATGCGCTCGGGCGCCGGCGCAGTCAGCACGCCCTGGCACCCCGCCCCGTAGATGCACTGCCAGGCGCTCGAGAGGAACGTGACGTCCATCAGCCAGGTCCGTTCCTCGCTGGGGTCCTCGAAACTCACCCACTCATGGGCATCCGCGGGTGCCTTCGGCTCGGCGAGCATCCGGCCAAGGTACCGTTTCGGTGTGGACGAGGTGATCCGTGTCACGCCCGCCGCCCTCGTGCTGGTGCGTGAAGCCCTCGCCAAGGAGCCTGAGCCCGGGAACCTCGCCCTGTGGCTAGAGGTGAACGGCATCGCGAAAGGCTTTTACACCTACGACCTGTGGTTCGGCGCCAGGGCCGCGATCTGCGCGGGCGACGCCTGCCAGCACGAGGAGGGAGTCCTTGTCGTGGTCCCGGCCGAGAGCATCGGGCGCCTTAAGGGCGCCGTGCTCGACGCGAGCGAACAGAACGGTGAGCCTGGACTCATGATCGTCAACACGAACACGCCCTCTCGCCCGGCGCTGCCGGGCGGGGCCCGAGGCGAGCTGACCGGCCCTGTCGCACAAGCGGTGCTCGATGTGCTCGAGAACGACGTCAACCCCTTCATCGCCGGCCACGGGGGCCGGGCCGCGCTAGTGGCGGTCGACGGTGCGGTCGCCTATGTCGAGATGTCAGGAGGTTGCCAGGGCTGCGGCCTGGCCGGAGCGACGCTGAGCCAGGGGATCGCCGTCGCGATCACCGACGCCGTCCCGGAGATCCGCGAGGTCTTCGACGTGACCGACCACTCAGTGGGGACCAGCCCGTACTTCGCGCCGGGCAGGGTCTGACACGTGCCGGCGGGGATCTGAGCGAGATGGCCGGGCACGTGGTGCTGGTCGGGATGATGGGCTCCGGCAAGTCGACCGTTGGTCGTATCGTGGCCGATCGTATGCGCCGGCCTTTTCACGACAGCGACGCGGACGTCGCCCGCCGCTGCGGCCAGAGCATCCCGGCCATCTTCGCAAGCAGGGGAGAGGCCGCCTTCCGCCAAGACGAGCGCGCCGCGGTCGGCTGCCTGCTCGCCTCGTCGGTGCCGGCGGTCATCTCCCTCGGCGGCGGGGCAGTGATCGACCCCGAGACGCGCCGGCGCCTGCGTGCGGACGGCGTCGTCGTCTGGCTGGACGTCGCCCCCGACGCCCTCGCGGCACGCCTCGGCGACGGTACTGGCCGGCCCCTTATCGAGGCGGACCTGATCGGCGCCCTGCGGCGCCTCGACGCCATGCGCCGTCCCGTCTACGGGGCCCTCGCCGACATCGTCATCAACGCCGGCTCGCGCCGTCCCGCCGTTCTGGCCGAGGCCGTCGTGCGCGAAGTGCGCTCGCGCCCCGACGGAGCCGGAAGCTCGCGGTGATGGGAGATCACAGGCTCGCGGCGGACGCGATCGGGCAGCACCGCACGGGGCCGAAGCCGGGGCGCGATCCGCTCACCGTCAGGGTGGCGCTCGCGGAGCGCTCCTACGACGTGCTCGTCGGCCCTGGGGTGCGGGCCCGGCTCGCCGCCTGCATTCCGCCGCTCGCCCGCCGGGCGACGGTCGTGACCCAGAGCCGGATCGGCGTCGAGGTCGACCCCGGGGTCGCCTACGAGGTCGTGACGATCCCCGACGGCGAGAGGGCCAAGTCGCTCGCGACGGTGGAGGACATCTGCAGGTTCCTCGCCCGCACCGGCATGCACCGCGGCGACGTCCTCGTCGCGCTCGGGGGCGGGGTGGTGACCGACGTCGCCGGCTACGCCGCTTCGAGCTACCACCGCGGCATCGCGCTCGTCAACGTCCCGACGACGCTGCTCGGCCAGGTGGACGCCGCCATCGGCGGGAAGACCGGCGTAAACCTGCCGGAGGGCAAGAACCTCGTGGGCTCGTTCTGGCAGCCCCGTGCCGTCTTGTGCGACACCGAGACTCTCGAGAGCCTGCCGGAGCGTGAGTGGCGCTCGGGGCACGGCGAGATGGCCAAGTACGCCTTCTTGGGAGTCGAGGATCTCGACTCCCTGGACCTGTGTGAGCAGGTGGCCAGCTGTGTGGCGCTCAAGGCGGCCGTCGTCGCGGACGACGAGCGCGAAGGCGGCCGGCGAGCGATCCTGAACTACGGTCACACCTTGGCTCATGCGCTCGAGGCGGCCGGCCTCGCGAGCGAGGACTCGACCAGCCCTGCGACACAGCTCCGCCACGGCGAGGCCGTCGGGATCGGGCTCGTGTTCGCGGCAGCGTTGGCCCATCGCCTGGGCAGGATCGACTTCGCCCGCGTCGAGCGCCACCGCCAGGTCGTCGCGGGCTACGACCTGCCGATGCGCCTGCCCCCGGGGGCGGAGCTGTCAGAGCTGGTCGGGTTCATGGCACGCGACAAGAAGTCGGACGGCACCCTCACAATGGTTCTCGACGGCCCCGCCGGCGTAGAGCCAGTGAGCGGCGTCAGCGCCGAGCTCGTGTCGGAGGTGCTCGAGGAGATGGGAGGCGACCGGTGAGCGCTGAGTCGCACGAACGCGTCGAGGGCCGTCCGGTCCTGCTGCTGCTGTCGGGGCCGAACCTGGGCCTGCTCGGAGAGCGCCAGCCGGAGATCTACGGCACGGCCACCCTCGCCGACCACGTCGAACGGGCATCGAAGGCCGCCGAAAGCTCGGGCTGCGAGCTGCGGCACCTGCAGAGCGACCACGAGTCGCAGCTGATAGCTGCGGTCCATGGCGCGCGCGGCACCGTCGCCGCCATCGTCGTCAACGCGGGTGCTTTCTCGCATACGAGCTGGGCGCTTCACGACGCACTCGCCAGCTTCGAGGGCGTCGTCGTCGAGCTCCACCTCTCCAATCCCGATGCCCGCGAGCCGTGGCGGCGGCTCTCGGTGATCGCGCCCGTGGCCGACGGCACGGTGGCCGGATTCGGCGGGCTCGGCTACGAGCTGGCCATCGAGGCGGCCGCGCGCCTCGTCGCCGGGCGCTCCAACATGCCCGGCGGGGCATAGCATCTCCGCCGATGCTGAATGGTCGTGAAATCGCAACGCTGCCCGCCATGGACGTCGCCGGCCGACTGCCGCGCCTTGTCGGGCGCCTGAAAGAGCTCGACTGTGACGGTCTGCTTGTCACGAAGCTGACCAACATCCAGTACCTGACGGGCTTTACGGGCTCGGCCGGGTTGCTGCTCGTGCTCCCCGACGAGTCTCTCCTCGTCTCTGACGGCCGTTACCGCAACCAGTCCGCGGAGCAGACAAGGGCGGCCGCGGTGTCGGTGCGCCTCGAGATCGGCCGGCCCGCGGTCCAGCTCGAGGCGATCGAGAAGGTGGCCAAGCTGGTCCCGCGCCTCGGCCTCGAGTCCGAGGACGTCACCTGGGGCGCCCAGCAGCGCCTTGCGACCCTCCTCGGCTACAGCACCACCCTCGTGGCTGTCTCTCGGGCCGTCGAGTCTCTGCGCATGATCAAAGACGAGGGAGAGCTTGCCCGGATCGAGCGGGCGGCAGACATCGCAGACGTCGCGCTCGCGCAGGTAAAAGAGCTCCTTTGCGACTCGCCCACAGAGCACGACTTCGCGATCGCCCTCGATTATGAGATGCGCCGGCGCGGGGCGGACGCGGTCGCCTTCGACACCATCGTCGGCAGCGGCCCGAACGGCGCCCTCCCGCACGCGCAGCCCTCCGATCGGCGGATAGAGCCGGGCGAGCTCGTCGTGGTGGACTTCGGGGCGATGGTCGACGGCTACCGCTCCGACATGACGCGCACGCTGTGTGTGGGCGAGGTCCGATCCAACGAGCTGCGCAACCTCCTCGAGGCCGTCCTCGCCGCCCAGCGCGCCGGCGTGCTGGCGCTCAAGGCGGGTGTGAAAGGCGGTGAGGTCGACGCGGCCTGCCGCGAGTTGCTGACGGCCTCGGGGCTCAGCGACGCCTTCGCGCACGGGACGGGCCACGGCGTCGGCCTCGAGGTGCACGAGGGCCCGTCTGTCTCGCAGGACTCCACTGATATCCTCGAGGAGGGTGTCGTCGTGACCGTCGAGCCCGGCGCCTACCTCTACCCGACAGGCGGCGCGCGCATCGAGGACACCCTGGTCGTCACGGCTGGCGGCTCCCGCCTGTTGACCAAGTCGACGAAGGATTACGTGCTCTGATGGCTTTTTCTACCAATGACCTCCGCAACGGCATGACCCTCGATCTGCCCGAGGGGCTCTTCACGGTCGTCGAGTTCCAGCACGTCAAACCCGGCAAAGGCGGAGCATTCGTGCGGACCAAGCTCCGCAACGTGCGCACCAAGGCCGTCATCGAGCGCACTTTCAGGGGAGCGGAGCAGGTCGACCAGGCCGTGATCGACAAGAGAGAGATGCAGTACCTCTACAGGGACGGCCAGGAGTACGTCTTCATGGACAACTTCTCCTACGAGCAGATGCACGTGAGCGAGGCGTCGCTCGCCGACGCGGCCTCGTACCTGAAAGAGGGCGACTCGGCCGTGATGCAGATGTACGACACCGAGATCGTCGGCGTCGACCTGCCCGCCGCGGTCGAGCTGACTGTGACCGAGACCGAGCCGGGCCTGCAGGGCGACCGGGTCTCGGGTGCCCGCAAGCCTGCCACCTTAGAGACGGGCCTCGTGGTCCAGGTGCCCCTGTTCGTCAACCCGGGCGAGCGCATCAAGGTCGACACCCGAACCGGTGAGTACCTCACAAGGGCCTGAGGGTCCTTCGCGCCGCAGCGCGCCGGGAGCCAGGCGCCGGGCCCGTGAGCGGGCCCTCGAGTTGCTCTACGAGGCTGAGACGAAGTCCCTCCGCCCCTCCGAGCTTCTCGCCGAGCTCCCTGTGGTCCCCGAGGACTACGCAGTGGAGCTCGTGCTCGGCGTGGAGAAGATGGGCGGTGAGCTGAACGAGCTCGTCTCTCGGCACGCCACGGGCTGGACGGTCGACAGGATGCCGATGATCGACCGTTGCGTGCTCAAGGTCGCCGCCTTCGAGCTGCTGGGTAAGCCCGAGGTGCCCGTCGCCGTCGTCTTGGACGAGGCGGTCGAGCTCGCGAAGTCGTACTCGACGGAGGACTCCGGGCGTTATGTGAACGGTGTGCTCTCGGCAATTGCGGGCGAAGTTCGGGAAAAAGAGCGCGAAGAAGCCC
>JBEKMZ010000030.1:0-34988 GCA_049523315.1 Acidimicrobiales bacterium | reverse complement strand
ACGATTATGAGCCGTGTGCTCTTACCAACTGAGCTACGCCGCCGCGGAGCCCCCTGTCGGAATCGAACCGACGACACCAGCCTTACCATGGCTGTGCTCTGCCGACTGAGCTAAGGGGGCGGCGCCAACCACCATCAGCTGGCCCGACCGCGTCGGATGATCATATCGCCGACTGGCCCGGGAACCCAGCGGGGCCGACATTACGATGCGCGGGTGGACATTCGCCGAGCGATCATTGCCGACGCAGAGGCCATCAGGCAGATCTACAACATCGAGGTGACGGGTTCGACGGCGACCTTGGACCTCGTCCCGCGCTCGCCCGAGGAGCAGGCGAGCTGGATGGCCGCCCATTCCGGCGTCTACCCCGCCCTCGTCGCCGAGGAGGGCGGAGAGGTCGTCGGCTTCGCCTCCCTGTCGCCTTACAGGCCGCGGCCGGGCTACGCGACCGCCGTCGAGGACTCCATCTACGTCGCTGCCGACCATCGGGGCCACGGGGTCGGGCGAGAGCTTCTCACCGAGGCCGTCTCCATGGCCCGGGACCACGGTTTCCACTCCGTCGTCGCCCGGGTGAGCGCCACCCAACCGGCCTCGGTGGCGCTGCATCAGGCCTGCGGCTTCGATTTCGTCGGCGTGGAGCGCGAGATCGGGCGCAAGTTCGGCCGCTGGATCGACGTCGCGATCTTGCAGCTGCTCCTTTGAGCGCCGGGCGCCGCTAGCCGCTGTGGACCGCCAATGCCCGGTCGGCCTCAGGGGTGCGCAGCGCCCTTCTCACCCGCAGCACGATGGGGATGGCGAGGAGCAGTACGAGGGCGATCGAGGCGAGGACGATGAGGATGGGGTTGGCCTCGCCGAACTGGAGGACAAGCTTTCTGGCTCCGGGCAGGTCGAAGAAGCAGGCCACGCACGACAGCCCGATGACTAGAACCCTCAAGCGGTGCTCCGCGATCGTGGCGAGGATCACGACCGACCAGGCCAGGTACCACGGCTGCACCGACGGCCCAAGGAAGACGACCGCCATCAAACCGAGCCCAACGGCGCGCATGGTCTCGCTCTGGCTCCACCTCGCGCGCCATAACAGGCGCAGCCCGATCGCGGCGGCCGTGAGCAGCCCGATCGTGCGCGCCGCGCTCAGGACCAGCTCCTGGTGCATGCCGAGCCCGATCATGCTGACCAGCCTGGCCGCCCACAGCCCGATCGCGGTCGGGGGATCGATCCAGGACCTGACCGCGCCGGGATTGCTGAGGGCGGACACCCAGCCCCAGCCGAGCCCGACCATCTGCGACACCCCGGTCATCACGACGACGGCGAGGAGGCTGGCGGTGATCGTCGGGCGGAGCCGGGAGCGCCACGGGGCACCCTCGCCCAGCCAGAGCCAGCCGATGTAGACGACGCCGATGAAGGCAGGGATCTTGACCATCGCCCCGAGTGTGCAGAGCAGCACCCCGAGCACGGGGCGCCCCTCGCGTGCCATCGCGAGCCCGGCCACGAGGAAGCCGAGCATCAAAGCGTCGTTATGCGCGCCGGCTATGAGGTGAAGCAACACGAGAGGGTTCAAGACGGCGAGGGCGAAGGCTACCGACGGGTCGCGGCCGTAGGAGCGGGCGAGACGCGGCACGAACACGGCGATCATGACGACACCGACGAGGGCCAGCAGCCGGAACCCGACGACGCCGAGGAGCTCGTTGTGGTGGACCACGGTCGCGTTCACCCCGGCGATCCACAAGAACACGGGCCCGTACGGTGAGGTGGCGTTCGCCCACAGCTTGTCGACGAGACCTGAGAAGGCGTTCACGCCGAGCACCGCCGGACCGAACAGATACGGGCTGATCCCGCGGCTCATCATCTCGCCCTGGGCCGCGTAGCTGTAGGCGTCGCGGCTGAACAACGGCGCGACAACGAGAACTGGTGCCGTCCAGGCCGCGAAGACCCACACCAAAAAGCGCACCGGCAAGCCCCGGTAACGCCGTGCCACGCGAATCAGGGCGATCCAGGCCTGCATCAGCACAACCATGCCCCCGTAGACCGCGACGAGGCCGATGAACAGGTTCTTGTCGGCGGGCAAGGGCGCCCCGGCCACCAGCGGCGGAGCGGGGATCCCGAAGAACCACGGGTGGCAGACGGTGACAGAGCCGGGGACGATGCCCGTGCAGCTCTTCCAGGTGAACGGGGAGCTGGGCTCTGAAGCCCCCCATGTGATGGCGAGAGCGCTCAGGAACCCGACCGCGGCGGGGGGCCACAACAGGCGGACGAGCTGGGTCTCGCCGGGCACATAGGGCCGCACCTCACCGAGCGGCTTGCGCATGCGCGCCAGGAAGCCGACGACGCGGCCGAAGTGACGTCGGCCCTCGTCGACCAGCCCGCCCATCCGGCCGAGGAACGGGCGACCTTGCCAGAGACTGGATGTCTCGGCCTCCCGCTCTCCCTCCAAGGGCTCCGACGCCGTGGTTGCGTCCGCTTGGTGTCCTATGTGGTGATCCTACCGAAGGGTCCCCGCCGGGACCTTGCGGGCCTTTCTGCCCGCCAACCGAGGAGAACCGGCGCGCTGCGCCACCGGCTCAGACTCGAAGTGGCGTGTGCTCCGCCGGCAAGACCTCTCTGGGCCGAGGTGGCCCGGGCGGCTCGCCCGCACCAAGGACCGGCCGCCGAGGAGCTCGCGACCGTCGGGGTCGAGCCAGCCGCGTTGATGTCACGATGCACCTGGTAGTAGTGGCGCCTGATGTGGTCGAAGTCGACCGTGTCGCCGAAGCCTGGCGTCTGGAACAGCTCACAGGCACACGCGAAGAGCACCGGCACCGCGCTGAGTTTGGAACGGTTGCACTTGAAATGCTCGCGGTAGGCGGCTTCGAAGCGGACGAGGGTCGTGAACAGGCGTACGTCCGCTTCGGTGATCGTGTCGCCGACCAGGTGATGCTTTCGGCCGAGACGATCGGTGAGCCAGTCGAGGCGACGGAAGAGGCGCTCGCAGGCCAGGTCGTAGGCCCGCTGGGAGCCAGCGAAGCCGAGACGCCGTTGTTGACATCGGCGAAGACGACCGCGGCCATCAGGTCGATCTCTGGGCGGCGCTGAACGGGGTGGCGCTCGTCGTCGCGGCGTTCTGGGCGGCGCGCGCCCGGCCGTGGAGGAAACGAGGGCACCGGCGCGACCGCTCCGCTGGCGGCAGACGACCCCGGCCCGGGCGGATCGGCGGGCGGGCAGCCGAGGAAGGCCGCGGCCCAGTCTGCAGATGGTTGGGCTGTGCCCTTGACGAGTGGGCCGGGAAGGATTCGAACCTTCGAAGGCGATGCCAGCAGATTTACAGTCTGCCCCCGTTGGCCACTTGGGTACCGACCCGTCGGCGGACACGATAGTGGCCCGAGTGGGGCCGCTCCGCAAGACGACGGCGAAGCGGCCTTGCTAGCGTTCGACGCGTGCCGAGCTTTGATGTCACCTCCGAAGTCGATATGCAAGAAGTTCGCAACGCCGTCGACCAGGCGAGCCGGGAGGTGGCCACCCGTTTCGACTTCAAGAACACCGGTGCGAGCGTCGAGCTGAAGGGGAACGAGATCGAGCTGAACGCGCCGACCGAGGACCGCCGGCGCGCCCTCGTCCAAGTCCTCGAGGAAAAGCTCGTCCGCCGGCAGGTCTCGCTCAAGGCCGTCTCCTACGGCAAGGTCGAGGAAGCCTCCAAGGGGACGCTGCGCCAGATGGTCACCTTGAACGCAGGCATCTCGTCGGACCATGCCAAAAAGATCAACAAGGCGATCAAAGACCTTGCCCTAAAAGGCGTGCAGTCCCAGACCCAAGGAGACCAGGTCCGCGTGACGGGGAAGAAGCGCGACGACCTGCAGGCGGTGATCGCGGCCTTGAAGGAAGAGGACCTGGACATTCCCTTGCAATTCGGGAACTTCCGGGACTAGCCGACCCAGCCGAGAGGGCCGGCTCACCCAAACGCATTGTGCGTAGTCGCCGGGCCGGCTTGTGCCCGTCACGCGACCGCCTCGAGGCCGTCGCAGAATCGGCTGCTCACGTAACGTCCGCGGGGCTGGCCGGCTGTAACAATGGGGGCACATGCCCGAGTACGCCGCTGTCGCCTGCTTGGACGTCCCGGTCGGCTGCCGGGTGATCGTCGTAAGCGACCTCTTCCTCAACGCGATGCGGACCGAGGCGTCAGGTTCCGCCTCTTTGGCCCTCGCCAAGGCCCTCGATCTCGCCGATGGCCCGGGTGCCCTGGTCATCGCCGGCAACGCGTTCGATCTGCTCGTCCCGCCCGGAGGCGATCCCGCCGCCGCCCTCGGCGCGCACGGGGAGCTGCGCAAGGCTCTCAGCGACTACCTGGGGGCCGACTGCCGGCGCCGCGCCGTCCTTTTGCCCGGCAACCGGGACCGGGCCGTGCTTTACGACCAAGCGGCGAACGACGCCGTCGTCGGCGCCGGCTTCGAGGTGGCGCTCAAGGCGAAGCTGCACGTTGCGACCGCGAGCGGGCCGAAGCAGGTATGCGTCGAGCCCGGCTGGCGATTCGACGATCGCAACGCCTTCGTCGACCCGGCCGACGAGCGCGACACCCCGCTCGGCCACCACGCCGTCGCCGAGATCCTGCCCGCCCTCGCCGGGGCCGGCTCACCCTGGCTGGAGGGCATGGACCGCCTCGAGGACCCCTCAGGCCTGCCACGATTCGTGGCCTCGCGCCTCACCTACCGCCGTGTCGTCCGCTGGCTCTGGTGGCTCTTGGCCCCGATAGCGGTCGCTCTCTTGGCGAGGCTCCCCGACTACTGGCTCTTCGGCGTGCCGGGAAAGCTCGAACCCTTCTCCTCGCGTCTTTTGGGGCTGGGGCTCACCATCGCGGCCGAGGTGATCGTGGCTGGGGTGGTGCTCGCCGTCGTCAACCACCGGATCTGGCATTCGGCCGGGCAGTCTCTTCTAGGCCCGCCCGCGCACAGGGCGAACGACAGCGCCCGGGAGGCGGCCCGCCCGATCCTGGACGCGGGTGGGGTCGGCCTCGTTACCGGCCACACCCTCCAGCCCGAGCTCGCGAGGGTGGGCACAGGCTTTTACGCCAACTCCGGTGCCTGCGGTGAGGTCGTCGAAGAACGCGGCTCCCGCCTCGGCCTGCCACCGGTCTTCGTTCACATCCAGCAGGTCTCCTGGGTCGAGGTCGAAGCCGGGGCCCAGGTGCACGCGAGGCTGCTGCTCGCCCGCAACTACCTGCGACCGGCGACCCTCTTGGAGCGCTTCGCGGCCGGACGCCTCCCGCGGGGCGCCGGCGCACCTGCCGTCGTCGCCTCCTTCCCGGGTGGTCTCGTCTGGCCACGCGTCGCCGACCCGGCCAAGAGCCTGCGCAGGGTGCGCCGCCTCGCTGCAGCGGGCATCGCCCTGTTGGGCGTGACGGACCTCGTCTCGGCGGTCGTGCCGCCCCAGGTCAGAGGCCGCTTGCACCCCCTCCTCGGCTACATTCCGCTCGGTGTCAGCGAGGCGGCCGGGGCCCTCGTCGCCCTGGCGGGGGTCGGGCTGCTTGCGGTTGCCCGCGGGGTCCGCCGGGGCCAGCGCGCGGCTTGGCTCGTGTCGATCCTGCTCCTCGCCGGCACGATCGCGCTCCATCTCATCCGTCACGGCGACGTCGTCCAGTCGACGGCCGCCCTCGTCCTCGTGGCCGTGCTCTGGTGGACGAGGAGATCGTTTCGGGCGCGCTTCGACCTGCCGTCGCTTCGGACCGGCCTGTTCACGTTGCTGGGCGGCGTTCTCGGGATCAGCATCATCGGCGCGACCGTGCTTTGGAGCGTCGTCCCCACCCATCGCGGCGGGCAGCCCATCACTTGGGACGAGGCATGGTGGGCGACGGTCGGCCGACTCGTGGGAATCCGGACCGTGGCCCTCAATCCCCGCGTGGACGCCTTTTTGTACCCGGCTCTCTTGGCGATCGGTCTCGGGCTGGCATCGGTCGCGCTCGTGCTCTTGTTCCGGCCCGTCGTCGACCGCCACCGTGGAGCCGGTCGCACGGGAACGACCGAGCGCGCCGGGGACGTGGTACGTCGCCGGGGCCTCGGGACGCTCGACTATTTCGCGCTTCGCAGTGACAAGCAGGCCTTCCTCGAACGCGACGGCCTCGTCGCGTATGCCATCTACGGCGGCATCTGTTTGGTGTCGCCCGACCCCATCTGCGCCCCTGAGGAACGCGACGAGCTTTGGTCGGCCTTCCGCCGCTACGCGGACGACCATGGCTGGTCGGTCGCCGTCCTCGGTGCCGGCGAGGAGTGGCTCGGCGCCTACCGCCGCTCGGGCATGCACGAGCGCTACATCGGCGACGAGGGCGTCGTCGACGTGCGGAGCTTCTCCTTAGAGGGCGGGAACCGCAAGGGCCTGCGCCAGGCGGTCAACCGGATCGCCAAGTACGGCTACTCGATCTCGTTCCACGACCCGGCCCACATGGACGAGAAATTGCAGGACGCCGTCCGCGCGATCCTCGTGCAGCGGCGCCGCGGCGAGGTCGAGAGGGGTTTCTCGATGACCCTCGGACGAATCTTCGATCCCAGCGACGAGGGTCTCTTGCTCGCGGTGGCGCACGGTCCCGACGGCGTCCCCGTTGCGTTCTGCCAGTTCGTCCCGGCGCCGGGCATCCACGGTTACTCGCTCGACCTCATGCGCCGCGACGACGGGGAGCACCCGAACGGTCTGCTCGACTTCATCCTTGTCCGCACGATCGAGCACCTCTGTCAGGCCGGTGACGAGCACCTCGGTCTCAACTTCGCCGCCATGCGGGCCGTCCTCGCGGGAGAAGAGGGGGGTGGGATCCAGCGCTGGTTGCTCAAGAGGATGTCAGACTCGATGCAGATCGAGTCCCTCTGGCGTTTCAACGCGAAGTTCGGCCCGGAGTGGCTGCCGCGCTATGTCGTCTGGGACGCGGCCGAGAACACCCTGCCGATGGCCCTTGCCATCGCCCGGGCGGAGTCCTTCTGGGAGCTCCCGCTCATCGGCAGGTTCTTCCAGCCCCCCGGGACGAGCGACACGGCCGAGCGCGTCGAGGCCCCGGCCGCCGAGCCGGCACGCCCGCCACAACATGCGGGGCACCGCTCGGCGTGAAGCCGGGCGGGACACCGGGAAAGTCATGGGCACATCGCCACGCCCTGTGGCACCAGGGTGTCGAGAACAAGCCGTGCGGGTCCTACAGCGAGCCGACGCTTTCTCGCCGCAGAGGACCCCTGGGATCGCTCCGCCGTGCGGGCCAGATGGCCGGTGGAGGGCCGCTACACCTTGCTCTGCGCGCTCGCCACGGCCTGCGCGGAGGTGACCGGCAGCTACTCCCACCGCCACCTAGCACTCGAGGTTGTGCGCTCTGCGATCGAGCGACAAGCCCCGGGGACGACGGTGGGAGCATCGCCGGGCCGAGTTCAATGCGCAAGCGAGCTTCTCAGGCCTGAAGGCGGTGCTCAGCTCGGCGACGGCACCGAGCGCTCACTCAGAACAAGAAGCTGGCGGCCTTCACGAAGTCGACTAGGGGTGCCGGCCAGATCCCGAACACGACCATGACCGCGACGGTGACGAAGATCGCGACCGCTGTCGCGGCCGGGACGCTCACGGGCCCGAGGCTCGCGCTCGGCCCGGCCTCGCCCGGCTCGAGGGCGTCGGGGACATCGCCCGTCACCGATAGGGACAAAGAACCCTTGTCGTCGGCGGCGCCGAGGGGCAGTCGGACGCCGTACATGAGGAACACGACGCGCAGGTAGAACGCGGCCGCGACCGCGGCGGACAGCATGGCGATGACGGCGAGCGCGTAGGAATGGGCCTTCACCGCGGCCGAGATCACGTAGAACTTCGCGAGAAAGCCGGTCGTGAACGGGACCCCGGTCTGGCCGAGGAGGAGCAGCGTGAACGCGAGCGCGAGCAGCGGCTGGCGGCGCGCGAGGCCGCGGTAGTTGTCGAGGTCGTGCTTGTGGTCGCCGCGCCCTCCGACGACGGTGATCACTGCGAAGCTCCCCATCACCATAAGGGCGTACACGAACACGTAGTAGACGCTCCCGGAGATCCCCTCGCTCGTCGCAGCCGCCAGGCCGACGAGGATGAAGCCGGCGTGGTTGATCGAGGAGTATGCGAGCATCCGCTTCGCGTCGCGCTGCACGAGGCCGAGGACGGCGCCGAGCAGGAGCGTGACGATGGCGATCACCCACAAGAGCGGCTGCCAGTCGGTCCTAAGGGTCCCGAAGGTCGAGAAGAAGACCCGCAACAACGCCGCGAAGCCACCCGCCTTTGCGATGGCGGTCATGAAGCCGGTCACCGGTGTCGGGGCGCCCTGGTAGACGTCCGGGGTCCACATGTGGAACGGCACGGCGGACACCTTGAAACCGAAGCCGACGAGCACCAAGGCGAGCCCGGCCAAGAGGACCCCGTTCGAGGTGACGATGTTCGTGCTCAGGTACGAGGCGATCTGGGGGAGGTTCGTCGACCCCGTCGCCCCGTAGACGAGGGCGATCCCGTAGACGAAGATCGCCGAGGAGAAGGCCCCGAGGACGAAGTACTTCATGGCCGCCTCGCCCGACTCGCGCCGGCGCAGGTCCATCCCGGCGAGGACATACAGCGGGATAGACATGATCTCGAGGGCCACGAAGATCAGGATCAGGTCGTTGGCCGCCGCCATCAGCATCGCGCCCGAGCCCGCCAGGAGGGCCAGGACGTGGTACTCGGGCCCTTCCATCTGCTCGCGGCGAAGGAAGTCGTTGCCAATCGCCGAGCCGATCAGCAAGATGCACGACACGAGCACCAGGAACACGATCGCGAAGCCGTCGACGGCCACCGAGTCCGCGATTGCGGTGAACGGGCCCCGCGCCTGGACGTCGTGCCACAGCACGAGCGAGGCGACGAGGGCGGCGGTGGCGACGATCCCGCTCCCGACCGAGTAGAAAGCGACGGGCAGTCTCGAGAAGACAAGCTGGCCGCTCACGAGCAGGACGAGCGCCCCGCCGATGAGGATGAGCTCGGGGAGGATTGCCACGTAGTTGACATGCGGGGTGACGAAAGCCGCGGCGAGCAGGAGGGAGGGGCTCACGGCCTTTGCACCCGTCCCTGGCGCAGGGCCGCCCCGGGGGCGCCGACTTGCGGCGGGTGCTGGTGGGCAACGGCCTCGACGTGGGTGACGACCCGGCTCACCGACGGACCGATGCGGTTCAGCAACGGACCCGGAAAGACGCCGAGGAGCACGATCAGGATCACGAGCGGGGCGAGCACGAGCCCCTCACGCCAGGTGAGGTCGCGTACGGCGCCGCGCTCGATGGTGGGCTTGCCTTGGAAGGCCTGCTGGTAGGCCCAGAGCAGGTAGACGGCGGCCAGCACCACGCCCCCGGTCGCCACGACCGCCCACCAACGGTGGGTGAGGAAGGTCCCCGCCAAGATGAGGAACTCGCCAACGAAGCCGTTAAGGCCCGGAACGCCTATCGAGGCGAGCATGACGAGAGTGAAGACCCCCGCCATCACGGGCATGCGTCGTTGCAGGCCGCGCATGTCGCGGACCGAGAAAGTGCCGAGGCGCTGGTACAACAGGGCGATGAGGATGAACAGGGCGGCGGTGTACAGGCCGTGGTTGACCATCTGCAGCACTGCGCCGGTGAGGGCCTCGCGGGTAAGAGCGAACGCCCCGATCACTATGAAGCCGAGATGGGCAAGGGACGAGTACGCGACGAGACGCTTCAGGTCTCGCTCGACCGCGGCGACGACGGCGCCGTAGATGATGCCTATCGCCCCGAGGGTGAGGAGCAGCGGTGCCAGGGTGACGACAGCGCGGGGGAAAAGGGCGAGGTCGAAGCGGATGATGCCGTATGTGCCGAGCTTGGCCATGACCCCGGCCAAAAGGAGTGAGCCTGCGGCCGGCGCCTCACGGTAGGCGTCGGGCGACCAGGTGTGGAAGGGGAATATCGGCGTCTTCACGGCGAAGGCGGCCGTGAAGGCCAGGAAGAGGAGGACGCCGGCGGTGCCCGACAGGTGCGTGTCCGCAAGCGCCCGCACGTCGAAGGTCGTCACACCCGTCTGCGAGGCGTGAATCGAGACGAGCGCGAGAATGCCGACGAACAAGAAGGCGGATGCCCCGAGGGTGTAGAGGAAGAACTTCCCGGCCGCGTACCCGCGCCGCTCGTGGCCCCAACCGGCGATGAGGAAGTACACCGGCACCAAGGTGAGCTCGAAAAAGACGAAGAACAGGAGCAGGTCGATGGAGAGGAAGCTCCCGATGCAGCCGGCTTCGAGGACGAGGATCCAGGCGACGAACGACTTGTCCCCCGCGCGCTCACCCGAGACGGCGAGCGCGATCGGGAACAGCAGCGCCGTCATGAGGACCAAAAAGAGCGAGATCCCGTCCATCCCGAGGCTCCAGGAGATGCCGAAAGCGGAGATCCACGGGTGGGTGGAGACGAACTGGTACCCACCGTCGCCGGCGCTGAACGCAACCGTCGCAGCCGCCGCGATGCCGAGGACGGCGAGCGAAGCGAGGAGGCCGGCGAGCTGGACGACACGCTTTTGTGCGCCCGGGAGAAGGGCCACGACGAGGGCCGCCCCGGCCGGGACGAGGACGAGAACTGTGAGGTAGGGAAAGGCGCTCGTCATGAGGCCCTCGTCAGCACGTAGGCGAGGATGAGCACGAGGCCTGCCGTAAATCCGAGGGCGTAATTGCGCACATAGCCGGTCTGGACCTTGCGGAGCTGGCGGCCGGTGGCCCGCACGATGAAGGCGAACCCGTTCACGGCACCGTCGATGCCCTTCGTCTCGACGACAGACGACGTCTCGAGCGCGACCTCGGTCCCGCCGCGGGCGATGACGCGGTCATAGGCCCAGTCGATGTACCAGGCGCGGCGCAAGAACTCGGGCTCGGCGGCAGGGCGCTCGTAGGCGTGGCCCCACAGCGCCACGGCGAGGCTGACACCCAACAGGGCTAGGGCGGCGTCGATCAGAGCGAAGGTCCATACGCCACCTAGGCTCCACTGGTGCGTGAACAGGCGGGTCGCGAACACCGGGCTCAGCCAACGCTCCAAGAAGTCGAAGTCAGGGTGGATGGGCAGGTTGATAAGCCCTCCGACCGCCGAGAGCGCCCCGAGCACCACGAGGGGCAGAGACATCACCCAGGACGGGTCGTGAGGATGCAGCCCGTCTTCTGCCTTCGGCTTGGCCTCGACCCAGCGCTGCTCGCCCCGGAAGACGAGCAGATAGGCGCGACCCATGTAGTAGGCGGTGAGGACGGCCGTGATCGCCCCGACGGCCCACAACGCCGGGCTGAAGGCGAAGCCGTTCAGGAGCACGTCGCCCTTGGACCAAAAGCCCGAGAGTACCGGGACGCCTCCGATCGAGAGCCAGCCGATGAAAAAGGTCACCCCGGTGATCGGCATCAGGCGGGCGAGGCCACCCATGGTCTTCACGTCCTGCTCGTCGTTCATGGCGTGGATGACCGAGCCGGCTCCGAGGAACAAGAGGGCCTTGTAGAACGCGTGCGTGAGCATCAAGAAGATGGCGGCGTCGTAGGCGCCGATGCCGGCGGCGAGGAACATGTAGCCGAGCTGGGAGATCGTCGAGTAGGCGAGGATCTTTTTGATGTCGTTCTGGGCACAGGCGATCGTGGCACCGACCAGCGCCGTCGCCGCCCCGATGATGGCGACGACATGGGCCGCGTCCGGTGCCCGGTACAGGATCGGGTTGATGCGGCACATCAGATAGACGCCTGCCGTCACCATCGTGGCGGCGTGGATGAGCGCAGAGACCGGCGTCGGGCCCTCCATGGCGTCCGCGAGCCAGGGGTAGAGCGGGATCTGGGCCGACTTGCCGACCGCGCCCCCGAACAACAAGAGCCCGATTGCCACGAGAGATGGCTCCCCGACCGAGCCCAGGTGGGCGAAGACGGCGTGGTACTCGAGGCTGCCGGTGCGCTCGTAGATGAGGAACAACGCCACGAGGAAGGCGGCGTCCCCGATGCGGTTGAAGATCATCGCCTTCTTGGCCGCGCTCGAGGCGCTTTCGCGCTCGAACCAGAAGCCGATGAGGAAATAGGAGCAGACGCCGACGCCCTCCCAACCCAAAAACAGCAGCAGGAAGTTGTCCGCCAGCACTAATACCAGCATCGAGGCGACGAACAGGTTCAGGTACAAGAAGAACTTGGGGAAGTCCTCGTCGCGCTCCATGTACCCGATCGAGTAGAGGTGGATGAGGGCGCTCACCCCGGTCACGAAGGCCGCCATCGTCATCGAGAGCGGGTCGATCAAAAGTCCCATGTCGACGTGCAGGTGCCCCGCGGAGATCCAGGTGAACCAACTCTGGGTATATGAGCGGCCGCCGACGGGGAGGCGGAACAGGCCCGCGAACACGATGACGGTGACGACGAAGGACGCCGCCACCGTGGATGTCCCAAGCCAGCCGGCGAGCGGGTTACCGAGCTTGCGGCCGGACACGAGCAGGATCAAGAAGCCCGCGAGCGGGAGCAGCGGTATCAAGAACGCGACGCGGAGCACGGACTCAGCCCTTGAGCCCGTGGATATCGTCCGCCGTCGCCCCGGGGCGGCGGCGGTAGATGGACACGATGATCCCGAGGCCGACGACCACCTCGGCCGCCGCCACGACGAGAACGAAAAAGACCGCCGTCTGCCCGGCGATGTCGTTCAGCTTCCGGGCGAAGCTCACGAAGGTGAGGTTGGCGGCGTTCAGCATCAACTCGACGCACATGAACATGACAAGGACGTTCCTGCGGATCAATAGTCCGACGGCGCCGATGGTGAACAGCACGGCCGCGAGAGTCAGGTACCAAGAAGCGGCGATGCTCATGGCGCGATCTCCGACTCGTCGAGCTCGGCCTCGGTCTCGGGCTCATCGACCGTTACGTCACCGGGCTCGTCTTTCGTTGCGCCCTGATAGGCCCCGAGCTCATCGGGGCCGCTCGGGTCAGCCTCGAGAGCTGCCTTCTCGTCCCCGGGCGCCCGGCGGGGCCGGCGCACGAGAACCACAGCGCCAACGACGGCGACCACGAGCAGGGCCGAGGTCACCTCGAAGGCGAGCAGATATGTCGTGAAGACAGAGCGGCCGATCTGCTGGACGTTGCTTGCGGGGGTACCGATGGTGCCGCTCACCTGCGCTGCCCCGCTCGGCCAGCGCCCGCGTGCGAGGAGGAGGACCTCCACGAGGCCGAGGATCCCGAGGCAGATTGCGACGGGCCGCTGGCCCGGGAGCGGCTCCCGGGCGATGACCTCGCTGCGGTCGACGCCTAACAGCATGATGACGAACAGGAACAGCACCACGATCGCGCCGGCGTAGACGATCACCTGTACCGCGGCGAGGAACTGGGCGTTCTCCTCGACGAACAGGACGGCCACGCCGAAAAGGGTCATCACGAGCATCAGGGCGGAATGGACCGGGTTGCGCGCCAGCACGACGCCGAGGGCTCCGACGACGCAGATCACCGCCGCGAGAGCGAAGGTGATGGCGTCGGGGATCGTGGCGGCGAGCAGCAGGCTCGTCATGTCCCGCGCACCCTGCCGCCGAAGCGCCGTGAGATCTTGTCCCTCTCCACGGCCCTGATCGAGATGTTCCCCGTGGCGACGTCGTTGCGGTTGTCGCTCTGGCCGCCCTCTGCGGGACGGACCCCGAAGCCCAGCTCGCCAGACCACTGCGGGCTGCCCTCGTACTCGACCGCGCCCGAGGGTGAGGTGGCCCGCATCCAACCCGAGCTGTGCTCGTCGTCGCCGGGGCGCCAGTCCTCCCACGCGAGGTGCTGGGGCAGACCGTCGTCGTCGACCACGAGCTCTTTTTTCGTGTAGATGGCGTCGGAGCGGTTCGTGAAGGAGAACTCGAACATCTTCGACTCCGTGATCGCCTCTGTCGGGCAGGCCTCGACGCACAGGTCGCAGTGGATGCAGCGAAGGTAGTTGATCTCATAGACGAACCCATACCGCTCGCCCGGCGACACCGGGTCGGCGGGCGGGTTGTCGAGGCCGCGCACATAGATGCAGTCGGCTGGGCACACCGCCGCGCACAGCTCGCAGCCGATGCACTTTTCCATCCCGTCCTCGTAGCGGTTGAGGACGTGGCGGCCGTGTAGGCGCGGGGGCTTCGGCAGCTTCTCTTCGGGGTACGGGGTCGTGACCCGCGGCTCGCCGACCTGCTTCAGGGTCACGGCGAAGCCGCCGAAGAACCCCAGGGACCGCTTCTTAGGCTCCTTGTCGGCCATCACCGGCCTCCGTCTGGTTCTGGGACAGAACGAAGATGGGCCTCGGAGGCCTGCAGTCGCCGCCAGGCGGGAGAGCTGTCTTCCACGGCCTCACGCCTGGCGCGGGCGACCCGGACCGCCTGCCACAGCCCACTCCCGGCTACGGCACAGCCGATGAACACGCCGAATCCCCAGGCGGTGCCGACCCTGAAGGCCGCCACGACCAGCAGCCAGCCGAGCGAGAAGGGGATGAGCACCTTCCAGCCGATCCCCATCAGCTGGTCGTAGCGCAGTCGTGGCAGCGCGGCCCGTATCCAGACATAGACGTACAAGAACACGACGGTCTTGCCGGCGAACCACACGATCGGCCAGAGCCAGCGAAGGAAGTGGAACCCGGGTCCGTCCGGCCCCCCGAAGAACAGCGTCACCATGACGGCCGACATCGTGATCGTGTTCATGAACTCCGCCAGGTAGAACAGAGCGAAGCGGAGCGAGGAGTACTCGGTGTGGAACCCGCCCACGAGCTCCTGCTCGCCCTCGGTCAGGTCGAACGGTGGCCGGTTGAGCTCAGCGGTCACGGCCACGAGGAAGATCGGGAAGGGCAGGATTCCGAGCCGGAAGATGTTCCAGTGGAAAAAGCTCGCCGCCTGGGCGTCCACGATCGCCCGCGTCGAGAGCGAGTGGGTGACGATTACGACCGTCGCGATCGTCAGTCCCATCGCGGCCTCGTAGGAGATCATCTGCGCCGATGCTCTGATCGAGCCGAGCAGCGGGTACTTCGAGCCTGACGACCAGCCCGCCAGCATGGTGCCGTAGACCGACACCGACGAGAGCGCCAACAGGAACAGGATCCCGATCGGCGGGTCGGCGACCTGCAGCTCGACGACGTGGTGGGCGATCGTCACGACGCCGCCGACGGGGACGATCGTGAATATCAACAGTGCCGGGAGCAACGCGAGGTACGGGGCGAGCTTGAAGACGAAGCTGTCCGCCTCGGCCGGCAACAGGTCCTCCTTGAAGAACAACTTGATGCCGTCCGCGAGCGTCTGGAGGATGCCGTAGGGTCCGGCGCGGTTGGGCCCGACGCGGTTTTGCATGTCGGAGATGACCTTGCGCTCGAACCAGATCATCATCATCACCGAGACGAGGAGCACGCCGAACATGACGAGGACCTTGACGACGACGGTGAGGAGCACGGCGAGGCCGACTCCGCCCGAGAACAGGGGGTCGGGCATCAGTCCACCTTCTCCACTTTGACCTCGACGGCAACGGCCCTGTGGTCGATCAGAGCCGAGGCGTCCGGCTCGTAGATCGGCGCCGCGTTGAACTGCAGGAGGGCGACTCCACATGGGACGGCCGGGTCGGCGGCGAGAGGGCACACGAGCTTTCCGCTCGGCGAGCTCACCTTGACTTCGTCACCGGGCAGGGCACCGAGCTTTTCGACCTCGGCCGGGGCGAGGCGCAACCGCTGGGGCGGGGCGAGGGGTCCGAGGGACCGCGCGGACTGCACGAGCGTGCCGCGGTCGTAGAGCTTGCGCCGCACGACGAGCCGCCGCGCCCCGTTCGCGCCAGCAGCCAAAGGCGCCGGCGACGACCACTCGCCGGCCTCGAAGCGCAACATCGTGGGCCGGGAGGGGACCGGGTCACTTGCGGGCGCGCCGGCCTTGGCGTCGGCGTCCGCGGCGCCAGGTGCGTCCTCCTCGTCGTCGCGCCAATCGTGGTCGGAGCCCGCTAGCCCCTCGGTGCTCGCGGGCTCGACACCCGGCCCCCGCGCCGCGCCAGCGGCGAGGGGGGCACCCTGCTCCTCCACCGACTCGATGCCCGGGGTTGCGATCGGGTCGAGCCGGCGGGGAAGGCGCGTGAGCCCCACCGGGGCGCCCCGTAGGGGCACGACGATGCCGTCGGCGGCGGACGCGGCCGCGAGCGCCTCGAGCGAGCAGGCCGAGTACAACGGCGCCACCCGCTCGATCTCGACCCAGATCCCGTCCAGCGACTCGAATCCCAGGTCATTTCCGAGCCGGTCGGCGAGCTCGGTCGCGATCACCCAGTCCGCCCGGGCGACGCCCGGGGGCACGACCTTGGCGGCGAGTCGCGAGACACGGCCCTCTATGTTCGTCGTCGTGCCGCCGCGCTCCGCGTAGCCGGCTGCCGGCAGCACCACGTCCGCGAGCATCGAGGACGCGTTGAGGACCGTGTCGATCGCCACGAGGAAGTCCACACGTTCGAGCGCCCGCTTGGCCAGAGCACGATCGGGGAAGTCGGACAGCGGGTCCGCCCCGAGGAGCACGAGTGTGCTCAGCTCGCCGGCGGCGGCCGCCTCCAGCATGCCGGCGGTGTCGAGCCCGGACCTGTCGGGCACGGCGCCCCATTTGTCGGCGAACCAGGCACCACCCTCCAAAAGCGACACCCGCCCGGGCAACAGGCCCGGGGCGCAGCCGAGGTCGATCGCACCATGCACGTTGGCCCTCCGCAGGGCGGAAAGAAAACGTGCCTGCGGCCAGGCGGTGGCGAACACGGCCGCCGCGGCAGCGATCTGCGCGGGCGACTCTGCGAGCGAAGGACGTCCGAGCACGATGACGACGCCGTCTCCCGACTCGGTTGCGACGAGCGAGCGGGCCAGCTCGACCGCCTCGCCAGGTTTGTAAGGGGCCCAGGTGGCAACCTTGTGCAGCCCGCTCGCGACCGGCGAGCAGTCGATGATGCGCAGGCCGTCGTTGGCCGCGGCCTGGCGCAATCTCAGGTGCAAGACGGGGAGCTCCTCGCGAAGGTCGCCTGCGAGCACGATGACGGTGCTCGCGGCGACGGTCTGTGCGATCGTCGCCCGCGGCAGGCTCGCGACGAGCGCCGCCGGGAGGCCGTCACCGAGTTGAGCGTCGAAATTGTCGGTGCCGATGACGCCTTTCGCGAGCTTGACCCAGGCATAGGCGTCCTCGTTCGCGAGCCTGGAGCCGCCGATCACTCCGATCGCGCCGGCACCGGGGCCGTCCAGGGCGCGTGCGATCGCATCGGTCACTCCGCTCAAGGCCTCGTGCCAGGTGGCCGGTACGAGCTCGCTGTCGTTGCGCACGAGCGGCTGTCCGAGGCGGTCAGGCGCCTCGACCGCCTCGTAGCCGAAGCGGCCCCGGTCGCACAACCAGCTCTGATTCACCGGCTCGGAGTCGACGCCGAGGTGGCGCACGAGCGACCCGGCCGAGGACTGGGCGACCATACGGCAGCCCACGGCGCAGCTCGTGCATGTCGTCTCGACCTGCTCGAGGTCCCAGGGACGGGACTTGAACCGGTACGGCGCCGCCGTGAGCGCGCCGACCGGGCAGATCTGGATCGTGTTGCCCGCGAAGTAGGAAGTGAAGGGGTCGCCGGGGAAGATCGCGACCTCGATCCGGTCACCGCGTTGCGCGAAGTCGATGAACGCCTCGCCCGCGATCTCGTCGGCAAAGCGGGTGCACCGGGCGCACTGGATGCAGCGCTCCCTGTCCAACAGCACGAGCGGGCCGATCTCGATGGGCTTGGCCCAGTGCCGCTTCTCCTCGTCGAAGCGGCTCTCACCGGGGCCGTGCGACACCGACTGGTCCTGGAGGGGGCACTCGCCACCCTTGTCGCAGACCGGGCAGTCGAGCGGGTGGTTCAAGAGCAGGTACTCGATCACGCCCTCTTGCGCCTTTTTCGCCGCGACTGACTCGGTGAGGACTTCCTGGCCGTCGGCCACCTCGACGTAGCACGCCGGCTGAAGGCTCGGACCGCGCGGCGAGGAGACCTCGACGAGGCACATGCGGCACATCCCGACCGGCTTCATGCGTGGGTGGTAGCAAAAGCGCGGGATGAAGATCCCCGCCCGCTCGGCGGCGGCGATGATCAGCTCGCCCTTTTGCGACTCGATGACGCGCCCGTCGATGGTCAGAGAGATCCCCGCTGGGGCATCGATGAGATTAGCCACGTCGCACCGCGTCCGGGGGGAAGGGGCAACCGCCCTCTTTCACGTGCACGAGAAGCTCGTCTCGGAACATCTTGGCCACCGAGACGACCGCGGAGGGGATCGAGGGACCGAGGACGCAGATGGTCGTCTGTTTCGGCGGCCAGGCGAGCCCCGGCGAGATGTTGTCGCAGGCGTCAAGCACGAGCTCGATGTCCTTCTCGCGCCCGAGACCTTGTTCGAGGCGCTGCATTATCTTTTCGATCCAGCCGCTCCCCTCCCTGCACGGGGTGCACTGGCCGCATGACTCGCGGTGAAAGAACTGGGTGATGCGCCAGGCGGCGCGTAGCGGGCAGGTGTCGGAGTCCAACACGACGACAGAGCCCGAGCCGAGCATCGAGCCCGCCTTGCCCACGGCATCTTGGTCCAAACCCATGTCGAGCTGGTCAGGCCCGAACCACGGTGCCGACACGCCACCGGGGATGAAGGCCCTCAGATCCTTGCCGTCGGGTACGCCTCCGCCGAGCGTCGGGTCGTAAATGAGGTCCCTGAAGGTCGTCTTCGACATCTCGATCTCGAACCAGCCTGGGTTAAGGACGCGCCCGGACAGGGCGAACAGGCGCGTCCCGCTCGAGGAGCCCGCGCCGAGGTCCGTGAACGCGTCGGCTCCGTTGGTGATGATCCAGGGCAGGTTGGAGACTGTCTCGACGTTGTTGACGACTGTAGGCGCGCCATAAAGGCCGATGGCGGCGGGAAAGAACGGGGGCTTGATGCGCGGGAAGCCGCGCTTTCCCTCGAGGCTCTCCAAAAGCGCCGTCTCCTCGCCGCAGATGTAGGCGCCCGCGCCGGGGTGTATGACGATGTCGAGGCCGTAGCCCGAGCCGAGCACGTCCGCACCGAGGGCGCCATGCGCATAGGCCTCGTTGCAGGCCTGCTGCAGGCGCTCGAGGCCGAGGGCGAACTCCCCCCGGCAGTAGATGAACGCGAGCTCGGCCCCCGTTGCGTAGGCCGCGATCGCGGTCCCCTCGATGATCTGGTGCGGGTCTTGCTCGATGAGCATGTGGTCCTTGAAAGTCGCCGGCTCGCTCTCGTCGCCGTTGACCACGACATAGCGGGTCTCGGCCTGGCGCAGCATCGACCACTTGCGCCCTGCGGGAAAGCCCGCCCCCCCGCGACCGAGAAGGCTCGCCTTGTTGACCTCGGCGGCGACCTGGGCCGGCGCCATCGAGAGCGCCTTGCGCAGGCCCGCGTAGCCGCCTGTGGCGAGGTAGCGCTCGAGGGTGAAGGAGTCCTCGAGCCCGACACGCGAGGTGACGATCCGGGGTGCGTCGGTGATCATGCCGGGACCGGTCCACTGGGCGGGGCGGTGCCCGAGCCCTTGGCGGCGCCAGACGCCTTGGCGGCGAGCGCGGGCAGGCCGACGTTGCGGTCGACACGGCTCAAGATCCCGTGGGTGGGCACGGTCTGCGCGAGGCGGCCCGAGCGCAGGTCGTCGGCGAGCCGGTCGAAGCTCTCAGGGTCCAAGGGCCCGAAGAAACGGTGGTTCACCTGAACACATGGTGCCTGGTCGCAACCGGCCAGGCACTCGGCCTCCTCGAGTGTGAACTCGCCGTCGGCCGTCGTCTGGCCGACGGAGATCCCGAGCGAGGCCTCGGCGCGGTCGAGGACCTCGTAGGCGCCTGCGAGCATGCAGGCGATGTTCGTGCAGACGCTGAAGACGTGCCTGCCGACAGGCTCGGTGTGCAACATGTCGTAAAAGCTCGCCGTACCCCGCACCTCAGCCGGTGTGCAGCCGACGATCCCAGCGATCTCCTCCATCGCCTCGCGGGTGAGGTAGCCGTCCTGAGACTGGGCGATATGGCACAGCGGGATGAGTGCCGAGCGCGCGAGCGGGTAGCACGCCACGATCGCCTCGGCCCTGGCACGGTTCTGCGCGGACAGGTGGCCCATCAGCGATCCACCTCACCCATGACCGGGTCGACCGAGGAGATGATGGCGATCGCGTCCGCGATAAGCCCACCACGAAGAAGCGGAGGGAGAGTCTGCAAGTTCACGAAGCTCGGCGCTCTGATGTGCATCCTGTAGGGCCTGTTCGACCCGTCCGAGACCATGTAGCAGCCGAGCTCGCCCCTGGGCGACTCGATGGCCACGTACACCTCTCCTCCGGGGACCTCGAAGCCGCGCGTGAAGATCTTGAAGTGATGGATGAGGGCCTCCATCGACTCGTCGATGCGCGCCCGCGGCGGTGGCGTCACCTTTTTGTCCTGGGTCCGGTAGTCCCCGGGCGGCATCTTCTCCACACACTGGCGGACGATCTTGCAGGACTCGCGGATCTCGTTCAGCCGCACCGCGTAGCGGTCGTAGGTGTCGCCGACGGTGCCCACGATGACGTCGAAGTCGACCTCGTCGTAGGCGAGGTAGGGCATGTCCCTACGCAGATCCCAGGCGACGCCCGAGGCGCGCAGGATCGGGCCCGTCGCCGACATCGCGACGGCGAGCTCGGGCGAGATGAGGCCGACGCCTTCCGTGCGCTGCTTGAAGATGGGTTGGCCGGTCAGCATCGCGTCGTACTCGTCAACACGCCCGGGAATGGTGTCGACGATCGCCATGACGTCGTCCTCCCACCCGTCGGGCAGGTCCGCGGCGACGCCGCCGGGCCTGATGTAGTCGTGGTTCATGCGCAGGCCCGTCGTCTTCTCGAAGAACGAGAGGATCATCTCCCGGTCCCGAAAGCCGTAGATCATCATCGACGTCGAGGCGAGGTCCATGCCGTTGGTAGCCATCCACAACACATGCGAGGACATGCGGTTGAGCTCGGTCATGAGCATCCTGATCCAGGTCGCCCGCCGCGGGACCTCGATGCCCAAGAGGGCTTCTGTCGCGAGCGAGTAGACGAGCTCGTTGTGCAGCGGCGAGAGGTAGTCCATGCGGGTGACATTGGTCGCGCCCTGGACGTAGGTGAGCTGCTCGCCGGTCTTCTCCATGCCCGTGTGGAGGTACCCGATGATCGGCTTGGAGCGCAGCACCGTCTCGCCCTCGAGCTCGAGCATGATACGCAGCACGCCGTGGGTCGAGGGGTGCTGCGGGCCCATGTTGATGATCATCGTCTCGTCGGAGCCGAACTCGACGTCCAGATCGCCGGGGTCGAGCACGAGGCCTTCCGGCAGGCGCCGCGCCGCGCCCTGCTCGATCGCCAGCTCCTCGGGGCTCGTGTCTTCCAGGTCCTGCAGCTCCTGGGGCCCCTCAAAGGTCTCCGCTATCAGCTCCTCGTCGGTCACCGCGGGCCCGGCGCTTCCTTGAACTGGACAGGCACGCGGCCCACTGAGTAGTCCTTGCGCAGCGGGTGGCCCTCCCAGTCATCGGGCATGAGGATCCGCGTGTGGTCTGGGTGGCCCTCGAAACGGACCCCGTACATGTCGAAGGCCTCGCGCTCCATGTTCTCGGTGCCCGGGTAGAGGTGGAACAGCGTCGCGACGACCGGGTCCGTCTCGGGGACCTGGACCCGAAGGCGCACCCTTTGGCGGCGTCCGATCGAGACCAGGTTGACGACGACCTCGAAGCGCTCCGGCGCGACGCCTTCGGGAAGGGGCCGGTCGAAATGATCCTTGTAGTCGACGGCGCACAAGTCCGCGCACATGTCGAAACCACCCTTGCGCAGCGACTCGACAGCTTCGATGTACCCCTCGCGCGCGACGTGGAGCACCTCCTGGCCGAGCACGCCGTTAGACGCGATGACGCCCCCGCCCGCCAGCTCGGCTGCGCCCGAGACCGCGCTCTGCATCAGCGCGGCGTCCCGAGGCGGATGCCCGAAGGCGGCGCGACCCATCCCGGCGCGGTTGGCTCGGCGGCGAGGTCGATCCCTGCTCCGGTCTCACCCGGACGGCGCTGGGTGAGTTCGCCGAGTCGGATCTTCTCGTGCAGGGTCAAGATCGCGTGAATTAGCGTCTGCGGGTTCGGCGGGCACCCCGGGACGTAGACGTCGACTGGGACGATCTGGTCGACCCCCTGCACGATGGCGTAGTTGTTGAACATGCCCCCCGTCGAGGCGCAAACGCCCATGGAGATGACCCATTTCGGCTCGACCATCTGGTCGTAGACCTGCCGCAGAACCGGCGCCATCTTCTGCGAGACGCGGCCCGCGACGACCATGAGGTCGGCCTGGCGGGGCGAGCCACGGAAGACCTCCATCCCGAACCGGGCCAGGTCGAAGTCAGCCGCCCCGGCCGCCATCATCTCGATGGCACAGCACGCGAGGCCGAAGGTCGCCGGCCACACGCTCGAGCGGCGCGCCCATTTAACGAGCTCCTCGAGGGAGCCCGTGAGGAAATTGTGCTTGAGATCTTCGAGGCCCACTCCGCCGCCCCCGGCCTAGGCCGCCTCGCCGCTCGAAGACCCGATGCGGCGGACTGTCGAAGACGAGTCTCTGACGGACTCCGGCTCCAAGGGCCGGACACGCTTGAGCGGGCCCCAGTCGAGAGCGCCGTTCGCGACCAGGTACACGAGCGGCACGAAGACCGAAGCTGCAAAGACGAGTATCTCCACCAGGCCGAACCGGCCCAGGCTCTGCGAGACGACCGCCCAGGGGAATATGAAGATGATCTCGATGTCGACCACGACGAAGATCATCGCGATGAGATAGAAGCGCACCGGGAAGCGCCGGGCCGGCTCGTGGTCGGGCACGATGCCGCACTCGTAAGGCGCCTCTTTGGCCGAGGTCGGACGCTGGGGCGCGAGCAGCTTGGACGCGGCGAACGAAAGGCTCGCAAACGCGATCCCGAGCACGGTCATGAAAAAGATTGGGAGATAGCTGTCCAGGCTGCCCATATGTCCTCGGCGGTTTCTAGCACGCACGCTACCGGCGAGCACATCGAGACCGATCGCCGGCCGGCGCTCCTATCATGCTCGCATGACTGCAGCGAATGATGCCGCGGCGGAGCTGCAGCCTCCCCGCCCCGAGTGGTGGAACTGCGACGTGTTGGTCGTGGGGGGCGGGCCTGGCGGCGCAGCGGCTGCCTATTGGCTCGCGAGCTCGGGCGTGGACGTCCTCGTCGTCGAGAAGAAGCACTACCCGCGCAAGAAGACCTGTGGGGACGGCCTCACGCCGCGCTCGGTCCACCAGCTCCAAGAGATGGGGCTCGGCGACGAACTCGCGCCGCACCACCGCTACGTGGGCCTGCGCGCGAACGCCTACGGCCGCTCGATCGCGCTGAGCTGGCCCTCGCACCCTGAGCTCCCGTCCTTCGGCTATGTGATCACGAGAGCCGACCTCGACGGCCTCGTCGCGGCGCGTGCCGAGAAGGCCGGTGCGGTGATCTGGCAGGGGGCCGAGGCCGTCGCGCCCTTGTCGACACCGACGCTCGGTACGCCGTCGGCTCGAATCGGGGGCGCCGTCGTGCGCGACCGCGCCCGGGGGACAACGACCGAGGTCAGGGCCAAGTATGTGATCGTCGCCGACGGTTCCCTTTCCCGTTTCGGACGGGCCCTCGGCACGGCCCGCAACCGCGAGTGGCCCCAAGGCATGGCTCTGCGGGGCTACTACAGCTCGCCTCGCCACGCCGAGGCGTGGATCGACTCGTTCCTCGACATCCGCGATGCCAACGGCAAGGTCGTTCCCGGCTACGGCTGGATCTTCCCCCTCGGCGACGGCCGCGTGAACGTCGGCGTGGGCCTGTTGTCGACCAATGGGCGGTGGAAGAACGTCAACACGACCAAGCTCATGGACGCCTTCGTCGCCCAGGCGCCGGCATCGTGGTGCCTCGGCCCCGACACCTGCTGCGGCGCGCCTAGCGGGGGGCGCCTCCCGATGGGCCTCGCCGTCGGACCTCGCGTCGGGGCGGACTGGATCGCCGTCGGCGACGCCGCCGGGTCCATCAACCCGTTCAACGGCGAGGGCATCGCCTATGCCTACGAGACGGGCCGCCTGGCGGCCGGCGCCGTCGCCGACGCCCTCGCGACCGGCGACGCGCGGTTGCTGGCTCGCTACGAGGAGTCCCTGCAGGACATCTACGGGCTCTACTACCGGGTGGCGAGGGCCTTCATCGGCGTCGTCTCGCGACCCGGGCTGATGCGCCTGTTCGTCAACACGGGCATGTACAGCCGCTCGGTCATGGAGTGGCTGCTCAGGATCATGGGGAACTACCTGCGGCCTGACGAGCTCGGCCCGGCAGAGGCTGTGTACAGGACCGTCGTGGCGCTTACCCGTCAGGTCCCCGAGGGCTGAGCGCCGGCGCCGAGCAGCTCTGCGATCTCGGCGGCGAAGTAGGTGAGGATCATGTCGGCGCCGGCGCGCTTGATGGCGCCGAGGTGCTCGAGCGCCACTGCCTCTCGGTCGATCCAACCCCTCTCGGCCGCGGCCGCCACCATGGCGTACTCGCCGCTCACGTGGTAGGCGGCGAGCGGCACATCGAAGGCCGCGCGGACGGCCGCGATCACGTCGAGGTAAGCAAGGGCCGGCTTTACCATGACGATGTCCGCCCCCTCTGAGACGTCGAGGCGTACCTCCTCGAGCGCCTCGCGCCTGTTGCGCGGGTCCTGCTGATAGCCCCTGCGGTCGCCACCTCCGGCGATGGACACGTCCACCGCCTCGCGGAAAGGGCCGTAGAGGGCCGAGGCGTACTTTGCGGCGTAGGCGAGGATCCCCACCTCGCCGTGGCCGGAGTCGTCGAGGGCCAACCGGATGGCGGCGACCTGGCCGTCCATCATCCCGCTCGGCGCGACGAAATGCGCCCCCGCGTCGGCCTGGGCGACTGCCACCTCCCCGTAGCGAACGAGCGTGGCGTCATTGTCGACCTCTCCCCGCTCGTCCAAGATTCCGCAGTGGCCGTGGTCTGTGTACTCGTCGAGGCACAGATCACTCATGACCACGAGCTCGTCGCCGAGCGCGTCGCGAAGCTCGGCGAGGGCGACCTGGACGATCCCGTCAGGGTCGGACGCGCCCGAGCCGGTCGGGTCCTTCCGGCTCGGCACACCGAATAGCAAGACGGCGCCGATACCGAGCGAGGCGAGCCTTCGCGCCTCGGTCACCAGTGACGGGACCGTGTTCTGGACGACACCCGGCATCGAGGCGATCGGCACCGGAGACTCGATCGACTCGCGGACGAACAAGGGCGCCACGAGGTCCTCGATGCCGAGTGACGACTCGGCCACGAGGCGGCGCACAGCCGGCAGGCGCCGCAGGCGCCGCATCCTCCGGGCAGGGAATCCCATCAGGACGAGACTACCTCTGGCCCGCGGAGGCGTCCCGGGCCTTCACCCACTCGACGAGGGCCTCGACGAGCCCGTCGACGCAGTGCTCGCGCGCCACGACGTCGACGCGAAGACCGGCCGCGATGGCGGTGCGGGCCGTGATCGGGCCGATGCAGGCGACGACCGGGGGCACCTGTGCGTGCCCCGCCAGCTCAAGGTATCCGGTCACCGCCGACGAGGACGTGAAGGTGACGGCGTCGGCAACGGCCAAAGCTTCGACGGAGCTCTCCTCAAGCATCGGTCGGACGGTCCTGTAAGCCTCCACCACCTCCACCTGCCAGCCCTTGTCCCGAAGGCCGGCTGCGAGCGTCCCGCGGGCTCCCGCTGCGCAGGGCAGCAGCACCGAGCCTGCCCCAGGCGCCGCAGGTGCCGGGAAGGCCGCGACGAGAGACTCCGCCACGAACTCGTCCGGGACGAGATCGGCCGTGAGTTCGTGCGCGGCGAGGGCGGCGGCGGTGCCGGCTCCGATCGCGGCGACCTTGACATCCCCATGCACCCCGGCGATGGCGAGCCGCTCCCAGCACCTTTCGACGGCGTTGGCCGAGGTAAACACGACCCAGTCGTGCTCCTCGAGCCGCGCGAGAGCCTGCGCGAGCGCGAGGCCCCCATCCGCGGGGTCCGCGATCTCGATCACGGGCAGTTCCACCGGGATCGCCCCGAGATCGGCGAGGGCGCGCACGAGCTCGGACGACTGGGCCCGGGCCCGGGTCACGATCACGCGCCAGTCCTTGAGCGGCCCGGAAGCCGCCCCGACGCCCGTCACGGCAGGCTGGCCGCCCCGGAGAGGATCTCGCCGCCGCCGCAGTTCTCGAGGATCTCCTGGGCCAGCGCCCGGCCCACCTCGTGCGCGTCCGGGCCACGCAGTGCCCTTCGCAACAAGACGAGACCGTCGAGGCTCGCGACAAGGCCCCTCAGCTCGACCGCTCCGTCCATACCGACCTCGCCATGCGCACCTACGGGCAGCTCGCAACCACCGCCGAGCTCGGCGAGAAAGGCCCGCTCGGCGTCGAGGCAGCGATGCGAACCGGTGTCGTCGATGGGGCCCAGTGCCTCGGCGGTCGCCTCGTCGCCCAAACGGCACTGGACGGCGAGGGCGCCTTGGCCCACCTGCGGCATCATCGTCGAAATGTCCAGCACCTCGGCAGCGAGCTCGGCGCAGCCGAGCCGCTCGAGGGCGGCGTACGCCATCACGACCGCACCGGACTCCGGCACCTTGCCTAGGCGGGTGGAGATGTTGCCCCGTAGCTCCTTAAAGCGCAAGTCCGGCCGGAGCCACGCCAGCTGCGCCCGCCGGCGCGGCGCTCCGGTAGCCACCTGCGCGCCGGGGCCAAGTTCGGACAGGGGCAGCCCCACGAGCGCGTCGCGCGGATCGGCCCTCTTCGGCACGGCGACGATCCCGAGGCCGTCGGTGCCCGAGAAAGACGGGAGATCCTTGGCGGAGTGAACCGCGAGATCGGCCCGGCCGTCGAGTAGGGCCTGCTCGACCTCCTTGACGAAAACGCCCTGTCCACCGATCGCCCCGATGGGACGGTCGAGCTGGCGGTCACCGGCCGTCTCGACGACAACGAGCTCGATCGACAAGCCCGCCCCCGGTGGTGCCGCGGCCACTATGGCATCGCCGACAAGGGTCGCCTGGGCGAGCGCGAGTTCGCTTCCACGAGTCGCGATGCGGAGAGTTCTCAATGTGCCGCCGAGCTCACAGGCCCGATTGAGGGCCTTCCTCCGAAGCTGGGACAGCTTCGGGGTGCACGACGTAGAAAGCGAGCGCCTGCAGCTCGACGGCGAAGTCGACCTGGCGGAGCAGAACCGGCGCGACGACGTTCAAGATGGTCGGGGCGAAGTTCAATATCGCACCGACGCCTGCCTCCACGAGACGATTGCACACGTCTTGGGCGGTACTGGCCGGGCAGGCGATCACTCCGATCGCGTGGCTCGCGTCTCCGATCGAAGAGAGCTCCGAAAGGTGCCGTATCGCCAGCCCGTCGATGTCCTCGCCGATCTTGGTGGGGTCGACGTCGAACAGGGCGACCGTGCGGAAGTTCTGAGTCGAGAACCTCTGCGAATGCGCGAGCGCATGGCCCAGGTTGCCCATGCCGACGATGACAACTTCCCACTCCCGATCGAGGCCGAGCTCGTGGCGGACCTGGCCGAGAAGGTAGTTGACGTCGTAGCCGGTGCCCGGCGTGCCGTAGGTGCCCAAATGCGACAGGTCCTTGCGCACTTTGGCCGCGTTGACCCCGGCAGCGTCCGCAAGCTCCGCCGAGGACACCGTCGGGGTGCCGCCGGCCGAGAGCTCCAACAGGGCGCGCTGGTACAACGGCAGCCGCACGACGGTGGGCTCCGGTATCCGCCGAGCGAAGCGTTCGACCATTCACGGGGATCGTAACTACTTCGTGCACCCGCTCACAAACCGGGCCGCTCGCTAGGCGGACGACGCGTCTCAGCCAGCCTCGGTGAAACGCTCCGCGAGGTAACGGTCCACGTCCTCGTCACGCAGCCGGTACGACTTGCCGACACGTACAGCCGGCAGCTGTCCAGACTTGATGAGTCGGTAGACGGTCATGTTCGAGACTCGCAGCGCCTGGGCTACTTCTGCGACTGTGGAGAATCTTGCCTTGGCGTACTCGATGTTTGACAGTTGCATCACCCCTCTCCGCCAGTCACGAATGTACGCCAATGTGACTGAAGTGCAAAGTGGGAAGTCCATCGCGTCGCCCGCGAGGTCCCGAGCCTGGCCCTGCGGTGCTCGCCGGCTCAGCTCTTGCGGCCGAGCTCGCGGGAGCGATCGGCCGCCGCAGCGACGGCTTCGAGCACGGCGGAGCGGAATGCGTGCGCCTCGAATACCCGCAACGCAGCGGCTGTCGTGCCACCTGGAGAGGTGACCATCGCCCGCAGGACTTCGGGCGAGTCGCCCGTCTCGGCGAGCAGTCGGGCCGATCCGAGCAGCGTCTGGACGGCGAACAGCCGGCTCACCTCGCGTTCGAGCCCCTCGTGGACACCGGCTTCGACCAGCGCCTCGGCAAGCAAGAAGACATAGGCGGGGCCCGAGCCGGACAACCCCGTCACGGCGTCGAGCTGGTACTCGGGGACACGCGCCACGACCCCGAGCGAGGACAGAACGCCCTCCGCCCAGGTGAAGTCGCTCTCGGTCACCGCCGGCCCACCCGCTAGGGCCGAGGCTCCCGCACCCAAGAGCGCGGGCGTATTGGGCATGGCCCGGAGAACGACGACGGTGCCCCCGATCCAGGTTTCGAGCTGGGCGAGCGTGATCCCGGCTGCGATCGACACGACACGGCGGCAGCCGGAGCCGACGATGGTCCGGCACGCGGCCTGCGCGTCTGTGGGCTTTACAGCCAGCACGGCCGCCTCCGCGGCACATCCGTCCTCGCACACGACCACTCCGGGGTAGCGTCGTTCGAGCTCGTCGCGCGCCGATGCCACCGGCTCGACGACGGCGAGGTCTCCCGGCTCGGCCCAGCCCGAGCGGAGCAGGCCACCGAGGAACGCGTGGCCCATACGGCCACCGCCGACTACGAGGAGCCGTATCACGGCCGCGGGCTCAGCACTCGACAAGAGTGCGGGAGGTGAGGCGGTCGTAGAGGCGCACGAGCTGGTCCGCGGTGCTCGACCAGCTGTAGCCGGACGCCATCGTGGCCGCGCCCGCCCCGAGCTCGGCCTGCAACAGCGGGTCGTTGCAGATCTCCGCCGCGAAACGGGCGTAGGCCTGCGCGTCCCCGTCCTCCACGAGGTAACCGGTGCCGCCGTGGCGTACGAGAGTGGTCAGTCCTCCGACCGCGGCCGCCACGACCGGAGTCCCGCATGCGGCAGCTTCGAGCGCAACGAGGCCGAAGGACTCCGAGCGGCTCGGCACTAGGCAGCAGTCGGCCGCCCTGTAGTAGGTCGAGAGCAGCTCGTGCGGCTGTGGCGGCACGAAGCGGACCCGGCCGGCGAGGCCCAAGGCCGCCACCGCTCTGTGCAGCGCTGCCACCTCCGCCTCGCCTCTCGGCCCCGACGGGCCGCCGACGACGACGAGCTGGGCGTCGGGGATCGACTCCGACAAAAGCGCGAAAGCTCTTACGGCCACGTCCGCGCCCTTAAGGGGCTGGATGCGGCCCACAAACAAAAGGAGGGGACCTGCTCGGCCGATGCCGAGCGCACCTCGGGCGTGGGCACGCTCGCCGGGCGAGAAGAAGGCGTGGTCAACCCCGAGCGGGACGACCTCGACCCGGTCCGGCTCTGCCCCGTAGAGGTCCACGAGCTGGTCGAGCTCTACCGAGCACGAGGCCAAGAGGGCATCCGAGCAACCGATAATCTCCGACTCGGCCTGCGCACGGCGGCCCGGCTCGGCTGTCTCGACCTCCTCCGGGCTCGCCTCGGCCTTCACGCGATCGAGGGTGTGGAACGTCGAGACGAGGGGCAGCCCCAAGCGGTGCTTGATGGCGTGGCCCGCGAGGCCCGACAGCCAGTAGTTCGCGTGAATGGCGTCAGCCGGGGCTTCGCCGTAGCCGAGCTTGTAGTACCGCGGATCTGTCATCCGGTCGATCACCGACTCGGTGAACTCCCCGACGTGGTCTTGGAGGGTCTCCTTCGCGACGGCCTTCGGCGGGCCGGCCGCGACGTGATGGACGGAGAAGCCGGGCTCGACGGCGACAACGTCGGCAAGCTCGGGCGACCAGCGCCGTGTATAGACATCACACATGACCCCCCTGCGGGCGAGCGCCGAGGAGAGCTCACGGACATAGACGTTCATGCCGCCGCCGTCTCCTGTCCCCGGCTGGGCCAGGGGCGAAGTGTGCATCGAGAGGACGGCCAACTTGCGCATTGGGGGCCAGCCTATAGAGCACACCCCGAGATCAGGCCCCTCGCGCTTCGGCCTCGGCCCGCGGCTGTCCCGAGTCCGCCTCCCACAGGCCGTTCTCACGGCGAAACGCCAGGTACACACGTACGAGAGCCTGACGCTGCTCCTCGAGCAGGCATGGGTCGGTGAGGATGTGCCGGACGAGGTCGTCGTCGCCGCGCTCGTCCTCGAGGATCCCGGCACGGACATAGAGCGTCTCGGCCGAGATGCGCAGGGCCTTCGCTATCTGCTGGAGGATCTCGGCCGAGGGCTTGCGCAGGCCTCTCTCGATTTGGCTCAGGTAGGGGTTCGATATCCCCGCGATCTCAGAAAGCCTGCGCAGCGAGAGCCTGGCCGTGTTCCGCTGCTGGCGTATGAACTCGCCGAGATCGGCCCAGCGGTCGGAGGACTGGCTCGCGGTCATCCAGCCTTCAGTTGAGCAGGCTGTCCGGGTTTGCCGCTCCGACCTTGTAACGGTTGACTATCTCAGCTTGGAGCTGGTCGATCTGGTCGTGCAGGACGCGGCGGCTCGTCGAGACGCTCTTCTCGGCGGCGAGCAGCGACTCGGCGAGAGCCCGGAGCTCCTCGTCACCGAAGGCACCGAGGTTGGCGCCGGGAAGCACGAGGTCAGCCTTCGTCTCCGCGGACAGCACCTCGGCGACGAGGTTCTCCAAGTCGAGCTCGCTTTGACCGGTCCAGCCCTCGGTGGCACCCGCCATCGTCAGGCGTGGCTCGTGCGCGCGCTCGGTCGAAGGTGTGACGGCTCCCGCCCCGGCGAGGATCGTCGGGAGGTCCTCGATTAGCCGTCCCATGTCGCCCCGCACCCCGCGGCCGCGTGCCGCCAGCTCGGCCGCCACGATGTCGAGCTCACCTTGCAGGACGCGCCTCACATAGGAGAGCGCGAACTCTGCCCGGTCGCACTCCTCCCGGCGGAGCCTCAGTTCGTCCACTGGAATCGCTCCCAGGTCACTGGTCAGCTCGGCCTCCAGCAGCCGGTCTATGTCCTCTCGGTGCAGGCCCATCGCGACTGAGCGTACCGCCGCTGACGCCGAGGTGCCGTAAGGACGAGGCGCGAGCAGACGGGAAGTAGCGATACACGGCCCTGCCGAGCAGGAGCGAGGGCGGCACCGGCCCGAACCTGCGGCTGTCGCGGCTGGCCGTGGCGTTGTCGCCGAGCACCTCGACCCCGACCGGCCCGACCGTGGCGACGCGCTTTACGAGCAGCCGGCCGACTTGGTCCGGGTCGTGCAGGGCGACGATGTCCCCGGGGCGGGCGCCGCCCAGGTTCAACACGAGCAGCCGGTCTCCCGGGGCGAGGCTCGGCATCATGCTCTCTCCTTCCACGCTCACCCGCCGCGGTCGCACCAAGAGAACCGCCACGACGCCGAGCCCCATCACCACAGCGACGCCCGCGAACAGCCTCGCTCGGCGCGCGGCGGCGGGCGTGCTCGCCGACCTGAGTTCGCGAAGCCGCGGATAAGGTGAGCGAAAACTAGCCAACGATGCCCGTAAAAGGAGCTGCAGCATGCAACTCACCTCGCGTTTGCTCACACTGCTCGACCGCTTGAGCGCCCCGGCGACCGTCTACGCCCACTGCGACCTGCCCTGCGGCGTCTACGATCCCGCCCAGGCCAGGATCGAGGCCGAGTCTGTCAAAGCCACCATGGAGAAGTTCAACGCCTCTAGCGACGAGGTCTTCAAGCAGCGGGCGATTGTTATCAAAGAAGAGCGGGCGGACCTCGTCAAGCACCACCTGTGGGTGCTGTGGACCGACTACTTCAAGCCTGAGCACCTCGAGAAGCACCCTGAGCTCCACAGCCTGTTCTGGAGCGCCACCAAGGCGGCCGGCGAGTCGAAAAAGACCACCGACGTCGCCGTCGGCCAGAAGCTGCTCGACCAGATCGCCGAGATCGACCGGATCTTCTGGGAGACAAAGAAGGGCTGACCCCCGGGGCCGGCGAGGGAGCCCGGCAGGCTCCGACCTCACCCGCCCGAGACCGGTGGCAGCACCGCGACCTCGTCGGTGTCTGCGACCGGCGTGTCGCGCCTCGCCGGGTCACCGTTGAGCCAAATGGCGCTTGTGGCGAGGACAGCGCAAAAGCGCGGGCCGAAGCGCGCCACGGCCGCGTCCAAGACCTCGCCGACGTTGACCCCCTCGAGGGTCGTCGCGCCGGTGCCCGCAGCTTCACGGGCCTGGGCGAACAATCGAAGCCGCGCCAAGCCTCAGGTCCCGGCCGGATCGAGCGTCCCCGGTGCGCCATGGTCCGCGCAGCGACGGGTCAGGGGCAGCTCGTCGAGCCGGCCGGCCGGTATCGGCCCACCGCAGGCCTCACAGGTGGCATAGGCCCCCGCTCCGAGTCGCGCGAGAGCCCGTTCCACATCCTCTAGCTCGGCCTCGGCACGATCGAGCACTCGAAGGTCGTCTTCGGCTCGAGCTGTGTCCATGGTCCGATCGTACCGAAAGGCTCGAACTCCAAGACGGAGCACGCGATACGAGCGCGGCGGGGCTGGTGATTCATTCGTCCTCGAGCCACCGGCGCGTGGAGCCCACCACCTCGAGGCCCGGCAGGGACCAGATGTAACGCTCGACGGCGTCGAGGATGTCCGTCACCACGCTCTCGTGAGCAGCGGCTGCTGCCACCTCCACGAGCGAACGCTGATGCAGGTCCTGGTAGCCCGCCTCGGCGACAGCGACGGCAAAACGTGCGCGGGCGCCGTCGACCACCGGTCGGAGCACGGCCCGCTTGTCCTTCAACGAACGGCAGGCGGGGAAATGGAGCTCGACCACGAGGGCGCCGATCACGCGCCCAGCATGCCCCACCAACGCGCTTCGCCGGAGCCGGACAGGTGGTTGGCCTGCTCCGGCGTGGCCCCGACCTCACCCCCTCCTGCCAGCCAAGTAGAGTCCTGGTCAGAGGAGGCACCCCCCTGCCGCGCTATGCGCGGTACCGACGAGGAGATCACGCCGTAATGGCACAAAGTGGCAACCGTCCCCCTCGGCGTGGGCAACCCACGAAGAGCGGAAGCCGGACAACCAGCAACGGCAGGCCAGCTGCCGGCAACGGGCAGGACGAAGCTGCCGCGGAACGCGCACGCGAACGCCTGGCGCAGCGGAACATCTCCGGCCAGAAACGCCAGACCGCCGCGCAGCGTGCACGCGCGGCCGGGCCGACGGCCCCGAGGACCAAGGCCCAAGCGGCCGCCGCCCAGCGGGCAAGGGCAGGCGGCCCGAATTCCCGACGCGGCTCGGTAAGAAAACCCCAGCAGCGTTCCACCGCCATGACAGCTGCCATCTTCGGCACCGTCCTTGTCGTCCTCGTCATCCTCGTCATCGTCCTCGTCGGGGTGACCGGTGGCAAGGGCACGCAGAACGGGGTCGGCTTCGGCTCCAAGCCCGCCCCGGCGGTCGTGGTCAACGCGATCGCCGACACGCCTGCGTCAGCCTTCGCAGCCGCCGGGTCCACCGTGACAAGCTCCGGGCCTTACGCACAAGGGCTCACGGTTCTCAAGAACCAGCCTGCGCTCACGAGCGGGACCAAGCCGCTCATCATCTATGTGGGCTCCAACTACTGCCCGTACTGTGCCGCCACGCGCTGGCCGCTGGCGATCGCCCTCGCACGCTTCGGGACCTTCAAGAACCTGAAGATCACGGCCTCGGGACTCGCCGACGTCTATCCGGGCACGAATACCTTGAGCTTCTACAAGGCGAGCTACTCGAGCCCCTATGTCGCTTTCGACGCCACCGAGCAGTGCAGCGACATCGAGTCGACGAGCAACTCGCAGGCGGTGCTGAGCTGCAGCGGCTACAAGCCGCTCGAGCCCATGTCCTCCAAGGTGCTCAAGATCTTCAGCAACTACGACGGATCGAAGTACCAGACGACCCAGGGCGAGGACGGCATCCCGTTCATAGACTTCGGCAACCGGCTCATCGAGGACGGCACCTTTATCAACCCGCCAATCCTCGCCGGCTTCTCCCACGACCAGATCGCTGAGAGCCTCGTAAGCAACCCGACTGCCGCGCCAGCCCAGACGATCCTCACAGGGGCCAACTACTACGCGGCCGCGATCTGCAAGATGACCCACGACAAGCCGGGCTCGGTCTGCAACACGCCTGTGGTCCAAAAGGCGGCGGCTGCCCTAGCCAAGCTGTGAGCCGTCAGAAGACCACTCAAAGGCAACGCCCAGGGGCGCCACGCAAGAGCGCGCCTAGGCCGGCCACGAGGGTTTCACGGGCTCGGGAGATCCTTCAAGGCCGGCCTTGGCGGCCCCTGATCCTCGGTGCCATCTGCCTTGTCGGCATCGCCATCTCGATCTACCTCCTGATCGTCCACTACGAGCCGGGCGCGCTCGTCTGCAGCAACAACGGGGTCGTGGACTGCTCCAAGGTGCTCACGAGCCCGTCCTCGGTCATCTTCCACATCCCCGTGCCGATCTTTGGGCTCGTGTACTTCATCGGCATGGGCGCGATCTGTCTTCCCGCGGCCTGGCGCTCTGAGGCGGCATGGCTCGCCTGGGGACGCGTCGCCGGGGTCGTCGTCGGGATGGGGATGGTGGTCTGGCTGGTCTCCCAAGAGGCGCTCGTCCTGCACACGATCTGCCTGTGGTGCACGGGCGTGCACGTGCTCAGCTTTGTGATGTTCCTCATCGTCATCACGAGCTGGGAAGAAACCGGCTACGCCCAGTCGCGCTGGTGAGCCTCGGCGGCCCACTGCCGAGGACGTGTGGGCCCGCGCTCGAGACTAAGAGGTCGCGCGGATAGGCGCTGACAGAGACCATCCACCGGTCGTCGTGTTGGCCCGGCTGTGATGTCGGGTGCAACCCAAACCCGACGACCAAGTGGAGGTCCCCTACATCATGCG
>JBEKMZ010000029.1:0-35239 GCA_049523315.1 Acidimicrobiales bacterium | reverse complement strand
TGCTGAGGCGCTATCGCGGAGACGGCTGGTGGTCATTGACGCACTACCCACAGATAGCGGTCCTGTCCGTGCTCGGCGTCGGGATGTTCGTGTGGATGACCCTCGGCGCTCGCGGGCTTTTCGGGACACCTCGCCGTGAGGTCGAGACTGAGCGAGTCATCCTCTTCGGAGCCGGCGCTTACAGTGTCGGCCTCATCGTTGTCGCGGCTCTCGTCAGTGCGTCGTGGGTACTCGCGGCGCTGTTCCCGAGAGGAGGCGGCTCGTCGATCCCTAACCCCTTCGGGTGGTTAGCCAACTACGCGCAAGACGTCGGTTTCCAGCTCGGAGCGGCGGCCGTGGTGTTCGCGCTGCTCCTGATCGTTGGGATGCGCAGAGCCAATGGCGGCACGACCTTGAAAGGGCGTCAAACCGGATTCGGCTTGGCGCTCGTCAGCGGGTGGGCGCTGTGGACCTACGTAGTCAGTTTCGTCGCGCCTTTGGGCTTGTACTCCGTCTTGCTTTGTGACGTCACCCTCATAGTCACAGCGGCGGTCGCTGTCGATCTGGTGCGCCATTGGGATCAGCTCAGCGCGAACCGGCTAGGCACGCTCGCTGGTGTCATTGTCTTGAGTTGGCTGGTCTCGACCGACGGTGGTTTTCTCAGCATCGTCGGCAGCTGGATCGGCTTGCACTCCAACGTCCCCCTCGCCTTCGGTGCCGTGCTCACGATCATCGGGGCTTCTGAGTTCGCCGGCGGGAACAGCCGCAGGTTCCCGAGGCGCACGCGCCCGATCATCTGGCTGTCTTACATCGGCATCTCGCTGCTCTTCCGGCTGTCGTTCCAGTTCACCCAAGGCTCGAACGACCTTCAGCAGGAGTACCTGCTCGACACAACCGCCGGCTACCTCCTGATGGCTCCGCCATTTGCGGCGTGGCTCGTCCTCACCGGGTGGTTCGAGGAGCACTTAGGCCCGAGGGAGGCAGAGATGGTGCACGCCCAGTCCATGGCCGTTGATCCGCCGAGCACCGCCGAGGCGTCGTGAGCACCACCGAGCCCGGATCCGAGAATGTTCCTCCGTCAGAGACAGCGATCCCGAGTCAAGCGGCACAAGCCCCTCCCGACGGGACGACGGAGGGGGACGAGCCGGAAGTGGAACGGGCCGAAACCCTGCGCCTTCCGATGCGCCAATGGGTCCTTCTCTGGGCCGTTCCCGTAGTCGTTGCGATAGCAGTGCTCGTCATCGTCATTGCGATCACGAACCCGTAACTCCGTGGCCTTTGTGGCGGCGGGGTAGGGGAGAGTTACACGAGTGTAACTCTCTCGCTACTCCTCCGGATCCGATGGCCCGATCCAGGCGCCTGGGGCAACTCATCCTCCCGTGGCAACCGGAGGAAGTCCGAGCGGCGCGGATCTGTTTCCCGACGCCCCGGCAGTCCCGACCCAGTAGACGAGTTGGACAACCTCGCTCCCTCCTCCGACAGCCTTCGAGAGCGGCCCCTCCCCGAAACGTCGTCGAGTGGTTCACTCTCGAACATCTGAACCAGGTTGCCTGCAACCTCTGACGGAGCCTCGATGGTGACCTTGACCATACACGGATCGTAACCCTGGTCCCGGCGCTAGATCTGGGGACGCTTGCCCTCTCGATTCTGGGGGCCGCCATATCAAACGGTGTTCCCCTGGCTCGATTCTGATAGGCGGCTAAAGGCGGTCGCCCCTAGACCAGTGAATGTTCAAGGCGTGCGGTTGCCAGCACCCTTCGGCGTGGAAGGAGGGACAGACCGACGAGGACGACCACCCCGATGCCCAGGGCATCGACCATGTGCTCGCGTCTGATTGTTGCCGCTCTGCAGCCTGGAACCATCCATGGAAAAAGCAAAGGATTCTTCAGTGGAGGACCGTGGTAAAACGGATGCGGCTGAATGGTATTCAAGGGGCTGTAGCAACTCACATCCACCTTGGAAACTGTCCCCGATGCAACGCTTCTGCTACCCCCAAGCTTGACGACAACAGTTGGATGCAAGTTGAGTACGACTAAGCCGACTACAACCACCGTCGCAGCCAATCCCCGCACTGCCCAGCGCCACCATCCGCGCATGGTGACTCCTCTCGAGCTTTTCGCGGACACATTCTACCGGCACACAGGCTTTTCTATCGGGCGACTTGCCCCTGTCTGCCCCTGTTTCTTGGTCGCATGGGAAAGCGGTTTGCAGGTCGCAGACCCTCCCGCCGACCCGCAGACTCCGTTACCCTACCCACCCCCCGGTCTAACGCTGCCCGCACCATCTCACAATCGACTGCGTAACACGGCCAGAAACTCGTAGACAGCCCTTCGACACGCGTGGAGTAGGGGAGAGCGGGATAGCCCAGCAATCACAAGGCTTTCGTGGCTCTGACCCGACGCGGTTCGATGACGGCAACTAGCTCGACGTGGTAAGTCATCGGGAACATATCGAACCCCTTGAGCGAGGCCAGCGCCCAGCCCTCGTCGAGCAACACCCGAAGGTCCCGAGCAAAGGAGGCGGGATCGCAGGCAACGTAGACAATCCGGCGCGGACCCGGTTCGAGCTTTGCGAGCGAGCCCATGACCGCACGGCCGGCACCCTCGCGGGACGGGTCGAGGACCACGAGGTCAACATCGTTAAGCGCTTCGCTCACGAGCGCGGCGGTCACGGCTGCTTTGCGCACCTTGACGTGAGGAAGGTCCGCGGTGTTCCTCGCCGCGTCGGCACAAGCCCACCGGTCGCGCTCGACGGCGAGCACCCATCCGGTCCTCCCTACGATGCCGCCGACGAGCGCTGCAAACAGGCCGGCTCCTGCGTATAGGTCGGCCACGCGGTCGCCAGGCTGCGCCTCGAGTGCCGTCAGGACTGCTTTACCAAGAACCTGAGCGGCGCCAGGGTGCACCTGCCAGAAGACACCGCCACCGACCTCGTAGCGACGCCCCAGCACCTCAAAGGAGAGATGATCGGGCTCCTTGACGACGCGGCCGTTCACGACCAGGCCTGTGTCAAGAGCCGGTAGGCGCCCCGCTCGCCGGCCACGCGTCGTTACCGAGAGGACGCTCTCGCCGCTCTGGGACGCGAAGGCCTCTAGGTCGTCGACGTCGTGCCACTCGAGCGCTTCGATCCCGAGAGCTTCGACAGCCGGAGAGGCGATGAGACAGCGTTCGATCTGCTGGAGCTCATGGGAGCGGTGCTTGTGAAGGCCTACGCGTCCCGCCTCGTCCACAGAAAAGCGAACCCTGCTGCGCCACCCGAGCCCGTCAGAAGTGCCAGGCACATCCGCGACCTCTATGAAGCGTTCGATGCCGGCTATGCGTCGAAGCTGCTCAGCCACGAGATCGGCCTTCAACGCCCGCTGCGCCCCCAACTCGACGTGCTGCCAGTCACAGCCTCCACAGCGACCGGGTCCCGCGTATGGGCATGGAGGGGACACACGATCAGGCGAGGGTTGGACTATCTCGATCGCGTCCGCTCGTAGGTATGACTTTGCCTCTTCTGTGATCGCTGCAAGCACACGCTCACCAGGAAGACAGTGGCGCACGAAGACGACTCGCCCATCTTCGCCCCTGGCGACGCATCCGCCGCCGGCGGCAATCGCGCCCACCTCAAGCTCAACAACCCGGGGCTCCCTCACAACCCGGCGGCCCTCCCGAGGCTCCTGGGTGTCTGTGGGGTGCCTCATGGTCCCGATAGTTGACCTCGGTTCGAGCGCCGCTTCAAGTTCTCGTCCCTTTCGACCCTGCCAGAAGCGAGCGAGACCCAGGCTCGGGCCGCGAGCTCGTTTGGCCGCAGTCTGTTTCACCGACCTGGTCGGTATGCCGCCCAGCACCTACCGGCGCCACGCGGCGCGCGACGGCGGGATGCCGTCGTGCGTGGACCAACCAGGAGTCGAGAAGCGACGGGCGCCGTGCCGCACCCACATGACCGCCATGGACATCACGATTCACGGGACCTTCCTCCCGCGTGACGATCCCGACGCACCCCTGGCCTTCTCTAACGACACCCTCGGCTTCCAGGTCCGCAACGACGTCGGGTTCAGCGCGATGCGCTGTATCACAGTCGCTCCCGCCGGCCCTCCGGGCACGTCGATCGTCCTGGAGGCGCTGGCCGCCGACCCCGTGGGGTGCACACTTATGGTACCGATTGTCGAATTCGCGCCTCGCTGTTCGTCTTAACACGACCGTACACACCGGGTCGATCCGACCCACGACTTCAGGAGTGGCCATGACCGGCTCTTCAACCCAGGGAATCAAGACCGTGCTGCATCCCGTGTCCGACCTGGCGACGGCCAAGGCGGTGTACACCGCCCTGCTCGGCGTCCCACCGCAGACCGACGGGTCGTACTACGTCGGCTTCGAGGCCGAGGGCCAGCACATCGGGCTGGTGCCGGGCGGTGGACCGCAGCACATGACCTCGCCGGTGGCCTACTGGCACGTCTCGGACATCGAGGCGAAGCTGGCCGAGGTGACCGCTGCCGGTGCCACCGTGAAAGAGCCCGTACGCGACGTAGGTGGTGGCCGCCTGGTGGCCACCGTCATCGACCCCGATGGCAACGTCCTCGGGCTCCTCCAGGACCCCTGAGTGCCGATCCGCGCTGCCGCGCTCAGCCCCGTCGCAACACCGAGCATCAGCTCACCCACGACATCGCCGTCTGGGTGGCCAGTGCCTCGGCGAACGGTGCACCGTACCTGGTACCGCTTCCGTTCAGAGCGAGCGAAGAAGGGGGCCTGAGAGTCCCGTCCACCGCGACGCTCTAGTGCCGGCAGGAACCTGGCCACTTCCCGAACCGTTCGGCTGGGGCTGGGCAACACCCGCGACGTGTCCATGACCGCGGGCGAAGTCGAACCTCGTCGAGATCGACGCGCTGCCGCTGGAGCGCGGAGAAGTCATCGAGCTCGACTCCTCCTAGACCGCCGATAATGTCCGTTATGTCGCGTTACGGATGGGAGCGTCGCTAGAGTGCGACAGACAGGTCTGGCTGAGACCCTCGACCCTTCCCTGGCCCGGCGCGCCCGGGGGGCGCCACGAAACAGGTCGCTGGTCCAGCGAGATCGGCACCGCAGCCACGACGCATTCAGCGCGGGCACTGGGTGGAGCGTCCGGAGGTCGGCGTCCCCGCAGCTGAGGAATAGGCCGTAAAGCCTGCTCAGGCGGCACCGGTTCGCGCTGCAGTGACCACCACCGCGGTGTAACCCATCGTGAAGCTGCCGCCGACCGCGTCGATCGCGGCCCCGGTTCCCGCCAAGAGCTCTTCGAGCTTCGCCGGGGGGAACCGGTTGTGGCCGCCGGCCGTCGGTACCTGGTCCAGCCACTCATCTCGCGTGTAGGACTGCTCCCAGTCGAACCGCCACTGTTCCAGCTCGCCGAACGCGCCCGCCTCCCATATCCCGTCGGCCGCCTTCGCGAACTGCCCCGAGTACGCCTCCAAGCCGCCGAACGTCCCCCGAAAGAACGGCGAGTCGGGCAGGACCCGGCGGTAGACAGCGGCGAAGGCTCCCGATAGGTCAGACGGGGGCTGGAACACGTTCCAGAACACGGCCAGCCGGCCACCGGGTCGTAGCGCCTCGGCCGCCTTGGCCGCGCCGACGACCGGGTCCACCCAGTGCCAGGTCTGCCCGGCTATGACCGCGTCGAACGTCCGCCCGGCAGGGTCCCAGTTCTCGAACTTCGCCACCTCGACCTCGAGCCCGCGCTGTCGCGCGAACCTGGCCATCCTCGCGTCGACCTCGACTCCGAGCACCCGGCACCCGGCCGTTTGAAATGGTCGAGCGGAAATGCCGGTGCCGATGCCGACGTCGAGCACGTCACGCCCGGGGCTGACGGCAATGATCGCGTCCACCATGGCTTGGGGGTAGCGGGGCCGGGTCCGGTCATAACGTTCCGGGTCCAACCCGAACGACTCCGCCATCTGTCGAGCGTGATGAGACTCGCTTAGGGAAAAAGGCTTCGGCGCCGGCGGTCGAGTGGGCATGTACCCACCTTAAATGGGCTCTTGGTTTGCGACTACCCCAGCGGCGAAGCGAGCAGTAACGCGCGTAATGTCAACAGCCTTTTTGCGTCCAGACGGTACGAGCCGCGATCTCATCCGGCGCCTCTGACTAGCCATCTGGCGAGTCAAATATCATGATTGTGAGTCTCGCGTCTCAACACTCTTCCGCCTCCAATGGCCTAGCCGACTCCGCCCGTCGTTGGTACGGCCATCGGATTCCGCTCCGCCCCTACTCCCCCGCCTTGCTGGCCTCGAATCCCCTAAATCGGACATAACGAAACACGCTGGCGACCGGAGGAGGCTCGTGTCTTGCCGGCACGTAGCCGCAAGGCTGTGGAACCTCGGCCGACGCCACTTGGGACACACGAAATCCACTAGCCCGTCATCGTGGGGGCTCATCTCGAAACAAGCGCCTAGCTGGTGTTGTTTGACAGTTGCATGGCGTTAACGCCGTCGCCGACGAAGGTAAATTCGGACATAACGCGGGCCGAGCCAGGTGGGCTTGGACTTGACTCGATCACCCCTCAGCGAGTCAGGTCAAGGGCGTCTTCGAGATCAGCCCACAGGTCATCGGGATGCTCTAAGCCGACACTCAAGCGAAGGAGCCCTGGGGGCACGTTTTCCTCCCCCGGCCAGCGGTTGCGCCGGTCGATCGTGGTTTCCACCCCACCCAGGCTGGTACCACTGACGATGAGCTGCAGACCTGTGATCAGCCGGTCGGCCGTCGCTGCGCTGCCAACGTCGAACGAGACGATGGCCCCGAATCCACTCATCTGGGAGCACGCCCGCGCGTGATAGGGGTCGGTGACGAGCCCGGGATAGTGGACGCGATCTACCGATGAGTGCTCGCTGAGACTTTTCGCGAGCACTTGAGCCGACCCCTGCTGGCGGGCGAAACGAACAGGCAGGGTGCGCAGTCCTCGCAAGGCCAAGTACGCCTCCATCGTGCCGGGAATCGCCCCTTCGATCGTCCGTTGCCCGGTTAGCTCGTCTCGTTGGTGAACGTCCGCCGTGATGACAGCTCCCAGCAACAGGTCAGAGTGGCCGCCGAAATACTTGGTGGCGGAGTGAACGACAGCGGTTGCACCCAGGGCGAGCGGCTGCTGCAGGAGCGGAGTAGCAAAGGTGTTGTCGACGACACTTCTGAGTCCAGCCCGGCTGGAAGCAGTGAGGATACGAGGCAGATCGGCGACTCCGAGCATCGGGTTGGTCGGTGACTCCAACCAGAGCAGGTCCGCACCGCTCAAGCTGGCGAGCACGGCGTCGGTGTCGGTCACCTCGACCGGTCTGAGGTTGATCCGACCACGCCGTTCGAGGTCCCAGAGCAGCCCCCGCGTGCCGGTATAGCCGTCCGTGGGAAACACCACAGTCGCTCCGATTCGAAGTGGGGCCAAAAGCGCGGCGACAGCGGCTAGTCCGGACGCGAAGGCAACGGCATGACCGCCCTCGAGAGCGCCGATCGCTTCCTCTAATGCGCTCCAGGTCGGGTTGCCCCACCGCCCGTAGGCAATCTCGCCGCCGTCGCGGTATGTCGAGGCAAAGGTTGCCGGGACGTTCAAAGGTGCCCCGGGCGAGAGGTCGCGACCGGTTACGACGGCGAGAGTCTCGACGTGCCAGCTGCGCGTCCGTTCCATAGATCCAACATGGAGACTATCCAGGCCAGGCAAGGCGTCGCTGAAACCAGTCTTGGCGCCGGAAGTGCCCGGGAGTAATACCGCCGCGGAGTCGTGCGAGGTCGCGCCGGACGCGTATCGGTAGGCAGCTGCACCAGCCAACCGGCAGGTGGGAAGTGGCGCTCTCCCCCACCGTTCACGCTCAGTCCTGCACAAGGGGTCGTGGCGGGTCTCCCAGCACCTTTGACCGTCGTTCAACCGTCGTTCAATCCCCCTCGTTCATGCTCACTCGTACCAACCCGAACAAACCAAGGAGGGTCCAATGAAGAAGACCGTTCTAGCCATCCTGACCGGTGCTCTCGTTATCGCAGGAAGCGTCGCCACAGCGGCCGCTTTTACACTTCCGCAGGCCAACGAGGTGAACGCCTCGATACAGATGCCGGCGGCGCACCACCCCGTGAATCGCGATTTCGCCGGCGTCACCGACAACCGCCAACGAACCGTGGCCACAATGCGCGACTGTCGCCGATAGCCTCTGGGTTCTTATGGACAAGAAGTGGTGGACCCTGCTTGCTGTCTGTGCGGGAACGTTCATGCTCTTGCTCGACGTCACGATCGTCATCGTCGCGCTGCCCGAGATCCAGACCTCTCTTCACGCCACCTTTGCGGACGTGCAGTGGGTGATCGACGCTTATGCGCTGACCCTGGCGTCCCTGCTGCTGACGACAGGGGTGCTCGCCGATCGCTACGGCCGCCGGAAGCTCTTCGCGATCGGGCTCACAATCTTTACCTTGGGCTCACTCACGTGCGGACTGGCGCAATCGCCGCTGATGCTTATCGTCTCGCGATCGGGCCAAGGCATCGGGGGCGCCATCGTCTTTTCCACCTCCCTTGCCCTTTTGGCAGACAGCTTTCGCGGCAAGGACCGGGGCGTGGCCTTCGGGATCTGGGGAGCCATCACCGGCGTCGCGGTATCGCTTGGCCCGATCCTTGGTGGCGCCATCACGACCGGCATCAACTGGCGGGGAATCTTCCTCGTCAACGTACCCGTCGGGGTCGCGGCGGTCGCAGTGACCTTGTGGAAGGTGCACGAGTCGCGCTCGGCCCATCCCGGCCGGCCGGACTGGGCCGGTTTCGCCCTTCTCACCGCCGGGCTCGTCGCCTTCGTCTACGGGCTCATCCGGGCGAGCGAGACGAGCTGGGGCGACACTGGCGTCGTCACGTGCCTGGTCCTCGGTTGCGTTCTGCTGAGCACATTCGTGGTCCTAGAGTTCCGGATCGACCACCCGATGTTCGACATGTCACTGTTTCGCACCCCGACCTTCGTCGGTGGCCTGGTCGCGGCGTTCGCCATGAACGGCTCGCTTTTCGCAATGTTCTTGTACCTAGTTCTCTACTTACAGGACATCTTGGGCTACTCCGCACTTGACACCGGTTTGCGACTTTTGGTCTCGACCGGCGGAACGTTCTTCGCGGCCGCGCTCAGTGGGCGGCTGAGCGAGCGAGTCCCGCTCCGATACCTCATCGCCCCGGGGCTGACCCTCGTCGGTGTCGGCCTGCTGCTCATGTCCGGGCTCAACGGCACGAGCTCGTGGACACATCTCCTGCCCGGCTTCATCGTCGCCGGAATCGGGGCTGGCCTTGTCAACCCGCCGCTGGCCTCAACAGCGATCGGCGTCGTCACCCCGGAGCGCTCCGGAATGGCCTCGGGGGTCAACTCGACCTTCCGCCAGATCGGCTTTGCCATGAGCATCGCTGCCCTCGGCTCGATCTTCGCCCGCGCGCTTAGCGACGACCTCGGCCGTGCCCTGACGTCGGTGCGCGGGCTTGGCGCGCACGCTCCTCAGTACGTCGCGCAGATCCGCCAGGGCGATCCCGGCCGGGCGATCGCAGCCGCTCCCCCGGCGCTGCGTGGGCAGCTCGAAGCCGCCATTCGCTCCAGCTTCGCGAGCGGCATCGACAACCTCGTCCTCATCACCGCCATTGTCGCTTTCGTCGGGGCAGCCTGCGCTCTCGTGCTAATCCGCAGTAGGGACTTCCTGGCGCGATCGGAGCGTCGCGAGGTCAAGAACCAGGACGTGCTCGCCGGCTCCGCGCAAAGCGCCTGAGAGATCGCGATTTTGGGGCGGCTGGTCGCCTATGCGACGCTTCCTCGGCCCCAAAAGGCCAGGGAAGCTATCGCGATGCGCGCCTAGACCGGGGGTGGGATCCCGGTCCCGGTGAGGCTGATTATCTCGCTGCCGGCAGGCGTGTTGTCCCTTATGTCAACTGTCGCCGAACGGGCTCCCGTCGTCGCCGGGTCGAACTCCAGCTGAGCAGTGCAGGACGCCCCCGCCGCCAGCTGGACGCCGGCATCGCCGCAGGTGCCGGTGGGCACCACTGCGAACTCGTTCGGGTCCAAGCCGGACGAGCCGACGCCACCGAAGACGAGGGTCACCGCACTCGTGTTGGTGACGGTCAGGTACACGTAGACAGGCACGCTCTCATAGGCGGGGCTGAAGGCGTAACTGGTCGGGCTGGACACCGCGGAGCCGGTGGCGATCGTGAGGGTGTCAGAGGAGTACTCCCCCGTTCCCTGCACGACGAGCTGGGTCTGTGTGCCGAGGGTGTTGTCGTCGACGACGACGTTGCTCGCTCGAAAACCGCCACTCGACGGGTCGAAGGTGATCCCGAAGGTACAGGTCTGACCGACGCTGATGATCTGCGGGTCCTCGGTCTGGCAGTTGCCCGTCGAGACGATGAAATCGCCGTAGTTGCCGCCCGTGTCGGTGAGCCCGTCCACATAAAGCGGCACGGCGCCTGTGTTCGTCAGGGTCATGAACTGCTCCGGGCTCTGTGCGCCGATGCCGTACTGGCCCGGGAACACCAAGGTGTTCTTCTGGGTGTCGATGCTCGTCACCGACGCCACCGCCCACACGCCGTAGCCGCTCAGGTCAACGTGCACCGTCGCCCCGGCGGTGCCCCAGCTTGCGTCGAGCAGGTTGACGACACCGGTGCGGTGTCCGGCGCCTGAGGGCTGGAACTGGACAGCGAGCGAGCAGGTCGAATGCGCGGTGACATACGAGCAGTTGTTCCTGTTGAGGAGGAAGTCGCTCGGGTCGCCCGTCGTCCCGATGGCAACAGTCGTTATGAGCTGGGTCGTCGAGGCGTTGTTATGCACGGTGATGATGAGAGGGTCGTCAGCGACAAAGACACCTTCATCTGCAAACACGAGGGTCGTCGAGCTCCCATTCGGCGTCGAGAAGGAGATCGGCGCCGGCGCGGCTGCCTGGGTCACGACGACGTTGGCGGCAGAGACGCTGCCGGATTTGTTCACAACCGACATCGAGAAGGTGTAAGCGATGGGGTTCTCGCCTGGATTGTCAGCCAAGGTGACATCTTGAGACAGGCTGCCCGAAGAGCACGGCAATTTCCTCGGGAAGCTCTTCAGGGCCGGAGAGACCGTGATTTTGCACGACAGTGCAGACCTCAACTTCGCTTTGAGCGCAAAGGTGCCGCCGGTGTTGGGCAGGGTCGCCTCCGACGCCTTGAAAGACGCGACGACGGGGAGAACCCCGGCGGCCTCGGTGACCGCGATGTTGGTCGCCGAGGTGCTTGCCGTCTTGTTCGTCACGTCCAACGAGAAGCTGTAGGCGATCGCGGTCAAGGCGACGTTCTCCTTCAGGCTCACGAGCTTGGACACCTTGTCGGAAGAGCACGAGAAGGTCTTCGGGAAGCCGTTTAGCGCCGGTGTGACAGCGATGACACACGACTGCGCGTACTTAAGTCTCGCCTTGAGGGTGAATGAGCCGCCGGTGTTGGGGATGTTGGCTTTCGTCGCCGTGAAGGACAGGACTACCGGCGCCGGGACCGGCTTGGTGGCGCTTGTGCCGAAAGCCTCGAGCGGCGTCGCGACCACAAAGCTGGCCGCAACGATCGGGGCAAGGAGAATGACCGCGAACTTCGACCGGACTATGGAACCGAACATGAACTCCCTCATTTCAATCTATTGACGGTTCTCCCCCCGGCAAAGGAAATAGTAACGCATTGTGACGACATGGCAGCGCAGAGCGGTCGTTTGAGGGACAGCGCGTCTGCCGGGGGCCGACGCAGAGCCGTCAAAGTGTGTCGAGCGACTGCAGCGCTGCGAGCGCGGCGCCCCTGGCGCCTGCCATGTCGAGGTCGGGAATGAGCGAGAAGGACACGGCTTCGGCCTGCTCGTCGCGAAGGGTCGTGCTCTCGCGGACCCTTGCCAGGAACCAGTCGCGGAACCTCGGTGAGGTCTCGACGACGCCGCCACCGACGAAATAGGCGTCCGGGTCGGTGAAGTTGCTCGCGATCGTGAAGAGCCGCCCGAGCGCCATCGCCTGCTGAGTGAAGATCGCTATCGCGAGTGGGTCCTCGGCAACGCCGTAGCTACGAACCAGCTTCGCGGCGGCGCCGATCGTCTCGGCACGAGCAAGGTCGTGGTCCGCAAAGCGCGTCAGCCAGTACGGCAATAGGTTCTTCTCGATTCCCGTCAGCGAGGCGACGCTCTCGACATCACCTTCGAACCCGCAGTTGCACCGTGGAATGGACTGGCCCTCCCCGAGGAGTCCTTCCATCGGGATGTGGATATGACCGAACTCGCCCGCCATCCCCGCCGCTCCGCGGACCACATGGCCCGCCTCGATCACCCCGCCCCCGAGACCGGTCCCCACGATCGCGGACACGGAGGACCGGAACGCCGCCTCGCGCCCGAAGAAGAGATGATGGGCATAAAGTGCTGCCGCGTTGCCGTCATTGTTGTAGATGACAGGGATCTCGAGACGATGCTCCAGCGCCGCGCGAAAGTCGAAGCGGTGCCAAGGCGCCTCAGAGAAGTTCGTCGCACCCTTCGAACAGATCACTCCATTCGCGCTCGCCGGACCGGGTGTGCCCAGCCCGACGGCTCTCACCGAGCCTCGGGCTGTGCCGGTGAGCTCCAGCACGGCCTCGAGCGACTCCACGAGCGCGCCGACGGCGACCTCCGGCCCTTCTCGGACGCGACTCGGGCTTTCGAAGAGCTTGCTCACGAGGAACTGCCCTAGGCCGTCGAGGATCGTCGCACTGTTGCTCGTCGCCCCGTTGTCGAGACCGACCACGACCCACGACCCATTCCCTTGGCTACTCACACCGCCGGACTTTATCCGCGAGTCATCGTCGGGTTCGCCCCGGAGCTGCTCAGGCCTATCTCGCGGTCGCGGCACCTCGGCGCCAGATCGTTCTACTCTTTAGCCGTGAACGCGCCTGGGCGGAAGGGCGACGACTCAGAGGAGGATCCCGCCGGGCACTGCGCGCTCGTCGCCCTCCAGCCGGTGATGGATCTCCAGGACCGGACCGTGTTCGGATACGAGGCCCTCCCGCGCGGAAACATGCGCTACAACGCGAGGAACTTCATCCGCGGCGCGCTCCCGGCGGTGCAGTACACGAGCCCCGCCCTTTTGTTCGTGCCGCTCGCGCAAGAGCTCTTGGAAGACGAAGACTTCGACCCGTACACACGCGCCGACGACATCGGGGCCGCGCCGAGTGAGATCGCTTGGCTGATAGCCGAGACGACCGCGCTCGACATGCCCGAGCTCGTCGGTCGCCGGGTCGAGGAGCTGCGTGGACAGGGGTTCCAGGTGGCGCTAGAGGATGTCGCGCCTGGCGTGCTAGGCCGCGGCCCGGTCGGCGACCTCATGCCGAACTTCGTCTTCTTGGACCCGACTTATACCGACTATGTCACCACCGGTGTCCGGGCCCGCGCCGAGCTCGCAGGCTTGCTTGCCTACTGCGCTCGCCTCAACGCACACGTCATTCCCCGCGGAATCGTCGACGACGCCGCCGCCCACCGCATGATCGGTCTCGGCGTGCGCCTCGGGATCGGCTCGCACCTCGGGTCGCCCGCCGTCTTAGACGCCGATTGGGCAGAGCCGGGCGACGAGATCGTCTCGCCCGCCTGGTTCCGCCAGCAAGGAGTACGGGTTCTCACCGCGACCGGAGTCGCCCTCGACGCCCCGGCGCTCATCGCCAACCTCCCGACCGGGGGTGAGGTGCACCTCGACGCGCAGGGCTTCGCCTGGTCGCTCGGCGAGGCCGCGCGCAAGATGCAGGCCGAACACGATCCGACCCGGATCCTCCAGGTAACCGCCGAGCACCTTCCCCTTACCGTGCGCGCCGACCGGTTCGCGATCTTCGAGGCCGACTGGGACCGTTATCAACTCCGCCCCCGCGTGCTCGCCGGCGGAGCACTCGACGGGCTGCACGAGATGGACATCTCCTTGGACCGGGGCATTACGGGCTGGGCCTTCCTTCGCGGATACCCGTACAACTGCCCTGACACGCGCAGCCACTCCGAGGCGGTCCCGATCCCGGGACAGGACGAGTCGACCATGGAAGAGTCGATGCTCGTCGTGCCGCTCATCGCCGGCGACCATCGGCTCGGGGTGATCGACATGTGGCGCGACGGCCTCGGCAAGTTCACCGAGGAGGACCTCGAACGCTGCGCTCTGTTCGGCTACATCACGGCCGCGGCTTGGCGCAACGCCCAGCTTTACGCTGAGCTCGAGCGGCGCGCGATGACAGACCCGTTGACCGGCCTTTTGAACCATCGCTGGTGGGACGAGCTGGCGGCGCGCGAGGCCGCCCGCAGCACCCGGGCCGGGACCGAGATCGGGATCCTCCTCATCGATGTGGACCACTTCAAGCGCGTGAACGACCAGTGCGGGCACGCGGCGGGCGATGCCCTCTTGCGCAATGTCGGTCGCGCCATGCAGGCGACGCTTCGCAGCGGCGACGCGGCCGTCCGCTATGGCGGAGAGGAATTCCTCATCATGTTGCACGACACCGACGACGTCGGCTCGATGCGGGTCGCCGAGGCCGTGCAGGAGGTCCTCACCAAGCTCCCCCCGCCGGGCAACGGGGTCGAGCGCGTGACCGCCTCGGTCGGGATTGCTTTTTTCCCCCGCCACGGCACCGTGCTCGACGAAGTCGTGAACGTTGCCGATGCCGCCATGTACCAAGCCAAGGCCCAGGGACGGGACCGAATCGTCGTGGCACCCGATCCGGTGTCCAAGCCCATCCCGACCCGGCGCCGCGAGCCCGAGGGCTAGGCGCTGGCCTCAGCGGCTCGACGGATCGGCCGGACCGTCGCCCCGGTCGCGTCGCGCCAGCCCCGCGCCATGGCGTAGGTGTCGAAGGCGACGCAGAACCGGCCGTTTCTCAAAAGGGCTATCGCGCCCCCGTGACCGCCCCGTGCCCGAACGGCCCCGAGGGCGGCGCCGAGCGCGGCGTCGAGTGGCACGCCCGCCGAGACAGCCCAGTCCACGCGGTGAGCGAAGCCCGAGACTACGAACGACTCGCCCTCGCCCGTCGCGGAGACGGCGACGGTGTCGTCGTCCGCCCAGGTTCCCGCGCCAGGGATCGGCGAGTCGCCAACTCGGCCGGGGAGCTTGCCCAGCCTGCCGCCGGTGGAGGTGGCAGCAGCCAGGTGGCCCTCGCCGTCGAGGGCTACGGCTCCGACCGTCCCGCTTCTCGACACCGGGGCGACCCCCTCGCCGGTGAGCGAAGCCGGATCCCTCTGCGCGAGGGCGGCGTTCTCGCAGAACCGGTCCGCACCTGCGCCGGCGAGCAGGATCGGCCCCTCGGCCGGGCCTCCGAGCGACATCACTATCTGTGCGGCGTGTACGGGGCTGTCCGGCCAGGTTGCGGCACAGACCGCCCCGACGGCGCCGCTCCGGCCGTCCATGACCGCAGCATCGGTCTCAACCGTGCCCTCACAGGTCGCGACCGCGCCCCTGCCGGCGTTGAATCTTCCCGAGGACTCGAGGCTCGCCACGGCGGCCACGGCCGCGTCGAGGGCCGCGCCCCCGGCCGCGAGCACATCCCAGGCGGCCTCGAGGGCGTCAGCGAGCCCCTCGCTAAGGCGTGCGAGCTCAGCCGGCGAGGTCGCGCGCCCGAACTCGCCCGCTCCGCCGTGGATCACCACCCCGGGCAGGCTGAGGGCGCCGGACTCGTATGCGATGTCTGTCATGGCGCCGTCCTCTCCGGGGCCGGAGCGGCGCCGTCGACGGGTGCGCCCTCGACGGATCGCTCGATGCGCCGTGTTGTCCACCGCTCGACGATGAAGGCAAGGAAGGGGACGAACCCCGCTGCCACGAGTCCGATCACCTGGGCGAGGCTGAGGCGGAACCTTCTCGCGAGATCGGCCACGGTGAGGAGGTAGACGATGTACAAAAACCCGTGGATCGGTCCGACGACGCTCACCACCGCCGGCTTGCCGGCTGCGTACTGGAGCGGGACGCCGACGAGCACGAGCACGAGGAGCCCGACCCCTACGACATAGGCCATGGCGCGGTAGCGGACGAGTGTCGAGTGCTGCGCCCTGTCCACGATCGCTCAACGTAGCTTTCGCTCGTCAGCGGCGTTGAGCTCGGCGAGGTAGCGGTTGTAGGCGGCGAGCTCCTCGTCCTCCTCGTCGTCTCTGACCTGGAGAGCACCAGGGCCCGGGGCGTCGGGGGTGGTCACCTCCGGTGCCTCGGGTCCCGGTTGCTCATGGAGGATCCGCCACCACATGTAGGCGCCGTAGCAGGCGAAAAACGGCCATTCGAAGGTGTAGGCCCAGCTGAGGGTGTTGCCGGACAGGGCGCGGTGCAGCTGCCACCATCCGAGCGCGAGACAGCCCGGGATCACGATGAGCGCCGTCAGATGGAGAAGGAGCGCCCGGCGCGAGAACCACGCGGGACCCACGATTTGAGGTTAGCCCTCCCAGTTGCGCCCTTGGCTAGTCGCTCCGGCGCTGGTCGAAGGTCACCACTAACTTGCGGGCCGCGCGGGCTTCGTCGACGCGTCCCACCGGCGTTGTGCGTGGAGCGGCCTCGGCATCATTGGCGTTGCCGGCCTCGCGCGCCTCGTTGGCGATCTGCAAGAACGCGTCGGCGAGGGCGGCGACCGTCTGCGGGCTCTCCGTCTCTGTGGGCTCGACCATCAGGGCCTCTTCGACGATGAGCGGGAAGTACACCGTCGGAGGGTGAAAGCCCAGCTCCATGAGCCGCTTCGCGACGTCGAGGGCGGAAAGACCGACCTCGTGGTGGAGAGTCTTCGCGGATATGACGCACTCGTGCATCACGGTCCGGTCATAGGCGATGTCGTAGGTGCCCCTCAGTCGCTCCTTCAGCCAGTTCGCGTTCAGCACGGCGACCTCGGAGACGCGCTTTAGACCGTCGCCCCCGTTGAGGCGCAGGTACATCCACGCCCTGAGCAGCACGACGGCGTTGCCGTGCCAGGAGTGCAGCCGGCCGATGGAACGCTCGGGCATCGTGAGCGCGTAACCCGAGCTCGTGCGGGTGGGACGCGGTCCGGGAAGGAACGGTGCGAGCTCGGCACAGACCGCGACCGGCCCTGCCCCTGGGCCTCCCCCACCGTGCGGGGTGGCGAAGGTCTTGTGGACGTTCAGATGGACGATGTCGAAGCCCATGTCGCCGGGCCGGACGATGCCGAGGATCGCGTTCAGGTTGGCGCCGTCGTAGTACAACAGGCCGCCGACGCCGTGGACGGCTTCGGCGATCGCGACGATGTCGTCCTCGAACAGCCCGAGGGTGCTCGGGTTCGTGAGCATGATCCCGGCGACGTCGCCGTCGAGCAGCGCCCGCAGCGCGTCGAGATCGACCCCGCCCCGGGCGTTCGTCCCGACCGTGACGGCCTCGTAGCCGCTCAGTGTCACAGAGGCTGGGTTCGTACCGTGGGAGGAATCGGGGATTATCACCCGGCGTCGGCGGTCGGCCTGGCCCCGGGACTCGTGATATGCGCGCATCAGCAACAACCCGGTCAGCTCGCCTGCCGCCCCTGCGGCTGGCTGAAGTGTGGCGGCGGCCATTCCGGTGATCTCGCAGAGGCTCTCTTCGAGCTCGACGAGCAGCTCGAGCCAACCCTGGGCGCAAGAGGCCGGAGCAGCGGGGTGGACCTGGGTGAAGCCGGGCAAGGACGCGCCGGCGTCGGCGGCCTTGGGGTTGTACTTCATCGTGCACGAGCCGAGCGGGTAGGCCCCGAGGTCGACCGAGTACTGACGGTGGGTGAGGCGGGTGAAGTGCGAGACGAGGTCACGCTCTGAGACCTCGGGCAACGCCACAGCCTCGTTGCGCCTGAAGGCCTCGGGGACGAGCTCCTCGGCGGTCCAGGCGGGCAGGTCTGTCGTCCTGAAGGAGGCGGCGTGACGGCCCGGTGAGGAGAACTCGAAGATCGTAGGCTCGAAGTCATGCGCCAGAAGCGGTGCTCCGAGGGCCCGGCCGGCGGGCAGCGGAGCGCTCATCGGACTGCCTTTTCGAAAGCGACGGCGAAGTTGTCGATCTCGGACCGTGTGCGTCTCTCGGTCGCCGCAATGAGCAGCCCACCGTCATAGGCGGTCTGTTCGAAGCCGGCCCTGATTGGGACGCCGGCCAGGAAACCGTCCTCGACGAGGCGCTCGACGATGGTCTCGGGAGCTACGGGAGTCTTGATGGCGAACTCGCGCAGCACCGGTGCGGTCGTGAGCGCCTGCACGCCGTCGATCTTGCAAAGGGCCTCGCGTGTGTAACGGGTAGCTCTAGCGCAGCGGAGCGCCACCTCGCGAAGGCCGTCGGGGCCGAGCCAGGAGAGGTGGATGGCCGCGGTGACGGCCATCAAGGTCTGGTTCGTGCAGACATTCGAGGACGCCCGCTCGCGGCGGATGTCCTGCTCACGCGCCCGTAGCGTCATGACGTAGGCGTGGCGCCCCTCCCTGTCCAGGGTCTCGCCGACGATGCGGCCGGGAATGCGCCTCACATCCGCGCGCCGGCAGGCGAACAGGCCCAGGTACGGCCCACCGAATCCGAGTGCGGTTCCGAAAGGCTGGCCCTCCCCCACGACCACGTCGGCCCCGAGCTCGCCCGGTGGCCGCAACAGGCCCGCTGAGACGGGGTCGAAGCACACGACCAGGCGGGCACCGAAGCGGTCGGCGACGGCGCGGGCAGCCGCAATGTCTTCGATGCAACCGAGGAAATTCGGTGCTGCGACGACGACAGCGCCGAAGGGCCCCTCGTCTTCGATCGTGTCCCAGGCCGTGACACCACCGGTGAGGGGCACCAGGTCGATCTCGTTGCCCGAGCCGCGTGAGAAAGTCGCCAGCTGCTGGCGCCAGTGGGGATGCACGCCGGCCGAGCAGAGCACACGGCGCCGGCCCGTGGCGACAGCGGCGAGGTTCACGGCCTCGACGAGCGACGCAGCCCCGTCATAGAGCGAGGCGTTAGCGACATCGAGGCCGGTAAGGCGGGCGACCATCGTCTGGAACTCGAAGACCGCCTGCAGCACGCCCTGGGACACCTCGGGCTGATAAGGCGTGTAGGCGGTCACGAACTCGGACCGGGAAGCAAGCGAAGGGACCACGGCCGGGATCTCGTGGTCGTAGGAGCCTGCGCCCGCAAAACAGACCAGGTCCCGCCCACAGGGCCGATTGCGGGCAGCGAGGTCGTCGAGGCGCCAGGCAACGTCCGGCTCGCTCATGGCCGGTGGGAGTGAAAGGCCACCGGCCAGGCGAAGCGCCTCGGGGATCTCGGCAAACAGGTCGTCGATCTTCTCCAGGCCCAAAAAGCCGAGCATCTCTTCGATTTCGGCGTCTGTGTGTGCAACAAACGGTGCGGTCACGAACTGGTCCCTTCCGTCCTGCCTGAAGCCGCGGCTCGATCTGCACCACCCTCGTCCCCGTCGTGCGCGAGTGTCAAACGCTGGAAAGGTGGCTTCACGACGACTGCCGGAACCCGGCCCCCGCGAAGCGCGATCTCGACCTTCGCGCCCATCGCCGTCTCGGGAGGCAAGAACGCGAGGGCGATGCCGCGCTGGAGCACGGGGGAATAGTTGCCGCTCGTGACGACGCCGGCGCCGTGGCCGTCGATGAAGACCTCGTCCTCGTTGCGGGGGGGTCTGCGCCCCTCGGCGACAAGGCCGCGCAGGCGTCGCGACACGCCCATGGCGCGCTCTTTCTCCAAAGGCTCACGGCCGCGGAACGGGCCCTTGTCCCAACTGACCACCCAGCCGAGGCCGGCTTGCAGGGGGGTGATTCCGGCACCGAGCTCGTGGCCGTGAAGTGGCAGGCCAGACTCGAGCCGGAGCGTGTCGCGTGCACCGAGTCCGGCAGGCTTCATGCCAGCGGCGACGACTGCACGCCAGAACTCCGGCGCGATCTCGCCCGGCACCGCGCACTCGACACCGTCCTCGCCCGTGTAGCCGGTCCCCGCGACACGGCATGACACCCCGGCGAACTCGAAGTCGGCCACGGCAAAATGCCCGACTGCGGCTGCTTCGGGCGACACCGTCGCGAGCCGCTCACGGGCACGCGGCCCCTGCACGGCGACGACCGCGCGTTGCTCGGTGACATCGACGCCTCCGAGAACCGAGATCACCCGCGCCGTGTTCGAGGCATTCGGCATGACGTCGAACCGGTCTTCGCCGACCCACCACACGATGATGTCGTCGAGCACGGATGCGTCGTTCTCGTCAAGCAGGTGCTGGTACTGCGCGCGTGCTGGCCCGATTTTGTTCAGGTCGTTGGTGAGGCTCGTCTGCAAGAGCTCGAAGGAGCCGGGCCCGTTCACGCGGACGGTGCCGAGATGACTCACGTCGAAGGCAGCTGCGTCGTTCCTGCAAGCGAGATGCTCGGCGATAGTGCCATCAGGATAGGAAAGCGGCATTTCCCAGCCGCCGAAGTCGACAAGCTTGGCGCCGAGGTCGACGTGCTCGGCATGCAATGCTGAACGTTTGAGGGTCACCCGGCCAATCTAGCCGTTGCCTCCGGTAGGTACTTTCCCAGCAAACTGAGGACATCACGCCGGTAGAGGACCCTCACGTGGACCTCTGGATAGAGCTCGGCCATCTGACGCAGCTTGCGGTTTTTCACCGTGACGAGCTCTTGGCGAAGCGTGGTCAGCTCGAGGAACAAATCGTGCTCGCTGAGATAGAAATCCGGCCGGAACGCGCTGGTGGGCTGACCGTCAGTCCCCCAGGCGAGAACGAACTCAACAGGCTCGTACTCCCAGCTGACCTCGTAATAGTCGAGCAGCTCGGCAAACAAGCGCTCTGAGTCGTGGGCGAAGCGCACGCTCTCGTGCGGTAGCGACTGGGACGCCGGGCGGTGTCGCCGGCCGGAGAGCGTCTAGCCTCCCTCGGCCAGCCGGGTGACGCTCGCCGGCGCCGGGCTCTCGGAGTCGGTGGCTCCCGCTGGCGTCTGCGAACCGGCCGCGCGGGCGGGCTCGATTCGCAAGATGGCCGCATCGACCTCACCGACCACGCCTGCGAGCGGGACGACGTTGAACACGCCCTGGCCGCCGCGAAGCAAGTCGATGATCTCCTCACCGCTGCGAACGAGGACGGAGCCCTCGCCCACTATCACGAGGTTGGCCGTCGTTAAGTCTTCTCCGACAGACTCGCGCAGGCACTCGATCGCCCGACGCGCCTGGCGCAGATTGACCCCGCCGTCGAGAAGCTGCTTGATCACCTTCAGCTCGAGCAGGTCACGGTAGCCGTACAACCTCTGGGAGCCGCTGCCGCGCGCCTTGGCGAGCGACGGGCGGCTCAAGCCCGTGCGGTCCCAGTAGTCGAGCTGGCGGTAGGTGATGCCGACGATGCTGCACACCTGCGGCCCACGAAAACCGACCTGGTCCATCTCGTGCCCCTGTCATTAAGTTCCCGCGAGCACTCCTGCCCTAGTTGGAGTACAACGCGGTAATTACACCCTCGTAATGAAGGCTACGGCTCGCGCAGCTCGACGTCAACAATCGGTCGACACATCGAGCGGCGACACAAGGCGCGCACGTCTAGTGCAGCTTGAGCTTCAGGGTTCCCTTCTCCGGGCACTTCGCGCCAAGATCCCTGCTCAGGATGTAAAATCCTCCGGTCGGATCCTGTCCAGGAACTCGCGGAACTCCCCCACGAGCTCGTCCGGGTTGCCCTCGACGGTGACGTCGTCGTCGTCGGGCTCGATGACCAGTCCTTCGGTTTCCATGAGGTCGTCGGCGACGTAGAGGGGCGAGTGGGTGCGTGTCGCGAGCGCGATCGCGTCGGAGGGCCGGCACGAGACAACAATGTCGCGCTCGCCGGCGCGCAGGTGAAGCTCGGCGAAAAACGTCCCGTCGCGAAGCTCGGTGACAAGGACGCGCACGACCTTCGCGCCGAGGGTCTCGACGAGCTCGCGCATGAGGTCGTGAGTCATGGGCCGGGGAGGCTCGACACCTTGGAGGGCGAAGGCGATCGCGGTCGCCTCCGGGCCGCCAACGAAGATCGGCAGCGAGCGGCGGGCCCCTTCGGTCTCTTCGAGCAGCACGACCGGGGTGCTCGACCCAAGGTCGACACGGACGGCCCTTAGATGCACCTCGACCATGACAGCAACTTACCGCCGCGCGAGGCGCTCGAACATCGCAGTCGGCTCGGCACGAAGATCCGCCTCGTCCGCGACCTTGAGGCTCGGCAGGTTCCGGTATCGCTCGTCAAGGTCCAATCCGTAGCCGACAACGTGCTCGTCACCGAGGACCTGGCCGACATAGCGGATCTCGACGGGCAGCAACCTCCGGCTCTGGCGGTCCAAGAGGGCACACGCGACCGTCGAGCGGGCGCCGCGGAGCGCGATAAGGCGAAGGAGGTACGCGAGCGTCAGGCCCGTGTCGACGATGTCGAGGACAACGACGACGTCGCGCCCGGCGACCTCGAGGTCGAGATCCTTTACCACCCGCACGCGGGTGCGCCCGTCCCCGTAGGCCGAAAGGGCGAGGAAATCGAGCTCACAAGGCCCCGGCAGCTCCCGGACGAGATCGGCCAAAAAGCAGATGCTCCCCTTCAACAGGGCGACGAGGACGACGCCGTCGGGATAGTCACGCCTGATCTCGCCACCGAGGCGCCTGGCTATAGCGGACAGCTCGCCGGCTTCGAGCAGTGTCCGCTGCGAGTTTGCGGGCTGGCTCACCCGCCGGTCATCTCGCGAAGCGTCGCCTGGGTGAAGCACCGCATCAGTGCCTCACCGAGCTCTGCCAGCTCGGCGAGATTCTCGATCGCCCGGGCTCTCGCCTCGGGGTTTCGCTGGCGGAGCAGAGGTGTGACGACTTGGCCAAAGAGCCCGGTCTGGCGATCGGCGGCGTGCTTGAAGACCTTGAGGTGCCGCGCTTCGATGCCGTACGGCGCGAAGCGGGCAGCAAGCTTGGCCACGAGCACCGCTTCTTCGTCGTAGCAGTGGACGCCTGCCACGGTTCGGCCCGCGATGAGGCCGTGGCTCTCGAGCTCCTCGACGCCCGCCACATCGAGTCCGCTCGCGTTGGCAAGCTCGGCAAGAGTGAGGCTCGCCCCCGACAGGCTCGCCCCAGGCAGCCCGCTCCTCGAGCGCGCGGTGCTCTGCCGAGCGGGAGCGGCAGGCGCGTCCCGGTCCTCGGTCGGTTTCTCGCCCGCTTCGACATTTCCGTCCCCGGCACTCGCAACGACGGGGGCAGCGACGGCTTCGGCGGCATTCGACTGGGCCCGGCGGCGGCGGGACTGGCTGGTGTTGGGGGCGCCCTCTTCGCGCTCGGAAGAGGCGTGCGACGCCGACCGGCGTGCCTCAGCCGCGCGACTGCCCGAGCCCATCGGCCCAACCTCGGAGGCGCGGGCAGCGGACGGAAGTGCCTCGCTCTTGGCGAGCACAGGGGCCACACGCGGGGAGGCTCGCTCCGGGGAAGCACCGACCGCAGCCAGCTGCGCGAGAGCCGAAAGAGCCGCTTGGGCGCTCTCGTGGACGTCCTCGGCCACCTTCGGCGCTCCCACGAGGACCGGTTCGCCCTCCCGCTCCGGTGGCGGGTCGCCCATCTCGAAAAGGTGCGGCGTCGGAGCATCGGGATCGGACATGCCGTTCTCGAGTCGGCCCTTTATGACCTTTAAGGGAAGGAAGTGCTCGCGTTGCTGACGCAGGATCCAGCGAAGGCGGTCCACGTCCGGCTCGTAGAACTTGCGGTAACCGGACGGCGTGCGCTCGGGATCGAGCAGCCCCCTGCTCTCGAGGAACCGGATCTTCGAGATCGTGACGTCCGGAAACTCCTCGCGCAAGAGCGCGAGAACGTCGCCAATAGCTAGATAAGAGCGCTCACCCATTGCGGATCAGCCCGCACTCGTGGAGAGGAAAACGAGCTTGAACTTGCCAATCTGGACCTCGTCGCCACCTTTCAAGGTGGCCGTCTCGATCCTCTCCCGGTTGACATAGGTGCCGTTCAAAGAGCCGACGTCCGCGACGACGTAGTGGGTGCTCTCACGACGGAACTCGGCGTGGCGACGCGACACGGTCACGTCGTCGAGGAAGATCTCGCTGTCGGGGTGCCTGCCTACGCGCGTGACCTCTCCGGTCAGCACGAAGCGGGCCCCGGCGTCCGGTCCGCGCTTGACCACGAGAACACCGGTGCCCTCGGCGAGGTCGCCGGCGGGAACGTTGACTTCCTCGTCGAGTGAATCGCCGGAAGGATCCTCAGGTAGGAAGGAGATAGTCGTGTCGGTGCTCGTAGCCAAAGGCGCCCCGCACGACGAGCAGAAGTTCGATTCGGCGGGGTTCCGGTGGCCACAGTTGTTACAGAACACTCTTGTACGGTAGCTGAGACTTGCCTTGCCGCGCTCGGGCGATTGTGACCGAACTACGACCGCGAACCTCAGGTTTGCTCTTATCGTTGCTCCTGCCTGCACCTGGGAGTCGTGCAGCCGAACCCGACCGGAGCGGTCTCAGGATTCGGTCAGGGCCGAGTAGCCGGCGGCGTCGAGGAGCTCAGCGAACTCGTCCGGGGCGGAGGGCTCGAGGACACACAGCCAGCCCTCCCCGTAGGCGTCGCTGTTGATGCGCTCGGGCTGGTCGCCAAGCGCCGCGTTCACCTCGACCACCGTCCCGCCGACGGGCGCGTAGACCTGCGACACGGACTTGGTCGATTCGACCTCGCCAAGCTCGCCACCCTTGGTGACCTCGGCACCTACGGTCGGAAGCTGGACGAAGACGATGTCCCCCAGCGCCTCCTGGGCGAAGTCGGTGAGCCCGACTCTCACTTTCGCGTCCTCGAGACGCGCCCACTCGTGGTCGGAGGTGTATCTCAGGTCTTGCGGGACATCCATCTCTCACTGCTCCTTAGGGCGGCGGTCACTTTCACGCTGCGGCGATCGTAGTCACTCACCGCCACTCACGCCTCCCGGCCACCTAGCCACGCCAGTCAGCCGCGCCGTCGCGCCCGGCCGGCCACAAGCGGTCAGGCGGTGCCTTCCTTGAGTATCCATTCGATGGCGTCGGCCGTCTTCTGGACGCGTTGCTCGGCCTCCGCCCGGGTCGCGCCCTCGGCGGATATCCGCGTGGCCGGGGCGTCCGGATCGGGCAGGACAAGTGTCCAGCCGCTCGCGTCGATCGTCTTCAGGCCGTCGAGAAGGACCAGCTCGGCAGGGTCCGCCTGCTCAACGAGAGTCCGCATCACGAGACCCTTTTGCTCGAAAGGCGTCGGCACCTCGCGCCGGACGATGAACGTCTTCGGCAGGCGCGCCCTGATCCCGGACAGCGTCTCGTGTCTCGAGGCCAAAAGCGAAAGGAGGCGCACCAAGGTCGCGACGGCGTCGAAGGCTGGAAGAAACTGGGGGAAGACGAAGCCACCGGAGGTGCTGGCCGCCAGCACCACCTTGGCCGAACCCGACTCGTCCAGCAGCTGGGTGCCCGAGAGCTTTGTCCTCAGAACCTGTGTGCCCGTCGCAGAACAGATCGCTTCCACCTCCCGGCTCGCGTCGACCGGCACGGCGATGACGCTGCCGGGCTCGGAGTTCGACACGAGCAGGGCGATGGCCAACAGCGCCTCGTCGTCGTCGAGCACGTGCCCCGTGTCGTCGACGAGGGTCAATTGCTCCCCGTCGGGGTCCAGCATGGCCCCGAGGTTCGCGCCCGAGGACTTGACGAGCTCGACCAGGCGGGCGGCGTGAACGGTGCGATCGAACCCGATTATGCCGGCTGTCGAGACGTTCGGGTTGATCCCCAAGACGTCAGCCCCGAGCTTTGCAAGTACGTTCGGCATGACAAAGCTCGTTGCACCAAAGGCGTAGTCCAAGACGAGCTTGAACTTCGCCGAGCGGATGGCGTCTAAGTCGACGAGATTGTCGAGCTCGTTGGTGTAGAACTCCAGCGTTCTCGAGGCGAACCCGATATCGCCGATCTCGGCCGCGAGCACCCGGCGCGACTCTTCGCGGTCGTATAGCCGTTCGATTCTCCGCTGCGCCGCCTCGTCGAGGTCCATGCCGTCCTCGTTCAAAAAGCGCAGGACCACCGACTGTGGGTCCCCGGGCACGAGCCGGACGGTGATGCCACCGACGGTGGTGCCGGTGCGGGTGAGGAACCGGGTGACGGGCACGGTTGCGGCCTCGAGGTCCTCGACGCTGCATCCGGCTGCTGTGATGCCCACCATGGCCGCCCGCTTCAGCATTCGCGCAGCCCGGCTGGAATCCCGGGAGGCCGCGACTGTGGCGCCTTTGGGGAGCGTTGTCGCATATGCCAGGGCAACGCGCAAGGCGACCTCGGGCGAGAGGTCGACGTTCGCGATGCCCGCCACCCCGTAGCGGCCGAAAAGGCTCCGTGAGCCGCGCGACTCCCAGATGATCGAGGAGTTCACAACGGCTCCCGCCTCGATAATTTTGTGCGGGTAGACCTTGACGCCCGCGCCGACGACGGCCTGGCGCCCTACCCTTGATCCTTCGCCGAGCACCACCCCGTCTTCGAGATGGACTCCCTGACGTACGTCGCAGGACCGCCCGATCACACAACCGCGTGCGCTCACGCCCGAGGCTATGTAGACGTTGTCGTGGACCACGCTTCGCTCGATCACGGTGTTCTCGCCCACACGCACGTTGGCACCGAGCACGCAGTGGCCATTCAGCTCGACTCCTTGGCCGATTCGGCAGTTGTCGCCTACCAGCGCCGGGCCGACGATGTTCGCCGAAGGGTGGATCTCCGCGCCCGCGCCCAGCCACACGTCGGGGCGCAATGGGAAGCCGGGCATCTCGATGCGCACCTTGCCGTCGAGGATGTCGAGGTGCGCCCTCAAGTAAGCGTCAAGGGTCCCTACGTCCTCCCAGTAGCCTCGCCCCACGTAGCCGTAGATGGGCCGGCCGGCCTCGAGCATGGCCGGAAACACCTCAGAGGAGAAGTCGATCGGCCTGCCGGCGGGAATCCAGTCGAATACCTCCGGCTCGAGCACGTAGATCCCGGTGTTGATTGTGTCGGAGAAGACGTCGCCCCAGCCAGGCTTCTCCAAGAAGCGTTCGACCCGTCCCTCGGCGTCGATGATGACGATCCCGAATTCGAGCGGGTTCGGAACCGCCTCGAGGGCGAGGGTGACGACCGAGCCCTGTTTGATGTGGAACTCGACGAGAGCTGTCAGGTCCACGTCGGTGAGGACATCGCCCGATATGACGAGGAAACGGTCGTCGAGCTCGTCCCTGGCGTTCAGCACCGAGCCTGCGGTCCCTAGGGGCGTCTCCTCGGTTGCATAGACGAGGTGGACACCGAGCTCGGAACCGTCTCCGAAATAGGTGCGGATGGCGCTCGCGAGGAAACCGACCGTGACAACGATCTCCTCGAAACCGTGCTGGCGGAGCAGATTGACGACATGCTCGGCCATGGGCGCGTTTGCCATGGGCAGCATCGGCTTGGGCTGGTTGGCCGTGAGAGGCCGGAGCCTGGTGCCCTCGCCTCCGGCCATGATCACGGCCTTCACGAGGCCACCGGCTCATGTTGAGAAAGCCCCGCCCGCCGCTCGTGAAGGGCTCGCCGCGCGAGCGGGACGTATGCCGCCGCCGCAACGAAGCTGAGGATCAACGCGGGCACAAGCGCCACCCAGGTAACGTCTGTCAGCACACGCGCCCATGTTGCGTGCTCGTCACCGAGCAGGAACAACGGGAAGCACGACAAGAGCCCGAAGGTGCCCGCCTTTCCTACCCAGAGCACGTCGATACGCTTGGCCTTCAAGGCGGCGAGCACCAGCACCGCGATCGAGACGAGCATCTCGCGCCCGAGCACTACGACGGCCAGCCAGACGGGGACAGCACCGTAGACGGTTATGGCGAGGACACCGGTCACGAGCACAAAGCGGTCGGCGAGCGGGTCCAAGACCTTTCCGAGGGTGCTGACCTGGTGGAACCTCCGCGCAAGATAGCCGTCCAGGAAATCGGTGATACCGACGACCATCAAGACCACTGTTGCCGCGATCCTGGCGCCGGGACCGATCAAGAGCCAGCAGAACAGGCCGAGCAACAAGATCCTCGCGATCGAGAGCACGTTCGGCAGCGTCCAGACGCGATCGAGATTGCCGTCCTCGCCGCTCAGGGCCCCGGTCGGCACCTCCTCCACACCGGCAAGTCTACGGGGGTGAGCCGACGGACCCGCGTGGGTTACGCGACGCGTTGTGAACTGGCCCGAGATCCGGGGCGTCATCTGGCCGCAGTCAGGACAAGGTGATGCGCATCCCCGTCACGATGTTGGGCACCAGGCACACGTAGCGGTCCGCCTTGCCCTCGAGAGCCCAGGGCTCGAGGGGAAGCACTCGCGCCCGGTCGAGCTGCTCGGCGTCGGTGATGACGTGTGCCAGGCCCTGGACCATAACGCTCCAACCCTGCTTGCGCTCCAGCTCGTAATGGTCGACCTCGAAGGCCACAACGAAGCCCGCCGCAGCGTCGTTGAGCTTGGTGCCCTGTGCGGAGCGCCAGACGATGTCGCCGTCGAGCATGGCGAAATTGACCGGCAAGACCACCGGCAGAGCCCGAGCCGTGAGGGCGACACGGCCGACCGACTCAGCTCGCAAGAGCTCGAGACAGTCCTCCCTGTCGAGATCCTCAAAGATGTTTGGCCGATCACGGTCCACGATTCAAGAGTCGACCTGAGCAGGCCTTTCCGGTTAGAGGCGAAAGTCACGTTTCCTCATGCCGTGCGGCGCCTGAGGTCAAAATCGCACTCAAGCGATCGGCACGCGCCATTCGACAAGGGTCCCCGACGGGTGGCGAGCGGTTATCGAGACCGAACCCGACAGCGACCGGGCCCGTTCGGAGATATTGCGCAGACCATTGCCGGCGCTCGGTCCCAGCGGTGGTCCGACCCCATTGTCCGCCACCGACACGAGAAGCGTTCCCTCCTCGGCCGCGATGACCACCTCGACCGCGGAGGCCCCGGCGTGGCGGACGACGTTCGAGAGCGCCTCGGTGATCACGGCGATGACGTGGGGCTGTAGCTGCGAGCTGGTCGCCGAGTCCACCGGCCCGTGGAACCCGACGCGGGGAGCAAAGCCGAGCTGCTCCGCGGCGGCGGCAACGACGTCATCGACCTCGCTTCGGAGCAGCGATTCGGCCATCGTCGGTCGCTCGAGGCGGAAGATCGTCTCGCGGATGTCTCTGATCACGTCGTCCAGGCCGTCTACGACCTGCTCGATGCGCTCAGCCACCGGCCCGGCCGCGAGCCGCTCGATGCTCTGAAGGCTCATGCCGAGCGCGAACAGGCGTTGGATGACTGTGTCGTGGAGGTCACGCCCGATCCTCTCGTGCTCGGCGGTCACCTGGAACTGCTCGAGCTCGAGGCGGTCCTCGCCCAAGGTGAGCGCGACGACGGCGGCATTGGCGAAGACCTCGACGAGCGCGACGTCGTTGCGGCTAAAACGTGGCGCGCCGTGTGTTCGAGCGACCACGAGCGCTCCGAGCACGCGCTCGTCGGTGCTGAGCGGGCTGTACAGGCCGGCGCCGAAGCCGAGCGCCCTGATCTCGGCGGGAACGGCGCTCTCGAGCGAAAGGTCGTCTACCTGGATCGACGCCCGTTCGGTCATGGCTCGCATCGAGATGCTGGTGGCCGGCGGGATCTTGACGCCCACGACCGATTCGGCCCGCTCACCGTCGGCCGCGCTGATGACGAGGTGGTCCTCGCCCGACGGCGTGACAACCCAGCCGAGCGCGCCGTCCACGAGACCGCGGGCGCGGCGGGCTACGAGCTGCAAGGTGGTCTCGGTACGCTCGCCGGCGAGCAGCCTCTGGGTGATCTCGTTGACGGCCCGGAGCCTTGCCTCTTGGCGCTGGCGATCGCTGGCGTCGCGGACGAAAGCCCCCACCACTCGTTGCTCCCCCGCCGAAAAAGTGGAAAGGCCGACGTCGATCGGGAACGAGCTCCCGTCGCGTCGCCGGCCAGTCAGCTCCAGGCCGAGGCCCATCGGACGCGATGCGCCCTCCTCGGCGAAGGCTCGGCGCTGGAGCTCATGGGCGGCTCGAAGCTGTTCGGGGACGAGCATCTCGACCTTTTGACCGACGACTTCGTCCGGTTCATAGCCGAACAGGCCACGGACTGCCTCACTGGCCATCAAAATGACCCCGTCGAGGTCGACGACTATCACCGCGTTCGGCGACGCTTGCAAGAGCTCGGCCAGATGAGCTGAAACCTCAGACACCCTGGATTGCAAGCTCTCGTCACAGCCGCTGTCTCTCACCGAGGCGAGAGCCTAGTCAGGGAGCCGCTCCTAACGTGGCCCCCCGGGTCGCACCAAGCCTTCGCCACTTGTCGTCAGTCTGTCGCAAAACGCGTGTGCGGACGCCGCCTTTTGCGATACTTGGCGTGATGGCCAGGTTCCCACAGAGCGCGTTTGTGAGACGGCTCTCATTCGCGACCCGATGCTGGGTTGCGAAGGATCCGTGATGAGAAAGACGATCAGAGCGCGAGCGACGATCGCCGCCCCGGCCGAAAGGCTCTTTGCGTGCTTAGCGGACTACAAGCGGGCCGATGTGTTCATCGAGGGGCTTGAGCAGCTCGACCCGGTCGGGACGCAGACGACGGGCGAGGGAGCCCAGTTCGCAGCGGTGCTCGCGCTCGGAGTGCGCACACTCGCGACGACAATCGTGATCACCTCGTTTGAGCCCTGTCGGACAATCACGTGGTCCTCGGCCGGAGATGACGGCCAGAGCCTCACCTTCGAGCTCTTGCCGGGTCAGGAAGCGACGACGGTCGACCTTGCCGTTTCCTACGAAGAGCCGGGTGGCATCACAGGCGCCCTGGTCGCGCCTTTCGTCGAGAGAACTGTCCAGCACCGGGCCGACACAGCGCTCGACCGACTGCGGGAGCAGGTTTCACCCGAGTCGTGACGCCCGCGAGGGCATTTCGGCCTCGCTCGCACTTCAGCATTCAGGTTGTCCTGCCGATACAAATCGCTGAAGGCAAAGGTGGGGTGAATGGAATACGCGGTCAGATGTGTCCTCGGGATCGAGCTCAAGAGCACAGATCAGGTGACGGCCGCGAACGCGGCTGGGAACTTGAGGGCCCACGTCGAGGAGACCTTGCGGGAGCTCGAGCATCGCTGGGTGTCCAAAACTGCGGTCGAGCTTGACCCTGTCAGCGCCGAGGCGTCCTTCGTCGTCGTCGTCGAGGCGGGAGACCAGGACAGGGCTACGAGCAAGGCTTGGGGCGTGCTCTCGATGGCCGTTCACGCAGCCGGCGGCGCAACTTCGCACCGGCCCTTCCCCCGCGACGCCGGCTGGTCGGTGAGGCTTATCCGAGCCGACGCGCGCCCATGGGCGAAAGAGGACAAGACAGCCGCTTTTGCCTAAATGGCGGCAACTGGATGCCTCCGATATCCAAGGTCACCGCTGCACCCAGCGATAGATGGTGCACGACCCCCGTTGCCTTGCGAGGGAAGCATGGGGCCGTGCACCGCCTATGAGTATCTCGCGAATGGGGCGCGTCGCGCGGTTTATTCGTATCACTTTCCCGCTGCAAGCCTCGCTTGGCAGGGCCCGCCAATTGGCTGGCTCTTGTGACCACATGGCTGCTGACCAGGTGGACAATGCCCCGTGGCGGTATCTTTGGACGACGCGCTGGTCACGAAGGTAAATTTGAGCTTAGAAACGCTCCTGTCTTCGACCCGTGCCCGGCTGTGATCGGTCGGCATGTCGCGCTAGCCACCAGGCCCGTGCGGCACTGGTGGGCGAGACGGGCTGGCGCGTGAGCCGGAAGACGGAGGAATGATGGATCTTGAACAGGCGCCATTCGCGCCGACAACGACCGCCCCACAGCTCCTCGGGGGCAGCGATGGCCCGGCCAACGGGGCCGGGCCGAAGATCGCCGACCGCGTCGTCCGCCTGGGATCTGAGACCGCGTTCGCAGTGTCCGCAGAGGCGGCGGCATTCGCGGCCGAGGGCAACACGGTCTACCCGTTCCACCTCGGTGACTTGAACATCGCCACCCCGAGCAACATCGTCGAGGCATCGTTCAAGGCGATCAGGGACGGAAAGACCGGTTATTGCCCCAACGCCGGCATACCCGAGCTGCGCACCGCGCTAGCGGACGACCTGAACGCCTCGCACGCGACCGTGTACCGGGCCGAGAACGTCGCGGTGCAGCCGGGAGGCAAGCCGGTCATCGGCAAGTTCATCCTCGCCCTCATGAACCCCGGTGACGAAGTCCTGTACCCGAATCCCGGCTACCCCATCTACGAGTCCCAGATCGAATTCCACGGCGGCGTCGCGGTGCCGTACGGGTATCTCGAGGGCACCGACGGCTTCCTGATCGACATGGACGCCCTCGAGGCTTCGATCACGCCCCGCACGCGGCTGCTGGTGTTGAACGACCTTCAGAACCCGCTCGGCGCCGAGTGCTCGGCCGAAGAGCTGTCACGGCTCGCCGAGCTCGCCCTGCGACACGACCTGACGGTCCTTTGCGACGAGGCCTATTTCGACATCCGCTACTCGGGCGTGAGCTCCTCGTTGGCCTCGCTGCCAGGCATGGCCGAGCGCAGTGTCATCCTCTACACATTCTCGAAGAGATTCGCCATGACCGGCTGGCGCCTCGGCGCCGCGATCGGCCCGCGCAAGGTCATAGACGTCATCGCGAGGCTGAACATCAACGACGAGTCCTGCCCTAACCACTTTATCCAGCACGGTGCCGTAGAGGGCCTCCTCGGTGACCAATCCGGGCCTCGCCACATCCTTTCGGTGCTCAAAGAGCGGCGGGACGCCGCGATCGAGCTGTTGAACCAGAGCCCTGGCATCCGTTGCTACACGCCGAATGCCACCTTCTATTTGTTCCCGAACGTCACGGGCGCGATGGCCCTGAAGGGCTTCACCAACATCGAGGACTTCCGGCGCGCGGTCCTTTACAACACAGGTGTCTCGGTGTGCTCTCGCGTCCACTTCGGCCGGCCGCTTCCGGGCGAGAGCGAGCACTACCTGCGCCTTGCCTATTCGGCAATCGACATGTCCCAGATCGTCGAGGGGCTGTCGCGCCTCAAGGCCTACTTGGCCTGAGACGAACCCGGTGCTCGGGCATCGGTAGGCTCTGGGGCCACGATGCTCGAGCGCTGGACCCGCGTGGTCATCCGCCGGCGCGTCGTGGTCATCGCCTGCTGGCTGACGCTCGTGATCCTCGGCGTGTTGTGCGCCGGGCGCCTACCGGGCCTGTTGTCGACCTCGCTCGCGGTGCCGGGTACGAGCTCCGAGCAAGCGGACACGATCTTGACCCAGCACTTCGGCGACAACATCGAGGGCAGCTTCACGGTGGTCTTCCGGGTCGCGAACCCCTCGGCCGCGGCGCTTCGAAACTTGAACCGGCGCCTCGTGGCCGCGGTACGCGCGCTGCCCGATGGCCGGGCCATGTCGCTTCGCCCCGTAGCCGGGATCGTCTACGGCGAGATCAGCACCCCGCTCGACTTGCAACAGGCCGCTTTGCAGACGACCAGGCTGCGCGCCGCCCTTGGCCACGCGGGGCTCCCCCCGTCCTATGTGACCGGGGCGCCGGCGCTCCAGCACGACATCACGCCCATCCTGCAGGCCGACCTTCGCAGGGGCGAGCTAATCGCGATTGTGGCCGCCCTGGTCCTGCTCGCTGTCGTGCTCGGTGTCTGCGTGGCGGTGCTGATGCCCCTGGCGGTCGCTGCCTGCACGACTTTCGCCGCCCTCAGCTTCGTCTACCTTCTCGCGCACGAGTTCTTGATGGTGCTCTACGTCCCGAACCTCGTCGAGCTCATCGGTCTCGGGCTCGCGGTCGACTACTCGCTCCTCGTCGTGCACCGCTTCCGTGAGGAGCTGACGGACACGGAGCGGACAGTGGACGACGCCATCGTGGCCACCATGGCGACAGCCGGCCGGACGGTGCTGCTCTCCGGCGTCGCCGTCGCGATCGGCCTGTCGGTCCTGCTCATCATCCCGGTCCCGTTTGTCCGCTCACTCGGTTTCGCGGGCCTCGTCGTCCCAGCTGTCTCGATCGTCGCCGCTCTCAGCTTGCAACCGGCACTGCTCTCGGTGCTCGGCCGGGGCGGCGTGAGAAGCGTTCGCCTCAGCCGTCCGAGGTCCGGGGCCGTGGGGGGGCACGGGCTGTGGGCCCGGCTCGCCGAGGTCGTCATGCGGCGGCCTCTCGTCGTCCTGGCCGGCTCGCTCGCCGTCCTCGCCGCGCTCGCCGTGCCCGCTGCCTGGCTCCAGGTCACGCCGGGCTCGGTCACGGCCATCCCCGGCAACATCCAATCGGCCCGTGCCCTGGCACTGCTGCGTGACCGCGTCGGGCCTGGGGTAATAACCCCCATCGAGGTCGTCTACGACGCGGGCAAGCGGGGCGCGGCGCGTTCGACCGCCGTTTCGGCCGCGACCCTGCGCCTCGCACGCGAGCTCCTCAACGATCCCGAGGTCTTCGTCGTCGCGATCGGCACGAGGTCTCCTTATGTCGACCCGTCCGGCCGCTACGGCCGCGTGTTCGTCGTCGGGCGCCACGACTTCGGTGAGGCGGCCACCCAGCGGCTCGTGCGCCGACTGACCGACCAGTTCATCCCGGCCGCCCGGTTCCCCCCCGAGCTTCGCGTCTATGTGGGCGGCGCCCCCGCCCAGGGCGTCGATTTCCTCCAGCGCGTCTACGGATCTTTCCCCTGGATCGTCCTGCTCGTGTTAGCCCTCGCCTATCTCGTGATGGTGCGCGCCTTTCGCTCGTTGTTGTTACCGCTCATGGCCGTGGTCCTCGACGGCGTCTCGGTCGCGGCCACCTACGGCCTGCTCGTCGTCCTGTTCCGTTTCGGTGTCGGGGCGGATGCCCTAGGGCTGTATCGCGTCTCACAGATCGAGGGATGGGTCCCCGTCTTTCTCTTCGCGATGCTTTTCGGCCTGTCGATGGACTACGAGGTCTTCTTCGTCACGCGCATGCGCGAGTCATGGGACAACTGCGGCGACAACCGCCGCGCGGTCACCGATGGGCTCACCCACACGGGCAGGGTCGTGAGCGCCGCCGCTTTGATAATGGTCGGGGCTCTCTCGGGCCTCGTGATCGGGCGCGTGGCGGGACTGCAAGAGCTCGGTGCCGGGCTCGCCCTCGGGGTCCTCATCGATGCGACGCTCGTACGCGGCCTGCTCATGCCGAGCCTCATGGCCATCCTCGGGCGATGGAACTGGTGGCTTCCTGCGCCCGTCGCACGCCTCGCTCGCGTCAAGGCCTCGCCGCTCGCGAAAGCGGCGAGGCCTTGACGTTGAGCTTGAAGCCAGATCTAGCTGACGACGGTGATCGCGAACCTCAGCGACGGCAGGTGGTAGCCGAGGGCGAGGCCGGGCTCGTCGTTTGCGTAGGTGAGGACAGGCACCATTCCATAGGGAGTGTCCGCGAACGAGGGCGACAGCGAGTACAGCATCGGGTAGAGGTCGATCAGGTGGGTCCCGGGAC
>JBEKMZ010000028.1:0-36400 GCA_049523315.1 Acidimicrobiales bacterium | reverse complement strand
AGCACGCAGAGATCGAACCGACCTCCTCTTGCGGGGAGGATCTGATCCGGACGGCTCTGGGAAGATCGCCCTTGTCAGGCTTCGGCCTTGAGCTCCGGCTCCAAGGCCTTGGACTCGCTACGCAGCAAGATGTTCGCTCCGGCCGCCAGCACGCCGCCCACGAGCGGGGCGAGGATGAACAGCCAGACCTGGCCCAGCTGCCTCCCGCCCTCGAACAGCGCCGGGCCGAGAGCACGGGCCGGGTTGACCGATGTTCCGTCGAGGGGGATCCCGACGAGGTGGATCACGGTCAGCGACAGGCCGATAGCGAGGCCGGCAAAGCCCACGGCGGCTGCCTTCTCGGTGACCATGAGCACCACGAACACGAGAAGGAAGGTCAAGACGATCTCGAGGACGAAAGCGCCACCTTCGCTGATGTGCTTGCCGTACGAGTCGGTCCCGAGGCCCCCGGTCTGGTCGACGACCTTGCCGAAGCTCGAGGTCATCAGTTTCAACAGAGCACCGCCGGCGATGCCGCCGACGAACTGCGCCACCCAGTAGCCCACCGCCTCGCTCACCGGGATGCGCCTCGCTATGAGCGCGCCGAGCGTTACTGCCGGGTTGACATGGCAGCCCGACACCGGACCAATGGCATAGACGAGAGCGAGCAGCACCAGGCCGAAGGCAAAGGCCACCCCGGCGGGGCCGATGACGTTGTACCCGCCGACGGCGCTGCCGACAGCGAAGAAGACGAGGATGAAGGTGCCGACGAGCTCAGCCGCGAATTTCTTGGCCACTTGTGAATCCTCCCCCTGGGTTGTTGCGCCTCGGCCTGCCTGGCCCGTACTGGCAGACCGGCCGCCAGAGCTTGGCACGGCTCACCAGGAGAGGCGAGTGATTTACCACTCCTCGGAGGAGTCGGTGGCCGAGCTCGCCGTACGGAGCGCCGCGCCTGGGGCCCGGCGTATGGCGGTCTTCTTCACCGCGCCGGCACGCGTCGGTGTCTTTTTCGCTCCGGACGCCTTCTTAGTGCCTGGCTTCTTGGCCGCGGTCTTCTTCGTGCCCACAGCCTTCGCCCCGGCAGCCCTCTTCGTGGCCGGCGCTTTCTTGGCCGTTGACTTGCGAACACCGGCCCTCTTGGCACTGGCCGACTTGCGCGCCCCTGCCCGCTTGGACGGGCCGGCGGCACGACGGTCCGCGATCAACTCGGCAGCGCGCTCTGCCGTTAGCGTCTCGGGTTCGTCGCCCCGGCGCAAGGAGGCGTTCGTGGTCCCGTCTGTGACATAGGGCCCGAAACGCCCGGAGCGCAGCACGATCGGCGATCCCGACTCGGGATCGGCCCCGAGCTCTCGAAGCGGAGCCGCCGTCGTGCCGTAGCGGCGCTGCTTGGGGGCCGCGAACAGCCCGAGCGCCTCGTCGATAGTGACCGTGAAGAGCTGGTCCTCCGACTCGAGACTGCGCGTCTGGTTGCCCTTCTTCAAAAATGGGCCGAACCGGCCGTTGGCGGCGACGATCTCCTCGCCGGTCTCGGGATCGGCACCGACGCTTCGGGGTAGCTGCAACAGGCGCAGAGCCTCGTCCAAGGTGACCTCTGCCATGTCCATCGTCTTTAACAGCGACGCCGTGCGCGGCTTGCCGGCCTCCTCGGTGGCATCGCCGAGCTGCACATAGGGACCGTAACGGCCCGCGCGCATCAGCACGGGCTTGCTCGTCTCCGGGTCGTGGCCGAGGACCCGGTCAGAGGACGGGTTCTCGAGCAGCTCCGCCGCCTTCTCGATGGTGACCTCGTCCGGAGCGAGGTCGTCGGGCACCGAGGCACGGTCCTCGCCTCGCTGCAGGTACGGGCCGAACTTGCCGACGCGGACGACGATCTCGCGCCCGTAAGCGTCGGTCCCGAGCGGGATCGAGTTCACCTCGCGGGCGTCGATCTCGCCGAGGTGCAACAAGACGGCCTCTTTGAGCCCGTGGGTGCCGTCGACCGCGAGGGAGCGGCCGGGGGCACGCACGGGCCGGACGTCGCCCTTTGAGACCTCGCCGAAGTAGAAGCGCTCGAGCCAGGGGACCTGTTCCTCCCTGCCCTCGGCGATCTCGTCGAGGTCGTCTTCCATCGAGGCCGTGAAGCCGTAGTCGACGAGGTTGGCGAAGTAGTCCTCGAGCAGGCCGACGACGGCGAATGCGGTGAACGACGGGATGAGCGCGGTGCCCTTTTTCCAGACGTAGCCACGGTCCTGGATGGTCCCGATGATGCTGGCGTAAGTCGAGGGCCGGCCCACGCCGAGCTCTTCGAGGCGACGGACTAGCGCGGCCTCGGTATAGCGGGCAGGGGCCTTGGTGGCGTGGTCCTCGACATCGAGTGCCTCGCAGTCGACCTGTCCGCCGACCACGAGCGGGGGCAGGCGGACGTCCTGGTCGTTACGGCGCTCAGTGTCGTTGTCGTCCTCGTCCTCGCGATAGACGGCGAGGAAGCCGGGGCTCGTTATGACGGTCCCCGTCGCCACGAACGCCGTCGTGGTCCCGGCCGTGGCGACCGAGCACTCCGCCAGCGTGCGCGCCTCGATGCGCGCCCGGGCGCTCGTTCCGGTGGCGTCGTTCATCTGGGATGCGACGGTCCGCTGCCAGACGAGCTCGTAGAGCCGCATCTCCTCGCCCCGGAGCTCGCCCGCGAGCTGCGAGGGCCTACGGAAGCTGTCTCCGGCGGGCCTGATCGCCTCGTGGGCCTCCTGGGCGTTCTTCACGCGGCTGCGGTAAACCCGGGGCGAGCGTGGCACCGAGGAGTCGCCGTAGAGCGCCTTGGCCTGGTCCCGTGCGGCGCGCACGGCGGTGTCTGAGAGCGTCGTCGAGTCGGTCCTCATGTAGGTGATGTAGCCCCGCTCGTAGAGGTGCTGGGCGACAGTCATCGTCCGCTGTGCCGCGAAGCGCAGCTTTCGCGCCGCCTCTTGCTGGAGCGTGGAGGTGATGAAAGGGGCCGCCGGCGACCGCCTGTAAGGGCGCTCCTCGAGACTGGAGACGGCGAATTCGGCGCCGTCGAGGCTGGCGACGAGACCGCTTGCCGCGCTCTCGTCCAACAAGACGACCGAGCCCGGGGCGCTCAGCTCCCCGGTCGGGGCGAAGTCATCGCCCGTTGCCACCTGGCGGCCACCGATCTCGACGAGTCGCGCCGCGAAAGGCTGGGACTCGGCGATGAAACTCCCCTCTACGCTGCACCAGCTGGCCGAGCGGAAACGCATCCGCTCACGCTCGCGCTCGACGACGATCCGGGTGGCAACGCTCTGCACCCGGCCGGCCGACAGGCCCTTCGCGACCTTGCGCCAAAGCACTGGCGAGACCTCGTAGCCGTAGAGGCGGTCCAGGATACGCCTGGCCTCCTGGGCGTCGACGAGGCGGCGGTCGAGTTCGCGGGGGTGCTCGATGGCGGCGCGGATGGCGGCAGGGGTTATCTCGTGGAAGACCATGCGCATGACCGGGACGCGGGGCGACAGCACCTCGGCCAGATGCCAGGCGATGGACTCGCCCTCGCGGTCCTCGTCTGTGGCGAGATAGACCTCGCTCGCGGCGGCGACCAGGCGGCGGAGCTTTGCGACCTGCTCGCGCTTTTCCCGCGACACGACGTAAAGCGGCTTGAAGTCGTTGTCCACGTCGACCCCGAGGCGGGCCCAGGGCTCGGACTTGAAGGCGGCGGGCACATCGGCGGCCGACCGCGGCAGGTCGCGGATGTGTCCGATCGACGACTCGACGACGTAGTCAGCGCCAAGATAGCCGGCGATGGTCTTGGCCTTCGCCGGCGACTCGACGATAACTAGTGGCTTGGGCATGGGCGCTCGTCCCGTTCGGGGCAGCCGGCCTCGAAATGGCCGGACCGCAAGAGATTAGGAGCCAACAGCGGCATCGTCTGTGCTGGCCGTTGCCGCGGCCGCCGGCCCCCCGCCTGCGAGCGCGGCATCCAGCCCAACGGGCGCAACTTCGAGAGTGCCCTTGGTGCGCTTCGAGAAGGTGATCGAGGCGAGCAGGATCAAAAGGGCGACGCCCGCGATGGCATAGTGAGCGGTGTCGTTGTGCCTGAGGGTGATCACCGCCGGCAAGATGAGCAGGGACACGAGGTTCATCACCTTGATGAGCGGGTTCAGCGCCGGTCCTGCGGTGTCCTTGAATGGGTCACCGACGGTGTCGCCGATGACGGCGGCCTTGTGCGCGTCTGACCCCTTCCCGCCGAGGTTGCCGTCCTCGATGAACTTCTTGGCGTTGTCCCAGGCGCCGCCGGAGTTCGAGAGGAAGTTCGCCATCAGCTGGCCGGTGAGGATAGTCCCGGTCAAGAAGGCTCCGAGGGCTATGTAATTGATCCCGAAGCCGACGATGACCGGAGACAGCACCGCCAAAAGGGCCGGCGTGGCGAGCTCACGCTGGGCCGCCGCGGTGCAGATGGAGATGACGTTGGCGTACTCCGGCTTCTCGGAGTAGTCCATGATCCCGGGGTGCTCGCGGAACTGGCGGCGCACCTCCTGGACGACGGTCCCCGCCGAGCGGCCGACGGCGCGGATCGCCAGCGAGGAGAACAAAAAGGCGATCGAGCCGCCGATCAACAGCCCGATGAACGTCGTCGGGACGGCGACGTTGATCTGGGTGAGGGGGTTGTGGAACAAGGCGTCGCCCGTGACGTGCTTGAGCTGGGGCAGCTGGTTGCCGATGGTCTCGATGAACGAGGAGAACAGGGCGACCGCGGCGATGACCGCCGAGCCGATCGCGACCCCCTTGGTGATCGCCTTGGTGGTGTTGCCGACGGCGTCGAGGCTGACCATGACACGCTCGGCCTCGCCCGTGAACTCGCCCGACATCTCCGCGATTCCGGCGGCGTTGTCGGACACTGGGCCGAAGGAATCCTCCGAGATGATCATCCCCGTCGTAGACAGCATGCCGATGCCGACGAGGGCCACCAAGTAGAGCGAGACCGTCAGCTTGCCTCCGCCGAGGGCAACGGCGGCTGCGATCGCCACGACAATGGCGATGATCGCCCACACGCTCGACTCGAGGCCGATCGAGATCCCGGCCAGTACCGTCGTCGCCGGGCCGGTGCGGGTTGCTTCGGCGATCTCTTGCACTGGGCCCTGCTCTGTCGAGGTGAAATGCTCGGCGACGAGGCTGGCGACATTCGCCAGCACGACGCCGAACAGGACCGCCCAGAAGACCTTCAGGTCGTGAACATAGAACTGCGCAACGAAAAACGCCCCGACGAGGGTGAGAAAGGCACCGGCCCGAAAGCCCCTGTTGATGGGAGCCATGGCGGACTTGTCGTGCGGGCGGGCCTTCACGATCAAGATCCCGAAGGCGGAGGTGAGGATGCCTATCCCGGCGACTATGAGCGGGTAGAGAAGCCCGCGCGCGGGTGGCAGGTGGAGTGAGTTGAAGGCGGAGTAGCCGAGGATCAAAGAGGCGATGATCGTGATCTCGTAGGACTCAAAAAGGTCGGCCGCCATTCCGGCGCAGTCGCCGACATTGTCACCGACGTTGTCGGCGATGGTGGCGGCGTTGCGGGGGTCGTCCTCGGGGATCCCCGCCTCTACCTTGCCGACGAGGTCAGCGCCGACGTCCGCCGCCTTTGTGAAGATGCCGCCTCCGACACGCATGAACAAGGCGATGAGAGAGGCGCCGAACCCGAATCCCACGAGCACGGCCGTGGCGGAGTTCTGGAAGATGAACACGATCGTCGTCGCACCGATGAGGCCGAGGCCGACACAGAGCAGGCCCGTGATCCCACCCGTGCGGAAGGCCACTTTCAAAGCGGGCGGAAGCTTGCCCTCGCGGGCGGCCGCCGCGGTGCGGACGTTGCCGCGCACCGACAGGCTCATGCCGATGAAGCCCGTCAGGCCCGAGAATGCAGCACCGCACAAGAACGCGACGGCGCGGGCGAGGCCGGACTGCACGAAGCTAAGCGCCACGGTCCCGTCGGGCCGCACGACCTTGGTGGCGGTGAAGAACACCAGCACGAACAGCGGGACGACGATGACGGCGATGGTCTTGAACTGGCGTCGCAAAAAGGCGCTCGCGCCCTCTTGGATCGCGGCCGCGATCTCGCGCATCGAGTCGGTGCCGGTGTCGGCCGCCAACACGCCGCGCATCAGGTAAAGAGCGGTTCCGATCGCCACTAGGCCGGTGGCGAGCGCGAACACGAGCCAGACTCGCTCCGCCCCGCCGAGCACGAACGCCTGGTAGCCACCGTCAGCCGCGAGGAGATGAGGCACTACTTACTCCTTTGGTCAAGTCGGGTCGCACGTTACGGTAGGTGGCGGCCAGATTCAAACTGCAAGGAATCTCGCTGGCAATTACGCGGCCAATTAATTGGCCCGCGACGTTGCCCACCCGATCGCCGTCACCTGCTGCCTACCAGGCCCACCACCTGCGCCGCAACCCGCGCGGCGCCGGCCGCCGCGCGACTTCAGTCATGGCCCGGACCGGCTCCGTGGTGGCCGTGGCCCTTCGGGGCCGGAGACTCGGCCGGCGCGGCGGCGGGGATGATCCAATAGAGCGGGTTGACCATCACGACGTAGCGGCCCCGGGCGGCGACCATTCCCTCGACGACGATACGGGCCCCCGGCTCGACCCCGGCCACGCGCCGGCGGCCCTGGAACACGGCCATGAGCTGGCCGGTCCCGTCCGCGATCGTGCACTCGAGCGACGACACGCCTGCTCGGGGCTGGACGCGCACGGTCTTGATGCGGCCCGCGACACGCGCAGGCTGGCGCGGGCGCACGTTGCCGATCGGGACCGTGCCGGCGGACAGGCCCGTCGTGGACGGGCTCTGGAAGCCGGCGGCACGTTCCGCGGCGGTCTTCGCCCCCGCTTCGCGCGCCCCCCGGCTGGACTTGATCGTGCCGTATTCGGCGTCGTGCATGGCGTGGGAACCGTGCTCGCCTCCCGCCTTCCAGGGAACGAGGATCTTGCGCCGCTTGCCTAGCTGGAACGGCACGATCGTCGCGTTCACGTTCGGCAGCTGGTCGACGAAAGCCGCGATGTGATCCGCGGTGTGGTCGTGCAGCACCCGCTGCCAGACCCCCTCGAAGACTCGGTGCGGAAGCAGCACGCTGACCTCTGTCTGGCCGTCGGCGGCCACTTCCGCTATGAGCTCCATCGAGGCCCTCGTGAGGCGCCGGTCCGGGCACTCGACGAGGTCGAGGGGGAAGCGCGAGAGCCCGAGCTCGGTCCACTGGTTCTCGAGCTGGGTCGCGTGCGCACTGTCGAGAACGAAATGCACGGCGCGAAGCTCGTCCGGATTGAGCGTGCGGGCGTACTGAAGCGCACGGGCGGTGGCGAGGTCGAGGCGGTCGACGAACACGAGGACGACGTGACGGCGCAGTATCGGCGCGACGGCGGCGTTGGAGACGTTCTCCTCGAGCTCCCTGCGCTCCACCTCGTACTGCTTGTGGAGCCTGATCAGGGTGGGGACGAGGATGAGGAAGAGCACGACGACGATCCAGACACCCTCGCGGAACTTCACGATCACGAAGATGAGCACGACACTGAGCGACAAGATCCCGGCGAAGCCGTTGATGGCGAGCTTGTGCCTCCATCCCGGCTCCCTAAGACGGAGGTGGTGCTTGGACATGCCGAAGCCCGCAAAGGTAAAGCCGGTGAACACCCCGACGGCATACACGCCGACGAGGACGTCGACCTGGGCATCGGTCACGACAAGGAGCGCCGCGGCGGCGACGGTGAGCAGGATGATTCCGTTCGAGAACACAAGCCGGTGGCCGCGACGAGTGAGCTGGCGAGGCAAGAAGGAGTCCTCCGCGACGAAGCTCGCCAGGTTCGGGAACCCGTTGAAGCTCGTGTTGCCGCCCGTCCACAAGATGAGCATCGTGGCGGCCTGCACGAAGTAGAAACCGAACTTCCCGAACCACGCCGATCCGAAGACGTACTTCGCCTCCTGTGAGAGGACCGTCGGGCTGCCATTTGTGTAAGGGACGGCGTGGGTGATGTGGGCGAGGAGGGAGACTCCAGAGACGAGCGAGCCGAGGATTATCGCCATGATGACGAGCACCCGGCGCGCGTTGGGGCCCTCGGGCGGGCGGAAGGTCGAGACCCCGTTCGAGATCGCCTCGAGGCCCGTCAAGGAGGAACCTCCGTTGGCGAAGGCCCTCAGCACGATGATTATCCCGGCCCCGTACAAAAGGCCGCTCCCGGGGGTGCCGAGGGGCACGACGCCGGCGTGAGTGGGGATCGGCTGCGCGTGCAGCTGGCCGAGAGCGGCGCGGATCAGGCCGATGATGATCAAGGACCCGGTAGCGGTGACAAACAGGTAAGTCGGGATGGCGAAGGTGTGGCCCGCCTCGCGTATGCCGCGTAGGTTGCCGTAGCACATGAGCGCGACGACGCCGAGGGAAATGAGCAAGGGAACGGGATAGTGCGCGAGCACCGGGAACGCTGACGTCAAGGCGTCGGTCCCCGCCGCCACCTGCACGGCGACGGTCACTATGTAGTCGATGATCAGAGCGACCGCTGCGATCTGGGCCACCTTGACGCCGAAGTTCTCCCTGGCCACGACATAGGAGCCACCGGCTCGCGTGTAGACCATCACGACTTCTCGGTACGACAAGGTGACGAAAAGGAGCACGACAATGACGGCGAGGGTGATCGGCAGGAGAAGGCTGAAGGCGGCAACGCCGACGGCCCTCACGAGCACGAAGAGGATCTCCTCGGTCCCATACGCGGTGGACGAGATGCAGTCGGGGGAGAGCACGCCGAGTGCCGTCGGCTTGCCAAGACGCTCCACGGACAGGCGCTCGGTGATGAGCGGAGGCCCTAGGAGCGCCTTTTTGAGACGGTAGGAGAGGGACTCGGGGAGGATGACGACTTCCTCGGCCTCCGGTCGGCGCACGACGCCGTCGGCGACCGGCTCAGGGGCATCGTCACCTTGGCCCGGCGAGGCACCGTTGCCCTGACCGAACCCTGGCGGGGACACCTGCTCGACGGTCTTATCTGGAGGAGTCACCTGCCCGACTACGTACTAGCCAGACTCGCCGGTAGGTTTGGCACAACTGACCAGCGTAGTTTGTCTTCTGCGCTTCCACGGGCGAGACAACTCGGGGTCCACGGCCGGCGTTCAGGCGAAGCCTTTCGCGTCGCCAAGACGGCGCCGTGAGTTGTGCGAGGGAGTGCAAGCGTGTTCGATAGTCCTATGCATGTGGTCGTCATCGGGTGCGGAAGGGTCGGGTCGGGACTCGCCGTCGAGTTGACCGACACAGGCCACTCCGTCGCCATCATCGACAAGGTCCCCCGCTCGTTCCGCCGTCTCCCTGCGGACTGGCCGGGACAGAAGATCGTCGGCTACGGCTTCGACCGTGACCACCTCGACGAAGCCGGCGCCAAGGACGCGGGTGCCCTCGCCGCGGTCACGAGCGGCGACAATTCCAACATCCTCTGTGCACGCATCGCTAGGGAGACCTACGAGATCCCGAGTGTCGTCGCCCGCATCTACGACCCGCGCCGCGCCGAGATATTCCAGCGCCTGGGCATACCGACGGTGCCGACTGTCGCCTGGACGATCGACCACGTGCTGCGCCGGATGCTGCCCGAGCGTTGCATCACCTTGTGGTCCAACTCGACCGGCCGGCTTCACCTCGTCGAGCAACCCCTGCCCAAGGACTGGGCGGGCCACCGCCTGCCCGTCGCGGCGCTTCACGGCGAGGGCCTGCGGGTGGTGGCCGTCACGAGAACGGGCGTGCCTGCGCTCGATGTCGAGGACCTGATCGCGCAGGAAGGCGACGTTCTCAGCCTCATCGTCACCTATGAGATCGAAAACAAGCTCGAGGCGTTGTTCCCCGGGGTGTCGATCGTGCCGGGGCCGAGGCACGGGGAGGTGAGGTAATGAAAATCGCTGTGGCAGGTGCGGGCAAGGTGGGCCGGTTCCTCGCCGAGGACCTGGCGCTGAACGGGCACGACGTGCAGCTGCTCGACTCGAACGCCGATCTCGTCGCGATTCTGCCGCCAGTCGAGGGCGTCCGCTACGTCACGGCGGACGCCTGCGAGGTGACCGCCCTGAAGGCGGCCCATTTCGACGAGATGGACGTCGTCGTGGCAACCCCAGGCGACGACGAGGACAACCTCGTCATGTCTCAGCTCGCGAAGCAGGAACTCGCCCTCCCCCGCGTCCTGGCGAGGGTGAACCACCCGAAGAACCACTGGCTCTTCAACGAGATGTGGGGCGTGGACGTGGCCGTGTCGACGCCCCAGCTGCTGGCCGGCCTCGTCGAGGAAGCCGTGTCGGTGGGAATGCTCGTCCGCCTCCTGCAGTTGTACGGCGGCCACACCCGGCTCATGGAAGTGACGCTGGACGAGACCTCACCGGTGATCGGGACCGAGTTCGGGTCCGTGGTGCTTCCGCGCGGCGCCGCCGTCGTCGCCCTCGGGCGAGAGGGCCATGTCGTCGTGCCGCGATCGGACTCGCCGCTCGATGTGGGAGACGAAGTCGTGTTGCTCGTGAGCGCTCAGTGCGAGGACGACGAGATTCGCACGCTTCTTCTCCAGGGCCCGTGAGCGACGCTCCGGAGGGGGCACCAACCGAGGACGCCGCGGAGCCGGAGGCCGCGCCAGCCGCAGAACCGACCCCGGAGCCGTCCGGGGCGGGCGCCGAGCCGGCGTCGGAGGCGAACGGAGATGCGGCCGAGGCGGCGCCGAAGCGCCGCCGCAGCCGCAATCGTGGGCGCCATCGCCACACGACGGGGCAGGACAGGCAGGGCCACGGTTCCGAGGCCACCGAGTCGTCTCCTGGCGGCTCGCCTAGCGGTGCCGCGCGGGTAATCGAGCCGATCGTCCCGGCCACCTACGGCACGCTCGAGGCTGCCTTCTTCGACCTCGACAAAACGGTCATCGCGAAAGCCTCGATGGTCGCTTTCGGTCGACCCTTTTATCACGGCGGCCTTATCAACCGAAGAACAGTGCTGAGGGCGCTCTACGGCGAGCTCGTCTACCTCCACCTCGGGGCGAGCGAGCAGAAGCTCAACCGGATCCGGGAGTCGGTCCTGCGCCTAATCAAGGGCTGGCACAGCGACCGGGTGCGCGAGATCGTCGCAGAGGCGATCGAGGAGATCGTCGAGCCGATCATCTTCGCCGAGGCCGCCGACCTAATGGACTCGCACCGCGAGCAGGGCCGTCTCGTCGTGATCGTCTCGGCGTCACCAGAGGAGATCGTGGTCCCGCTCGCCAGGTTCCTCGGTGCCGACGAGTGCATCGCGAGCCGGGCCCGGCTCGACGAAGAAGGGCGCTACACCGGTAAGATGCAGTTTTACGCCTTCGGGCCCTTCAAGGCCGAGGCGATGGACGCCCTCGCAGCCGAGCGCGGAATCGATCTCGCTGCCTCATACGCCTACACCGACTCCTATACGGACCTGCCGATGCTCGAAGCCGTCGGCCACCCGGTCGCCGTCAACCCCGACCGGGTTCTCAACCGCTACGCGAGAGAGCACGAATTCGAGGTGCTGCACTTCAGCCAGACCGTCAGCCTTTGGAGCAGGGTCCGCGACCGGCTCGGCGCGGTCCCACCGCGTCCGGCCATCGCGGCGTCGGCGGGCGCGTTCGCCCTTGGGGTCGGAGCCGCCGCCGCCGGCTGGTGGCTGGGCTCGCACAGGCGCGGCAGCTAGCAGCTCCGCGCGCGGCCTGTGTCAGTCGCCGCGAAGGCGCTTCGCCGCGATCGCGCCCAGGGCGACGAGCAATGCCAGTATCACGAGCTTCTTGATCATGGCGCGATCGTAGCGAGCCATGCGCTGACGGACGACCCATTTCCCCATCTCCCCGGGGCTTGGCGAACAAGCTCGCCCCGATACCGCCGCGCGGCGGCGGCATCGACCGTCTCAGACGGTCAGCAGGTCGCGGGCGCCGGTGTCGCTGGAGGGGTGACGCAGCTTCGACATCGCCCGTGCCTCGATCTGGCGGATCCGCTCCCGGGTGAGGTTGAAGTGCTCCCCGACTTCTTCGAGGGTCCGCGGCTCGCCCCGGTCCAGGCCGAAGCGCAGCTTTAGGATCTCGCGCTCGCGCTCGTCGAGGGGGGCGAGCAACCGATTGATCTCGAGCGGCAGCAACGCCGTGGCGGCGACTTCGAAGGGTGACTCGGCGCTCCGATCCTCCACGACATCGCCCAGCTCTGCGTCGCCGTCCTCGCGCAGCGGCTCCGACAACGAAAGCGGCTCGGCGCGGAACCTGAGTGCCTCTATCAGCTTGTCCTCCGGCAGCTCGACCTCGGCACCGAGCTCGGTCAGGGTCGCGGGCCGTCCGAGCTTGAGCTCGAGGCGGGCCTGCGCCTTTTGCACCCTGGCGAGGGTGTCGCCGGCGTGCACGGGCAGGCGGATCGTCCGTCCGGTGTTGGCTATGCCGCGGGTGATCGCCTGGCGGATCCACCAGGTGGCATAGGTTGAGAACTTGAAGCCCTTGCGCCAGTCGAACTTCTCGACGGCGTGCATGAGACCGAGGTTGCCCTCCTGGATCAGGTCGAGCAGGGGTAGACCGGACGCCTGGTACTTCTTCGCGATCGATACGACAAGGCGGAGGTTGGACTGGACGAAGGTGCGCTGGGCGGTCTCACCTTCGCGCACGAGCCGGTTCAGCTCGCGACGACGGGTGGGCGTCGTGGCCTTCGACTTGGCCCTCAGCTCTTCTTCGGCGCTCCAACGTGCCTCGATCGCCTGAGCGAGTCGCACCTCATCATCCTTGGTGAGCAGGGGGTACTGGCCGATGTCGGTCAGGTACAGCCGGACGAGGTCTTCCTCGTCGCGCTCAACTCGCTCTTTCGCCAAGATCTCAAAGCCTCCGTAGGTTCGGCCGGTACAGCTCTGCGCTGGCCCGAAGTTGTGACGCGGTGGGCGGGGAGCCGTCGCGTCTTTCTTCGCTGCCCCACATTGCGCCGGTCAGCGAACCGCGCTGCCTCATTACTCGAACGTAAGTGTAACGGTGCAGTCAAGCTTGCCAGCGCAGGGTCCTTGCCCTCGCCTCACCTTCGTGCTATCGGGACCAGGGCCGCCCTCGGGCTCCCTTCGGCGTCGCCATGGCCTCCGCGGCGGCGCCCGGGAAACTGCAAAAGGGCCTTCCACCTGGGCGCGGCTGCCTCAAACAGTGCGATCGGTCTGGCCCCGCGGGCTCACGAGCGCAACCCCGTCCGCCCGCACGGACTCGAGATCGGCAACAGCCCTTCGCATCGTACGGGCGACTGCGCCGTCCGCGGCCGGACTGCACTTTTCGAGGCGGCGGGTGTACTCCTCGACCAGGCGCGGGTAGAGGCGGCCAGCGAGCTCGGTCACTAGCTGCCATCCATCGTCGCGCCGGCCAACGCCCGGGGCGGGGACGGACTCGATCTCGGGGAGGGCCCTGGCCAGCTCGTCGCCAAGGGTGCCGGTGGGCAGAACCGTGAGCTCCTCGGGCGGGGGGAGCCCGGCCGAGACGGGAAGCAGTTCCTCGATGAGCGACGCCCTCCAGGCATGCGCCAGGCTCGCCGATGCCGCCCAGCGGGCACAGCTCGCAGGTTCGAGCCGGGCCGCCCGCCCACCCAGCCTCCGGAAGCACTCAAGCTCGACGGCGCGCAGCGCTCCGAGCTGGCGGGAGGATTCGACGAGGTTCAAGGGGTGGTCGGGCCGGCTTGGCGCCCGGCCTGGAGCGGGCCGGCCATGCCGGCCGAGGCCCGGTAGCGGTTCGTGATCGGCATGCGCCGGTCCTTGCCGAAGCCGCGGCTTGTGACCCGAGGGCCCGGCGGGGCCTGGCGCCGCTTGTACTCGGCGTGGTCCACGAGGTCGATGACCCTGCGCACTGTGGCGGCGTCGAAGCCGGCCGAGACGAGGTCCGAGACCGTGAGGTCCCGCTCCACGTAGCCCTCAAGGATCGGGTCCAGCACGTCGTAGGGTGGGAGGCTCTCATCGTCGCGCTGGTCGGGGCGCAGCTCGGCCGAAGGGGGTTTGGTGATGACGGCGCGGGGGACGAGATCGGTCCCCGCCAGGGCGTTGCGGTGCTCGCAGAGCTCGTACACGAGAGTCTTCGGGACGTCCTTCAGCACGGCGTAGCCACCCGCCATGTCGCCGTACAAGGTGGCGTAGCCGACGGCCATCTCGCTCTTGTTGCCGGTGGTGAGAACGAGCCAGCCGCGCTCGTTTGAGATCGCCATCAAGATGACGCCCCTGATGCGGGCCTGGAGGTTCTCGCCGGCAAGGCCCGCCGCGGGGTCCCCGGTGGCTGACACCGGCTCGAGCATCTCTAGGAAAACCCGGTGGGCGTCCTCGATCGGAACCGTGGTCGTGTCGATGCCGAGGTTGCCCGCGAGGGCGGCGGCGTCCTCGAGCGAGCCCGCCGACGAGAAACGCGACGGCATCAGGACCCCGTGGACACGCCCGGGGCCAAGCGCGTCGGCGGCTATCGTGGCCACGAGCGAGGAGTCCACCCCGCCCGAGAGGCCGACCAGAACGTCGGTGAACCCGTTCTTGGCGATGTAGTCGGCCGTCCCGAGCACGAGCGCCTCGTAGACCTCGGCCACACGTCCGAGGCGCGGCTCGAGGGCGGGGCGGGGCACCGGGCCCGAACGGGCCGCGTCCTCGGTTGGAGCCTCGGAGATTGTCGTCAGTGGCAACGCCGAGATGCCCTTGTGGCCCCGCGGGTCCAAGAGTCGCTTTCGAAACACCGGGCCGATGTCTAGCTCACAGATGACAAGGGCCTCGCGGAACTGCGGGGCGGACGCGACGAGCTCGCCTTCGTTGTCGAAGACCATGGATGCCCCGTCGAAGACGAGCTCGTCCTGACCACCGACGAGGTTGACGTAGCACAGTGCCGAGGACGCGTCCGATGCCCGGCTAGCGAGCATCCGCTCACGTTGGGCGAGGATGCCGGCACGGTACGGGGAGGCGTTCAGGGTCACAATGAGCTCCGCGCCACCCTCGCCCAGCCGGCCGACGGGCCCCGACGGGCTCCAGGCGTCCTCGCAGATCGTCACTCCCACGCGCACGCCGGCAATGGAAAAGAGGCGGTCCTGCTGCTCGCCCGGGGTGAAGTAGCGCCGCTCATCGAAAACCCCGTAGTTGGGCAGCAATTGCTTGCGGACGACCGCACGCACTTCTCCCGCCGCGCAAAGGGCGGCAGCGTTGTAGAGGTCGCCGTCCTCCTCGGCGAAACCCACGACCGCCGTGCATCGCTGTGTGGCGGCCGCGACCTTCTCGAGGGCAAGAAGGTTGCCCTCGACAAAGCCCGGCTCCAGCAAGAGGTCCTCGGGCGGGTACCCCGTAAGTACGAGCTCGGGGAACACGGCCAGGTGCGCCCCCGACGCCTCGGCCTGGACGAGCTGTGCGATGACCTTCTCGGCGTTGCCCTCGAGGTCGCCTACGGTCACGTCCAACTGGCAGAGGGCGACGCGCAGGCTGGTCACGGGACGAATCCTACCGGCGCCCCAGGGCCCGACCCGACTCAGGCGGTAGCCTGCGTGCGGAGGACTCCCCGTCGATGCCACCACCACAGCTGCCCGAGGAGCTCGTCCGCTCCTCTGCCGCCCCCGACACAGTGCGCCTGGTCGCCGACCAGCTCTTCGAGGCGTTCCCGAGCGCGCCGGAACGGCTCGCGTCGGACCCGGGCCTCGCGGCCAGGTTCGCGGCGGTCGCGGCTGCAAGCCACTCGTTGTCGCGGATTATCGTCACCGACCCCGCGGCCTTGGACGTGCTCTCGCTCGTCTCGGCGACGGAGCCTGCCCAGTTCTCCTTCGACCCCGCCAAGGCGTCAGACGTCGAGGACCTGGTCCGCCGCAAGCACCTCTCCATGCTCGAGGTCGCCGCCCGCGACCTCGTCGGGCTGGACGACCTGGCGCAGGCGACGGCGTCGCTCTCCTATGTCGCAGACCGGGTGCTAGCAGGCGCGACGACCCTCGCCGGGGCGAACGACGGCCTCGCCGTGATCGCCATGGGCAAGCACGGCGCGCAGGAGATCAACTACGCGAGCGACGTCGACATCCTCCTCGTGGCCGCTGACGGCGCCGAGATCGATCCCTCCCTCGCGCGCTCGCTCGTGGCAATCGCCTCTCGCGCCTACCGCATCGACACCAACCTCCGCCCCGAAGGCCGCTCGGGCGTGCTCGTCCGGTCCATCGCCTCATATGTGGCCTACTGGGAGCGCTGGGCCAGGCCCTGGGAGTTCCAGGCCCTCTTGAAGGCGCGCCATTCCGCCGGCGACGCCGCAACCGGCGCCAGGTTCGAGCAGGCCGCGTCGGAGCACCTGTGGTCCCGGCGATTCGGTGCCGACGAGCTGGCCGAGCTGCGCACGCTGAAGGCGAGGGCCGAGGCCATCGTCGCCCGCCGCGGCCTCGACCACCGCGAGCTCAAGCGGGGCCGGGGCGGGATCAGGGACATCGAGTTCTCCGTCCAGCTCCTACAGATCGTCCACGGCGGACGCGACCCCGCCCTGCGCCTGCGGGCCACGCTCCCGGCCCTCGCCGAGCTTGCCGATGCCGGCTACGTCGCCGCCGAGGACGCGGCTGCCCTGGCCATCGCATACTGCTTTTTGCGCACGGTCGAGCATCGTCTCCAGCTTGTCGAAGAGGCCCAGGTCCACACCGTGCCGGCCGACCGCGAGTCGCGGGACTGCCTCGCGCGGGTGCTCGGCTTCCGCGGCCGCCCCGAGGAGACCCCCGCAGAGCGCTTCGACACCGTGCTCGCCCGCCACCAGGGAGCCGGCAGGGCCATCCACGAGCGCCTCTTCTTCAGGCCCCTGCTCGAGGCTTTCGCCCACACCACGGCACCGCTGCGCCCCCCGGGTCGCGGCCCGCAGGCCGGAGGCGAGCACAGCTTTGCTCCAGATGTCGCCGAGGAACGCCTGGCCGCTTTCGGTTTCGTCGACGCCGAACGGACCCGCCAGGCCCTGCGCGAGCTGACGCGGGGCCTGACCCGCTCGTCGCGTCTCATGCAGCAGCTGCTGCCGCTCCTGCTCGACTGGCTCTCAGAGTCGCCCGATCCCGACCAGGGCCTCGTCGGGCTGCGGACCCTCGCCGGTGGGCCGCACCGGCGCGACCTACTCGTGACCGCGTTCCGGGAGTCGCCCGAGGTGGCGCGGCGGCTCTGCCTCCTCCTCGGGACGAGCCGCCGCCTCGGCGAGATCATCGCCCGCAACCCCGACTTCGTCGAGCTGCTCGCCGACAAGTCCGCTCTCGTCAGGCTCGATCCCGCCGACCTCGTCGCAAAGGCCATGATCGCAGCCGACCAGGGGCCCGAGAGGCGGACCGGCGCCCTCCGGCACTTCTTCGAGATCGAGACCGTGTGCATCGCGGCGCGCGACACACTCGGCCTCGCGGGGCTGCGCGAGACCGGCCGGGCCCTCGCGGATCTCGGAGCGGCGGTGGTCGCGGCTGGCCTTCAAGCGGTGGCCCCCGGCGTGCCGATGGCGGTCATAGCAATGGGGAGCTTCGGAGGGGCCGAGATCGCCTACGGAAGCGACCTCGACGTGCTCGTCGCCTACGAGGGCTCGAGCCCGGCCGACGCGGAGGCGGCCGAGCAGGCGGCGACGGCACTGATCCGGCTCTGCAACGGGTCGACGCCCGCCGAGGGGATCGTGCGCATCGACGCCTCGCTGCGTCCCGAGGGGCGCCGGGGACCGCTCGCCCGCAGCCTTGACGCCTTCGAGGAGTACCACCGGCGCTGGGGCGCCACCTGGGAGCGCCAGGCACTGCTCCGGGCGCGACCTGTCGCAGGCGACAACTCCGTCATCGAGCGCTTCGTGGCCCTGGCCGACCAGGCCGTGTGGACGACGCCCTTCGGCGAGGCCGCCGAGCGCGAGATCCGCAGGATGAAGGCAAGGGTCGAGCGTGAGCGGATCCCGCCCAGCGAAGACCCACAATTCCACCTGAAGCTCGGGCGCGGTTCGCTGAGCGACGTCGAGTGGACCACGCAGCTCCTCCAGCTCCGCACCGGCACGAGGGCGAGCTCGACCCGCGAGGCTCTGAGCCGCCTCGAGCGCGAAGGGGCGCTTGAGGCGGTCGACGCCGCGACGCTGAAGGAGGCGTACCGCTTCTGCACCCGGACGAGGAACCGCTGGCACCTCGTGGGCAACTACGTCGCCGGCGCAGGCGGGGTCGTCGGCGCCGGCGCGGACGCGATGCCGCATCAGCCCGAGCTGCTGTCGCGCCTCGCACGGAGCCTCGGGACGACACCGACCGAGCTGAGGGAGTCCTACCGCCGCGTGACGCGGCGGAGCCGCAAGGTGGTCGAGCGCGTCTTCTACGGCCTTTGATGCCCTGCCGGCCGCAGGGGCCGCGCGGATCCCCTCATTGGTTCGACCAGAATCCGGTCGCGGTCGAACGGCGGACGACAGCGACGCCCCGGGCCTCGAGCAGGTCGAGCAGCCCGCTCCAGTTCGAGGTCCAAAAGATCATCGGCCCACCGGCGGCAGGGGCCCGCAGGCGCACGCCCTCGGAGCCGCGCTTGGAGGCGCGCATGGCCCTGTGGGCGTGCTCGGCGAGGATGATCTCCTCGTAACGCACGTACCAGGACGGCATGAACAGTCCCAGGAAGCGCCAGCGGGCACCGATGCGCAGCCCCCAGGCATAAAGCTCGAGGCTGACGAGGACCGGGGGCATGCTCGAAGAGCCGAGGCCGCCCGGGAAAGGCCAGCGCAGACCGCCCGCGAACTTGTCGACGAGGCCGCCGTGGACCTCGACCTCAGCGAGGACACGCGCGGCGCGGCGCGACCCGAAGTTCAACAGCGCCCCGGCCAGGACCAGCAGCACGATCACGAGCAGTCCCAGCGCCAATGTGAGACCGTCGCCGAAAGAGAACATCTCGCGCACAACCTAACCCGGCTGGGACAACGGGCCGTGTTCACAGCTGGCTCCCAGGCTGTATTGACTCCGACCCCAGACACTCCGGCGAGGCTCTGGTGGTGACCTCCCGACCCGTCGACCCCCGCCCGGGACGTCCCGAGTGGGCTGCCAACGCGATCACCGCGTTGGCAGCCATCGGGTTCGGTGTCGCCATCGCGCTCGGCTTGACGGTCGAGACCCGTCGGGCGCTCGTCGCCCCGGGTGGGCTCGCAACCGCAGCGGGGCAGCTCAGCGGTCTGACGGGCAGCTACCTGCTCCTCGTCATGCTGCTCTTGATCTCGAGACTGCCCTGGCTCGAGGGCGTCCTCGGCCAGGACCGTCTTGTGAGGTGGCATCGTCGCCTTGGACCGTGGCCCATCGTCCTGCTCGGGGCACACGCAGTACTCGTCACCATCGGCTACGCCGAGCAGTCGTCGATCGGTCCGTGGCACGAGCTGCGCATCCTTCTTAGCTCGTACCCGGACGTCCTCATGGCGACGGTCGCCTTTGGCTTGTTGGTCATGGCGGGCGTCGCCTCGTTCCGGGCCGTCCGTTCGAAGATGCAGTACGAGACCTGGTGGGCCGTTCACCTCTACACCTACCTCGCGGTCGCACTTGGGTTCTCGCACCAGCTCGCCGACGGCGTCTCGTTCGTGGGGCACCCCTTGGCCAGGGTGTTCTGGGTCGTGATCTGGGCCTCGACCGCAGGCGTCGTCCTCGTGTACCGGGTCGTCGTTCCTCTCTGGCGGACGCTCTATCACAGGCTCCGGGTCGTCGAGGTTCGAGACGAGGGCCCCGGGGTCGTCTCTGTCATCTGCGCGGGCCGCCATCTGGAGCGACTCCCCGTCGCGGGCGGGCAGTTCCTGCAGTGGCGCTTCCTCCGCCCGCACATGTGGTGGCAGGCCCATCCGTACTCGATCTCCGCCCTGCCGCGCCCGCCCTACATCCGGGTCACCGCCAAGGCGCTCGGTGACTTCTCCGACTCCCTGGCAAGGGTTCCTGTAGGCACCCGGGTCGCGATCGAAGGCCCTTACGGTGCTGTCACCGCGCATGCCCGCCGCGGTGACAAGGTCATGCTCGTGGCTGCCGGGGTCGGCGTCACGCCCATGCGCGCCTTGCTGGAGGATCTGCCCGCCTCGGTGGACGTCGTCGTCGTGCTGCGGGCGACGACTCCACAAGAGGTGATCTTCCACGGTGAGATCGCCCCTCTCGTAAAGGCGCGCGGCGGCCTGCTCCACGTCCTCGTCGGGAGCCGCCACCAGGTGCGCCTCGAGTCGCGCCAGCTCGGCAAGCTCGCCCCAGACATCGCCGAGCGAGACCTTTATGTATGCGGGCCTGAGAGCTTCGCCAAGCGGATCACCAAATCAGCGCGGCGGCTCGGAGTCAAAAGCGACCGCGTCCACCAAGAGTCGTTCGCGTTCTGAGCGTGCCCATGACAACAAACCCCCGTTTCGAGTGGGAGAGAGCGCGATGAGACGCGCACCGATCGTGCTGGCCGCGACGGCCGCCGGGCTGGCCGCCGTCCTTGGCTTCCATAGCGAGCAACCCGGCTCGAGCCTGCTCTCCGGTCTCCCGAGCGGCGGGACGACCCCGACTACCTCGCCCAGTGCCGCGACCACAACCCCGACGACCTCTTCGCCAGGCGCCGGCGGTGGGACGTCGTCAACCGTCCCCGGCTCGAGGTCGACATCGACCTCCTCGACCACGACGACCCCGAGCGGGACCCACACCGCGGTCGGCACCGATGTGCAGTACCGCTACGGGGAGCTGGAGCTCGAGGTCACCGTCACCGGCAGCCGGATCACGAACATCCAGCCTGTCGTCGATACTGCCTACGACGCTCGCTCCTACCAGGTGAACTCCTACGCGGAGCCCCAGCTCAACAGCCAGGCGCTGGCGGCCCAGAGCGCCAACATCAACGGGGTCTCGGGCGCGACCTTCACGAGCCAGGCCTACGTCCAGTCGCTCCAGGCGGCGCTCGACAAGCTCGGCTTCAAATGATGGGCGCGGTCATGACCGGCACGGACACCGACGGTGGCCCAGCACTGGGCCGGGTGCACGCAGTCATGGGAACGATGGTCTCTTTCGACGTGCGCGTCGGCGAGGCAGAGACCGATGCGGCCCTGGTGGCGCTCTCGAGGGCGTCCGCGCGGCTCGACCGGGCCGACGCCCTGTTCAGTACCTGGAAGCCCAACAGCCCGATGAGCCTGTTGCGGCGCGAAGCGATCTCCCTCGCCGAGGCCCCGGCCGAGATCGGTGAGGTGCTCGGGCTGTGTGAGCTCGCCCGCGACCTCTCCGGGGGTTGGTTCGACCCCTGGTGCATGCCGGGCGGCCTCGACCCGACCGGCCTCGTGAAGGGCTGGGCGGCCGGGCGCGCCCTCGCCGAGCTGCGTGCGGCCGGCGTGCGGGGGGCGATGGTGAGCGCCGGTGGCGACCTCGCCACGTTCGGCAGCCCCGAGCCCGGCCAGCCGTGGAGGATCGGTGTGCGCGACCCGTGGGCGATCGACCGCGTCGCCTGTGTGATCGAGTCACCCGGAGCGGTCGCGACCTCGGGTTGCTATGAACGAGGCGACCACATGATCGACCCGCGCACCGGCAGGGCGGAGACACGCTGCAAGTCCGCCACGGTCGCAGGCCCCGAGCTATGGCTTGCGGACGCTCTCGCGACCGGGCTACTCGTGGCGGGGCCGGACGGGCTCGCCATGATCGAGGCCATCGATGGCTACGAGGGATACGTGATCGAGGAGACAGCTTGCGCCTTGGCGACGAGCTCGTTCCCCTTCGCCATCTGAGCCGAGACGCCACTTCGCCCGAGCGGAACCTTCCTGAGCTCGCCGTCGCCTCGGGCGAGGCACGGACGTAGACTCGTGGGGTGCAAATGACGGGTCTGGTCTTTGTCCGGGCAAGCCTGTACGTGAGCCTGGGCCTCGTCTTCGGGATGCTTGCCTTCACGCGCTCAAATGCATACAAGCGCCGGACGGGCAACAGCCCATGGCACATCCACCCCCTTATCTGGGGCGGGGTCAGCGTCTTCGTGGCGTTCGTCGTGACACTGATGTCGCTCGTATTCGTGGCGATCTTCGGCACGTTGCTGTCAATCGTGACCTGGTCGCCCCGCCTACAGGCGGGCCGCCAGCGCGAGACGGCCGAGATGGACGACTACCTGAGCGGCCCTGGGTTCCTGTCCGCGTCCGCGCTCGCGCCGACCTCTTTGCCCCAGCAGGTGGGGAGCGCGCTCACGGCCTGGATGCCCGACCCGACGGGGCGCAACGAGTTGCGCTACTTCGACGGCTCAGGATGGACCGAGCACGTCGCAAACGGCGGGGTGATCTCGGCCGACCCGGCTTAGGAGTCCGCCGTCTCCTTGGTGAAGATCAGCAGCGACTGGTCGATCCCGCCGAGCACCGTGTGGAGCCTGTAGCCGAATAGCTCCGGCTCGTTCAGCATCGCCTCCAGCCCGAGGGCCCCGGTCTCTCCCCCGTGCACCGACCCCGTGTGCCACTCCCTGACTTTGTACTCCATCTTCATCGTTCTTCGGCTCCCACTTGAGCCCCCGATCTCGGTCCGGCTGGCCCGGCTTTGCGTCGCTCGGGGCACGAAGCTGGCTACAGGATACCGGTGAGGCAAAACCGGTTCCCGGTGCCGGATTCAGCTGCGCCCGGAGCCCTTGTTACGGCGCCGGCGCGACGGCTTGGGCTGGACCCCGAGCGCCGGGGCGTCGCCCTCGAGCTGTTGGACCATCCGGTCCACCTCGGTGAGGATGGCGCCGGAGACGACCCACGAACCCGTCTCGTCCACCCGGCGGAGGCTGCGTAGCGACTCGCGACGCGCCTGTCGCACCGCATCGAGGGCGGCGTCGACATTGGGGTCGTCCCCCTGCAGCGCCTCGGCGCGGGCGTGGTAGGCGAGCCCCGTCCGCGACAGCACCTCGGCGAGGCTGGCAGGAAGCCGCGGAGCCCCCTCGAGGCGGTGATCAAACAAGGTGCGCGCGATGGCACGCACCTGGGCGACCGAGTGGGTGAGAGCGGCCATCACATCGGAGAGCTCCGAAGAGCCGGCCTTGCGGCCGAAGATGTCCACGCGCAAGAACGCGACCGCCTCGTCGACGAGAGGGCGCACGTGATCGAGATCCTCCTCTAGGCCCCGCGAGCGGGCGAGCCAAAGGTCGGTCTCAGTCGCGCTCGGGGTGCTCTTGACGCCGGCGCTCATCTCCGAAAGCAGGTCCGCGATGGCACGGCAGAGATCGGCGAGGGCGCGTCTCGCCCTCGCGCGGGGGTCTCCCGGGTAAGCGAGATAAGAGGCAATCGCTCCGACGACAGCGCCTATGAACGTCGCCCAGACACGGTCGAGCACCTCTGAGGTGGTAAGGCTCGGCCCAAGGGCGAGGATGAAGATGGCCGTGCCCGGAATCTGCAGGGAGCCGCTCAGACCGAGACGCAGGAGTTGGCCCGCGCCGAGGGAGAGGAACACGAGCGCGATCACCGCCAGGGCCGAAAGCCCAACGGTTCTCAGGATCACGACGGCAAAGAAGATGCCCAGGCCCATGAGCACCGTCCGCTTCACGCCGTCGAGCACGGAGGTCCGGACGGTCAGCTGGGCCGCATACACGGCCGACGCCGCCCCGAAGGCCGAGGGGACGTTGCCGAGCGGGATGCAGAGCGCCCACGTCGCTCCCGCCGCCGCCGCGGTCACCGACATGACCCGGAGGGTCCAGCGCGCTTCGTAGGCGCGCCGGGCGAGGACCTTCAGCCACGAGAGCAGGACCGCCGGCGACCGACGGGCGACGTAGGTCTCGCTCCGGTGCCTCGAGATGTGCCTGGCGGCGCGACCACCAGCTTCGGCCGGAACTTGCGCCGTTGCGTCGGCCGGCTCGCTGTCCACCTCACGAGCATGGAGCATCGGCCCGCCCCGTGCCAACGAGCCTGCGAGCCGTCCCACGCCCGGGGAGGTGCCCGGCCGGCTCAGGTCGTCTCGGGCGGCCCAGACTGGTAACGGGCGACGGTGAAACTGATGATCGTCGGGATGATCAGCGCGAAAAGCACGAGCATCGCGGTCAACACGACGAGAGGGTGGCCCTGGGTGTGGTCCTTGACGAAGGCAAACTCGATCAGGCCTGCCGCGATCACATAGGAGAGCAGGGTCCATCGACCCACGAGGAAGAACTTGTCCCAGGCGAAGTCCTTCGTGCGGGTCAGCATGACAATCATCGCGAGGACGAGGGCCGCGCTCGCGGCGGCAAGGATGACCGGGAGAGTCAGTGGCGGCCGGCGCGGCGAGTACGAGGCCATGTAGACGCCCCCGATCACGATCAGCGCCAAGGCGCCGGCGCCGACCTCGGCCACGGGCGGGAAGCGCCGACCGGTCGCCGTCGCGCCCGAGGTGCCCGCGGCGCTCATTGGGACGCCACCCTGGTCATGATGATGAGCGTCGCCACCTGCATCAGCCCGGTGATACCGGCGGTGTAGATGAAGCGCTTCATCAGCTTCGCGATCACCTCGCCGTTCGGATGCGGCTTGCGCATCTCAAAAAGGACGGCCAGGTTGGCGGGCTCGAGGAGGCCGAGGGCGATGATGGCCATGACCCCTACGACGATGAACGAGGCGACGAGCCAGGAGTGATTGGGACTCGTCGCTTTCAAATTGCCGAGGTCGAGCGCGAGCTGGAACCCCGAGGCGAGTGTCATGGCGACGAGCGTCGGCATCAAGAGCACCATCTTCGGCATGAACCTGGCCGAGAACTCCGCGCGAGCCGGGATCGAGAGCCGGCCCAGGATCGGACCGACGACGAGCCCGACGAACAGGTCGATGCCGGTCCACAGCGCTCCACCTGCGACGTGGTTGAAGTCGAGACCCCACTGCCAGTTAAAGCCGATCGAGCACGCGAGAAAAGCCAGGACGACGGCCACGATCGGCAGGCCCTTCAAAGGCACGATCTGGATGACGGGCCGTGCCGGCGCGCCCACGGCCGGTCCGTGGCCAATTGGACCGCCGTTCGACAAGATCTCGGTCGTAGTGTCGGTCATCGTTCCCCCTTCGTGTAACCAGCATCTGTCCAAGGGCTGCCAAAAGCCCGCGGGACAAGGTGAATCTAGCCAACGGCACCGGGTCGCGGCGGATTCCGCAGTGCCAAGGCCCGCTACGGGGCGGCTGCGTGGAGCCGAGCAGGGCCGCGCTGAGTAAGCTTGTGGTCAAGGGTGCGCCGGGAAGTCTGGTCGGCAACTGATTTACTGATCCCGATGACCGACTCCCGCTCCCCAGCTGCAGCGCAGCCTCCCATGCCGCAAGAGGGCCCGCGCCCGCCGCTCGACGAGCTGCAAGCCTGGGAGAGGCACCGCAAACTCGCCAGCTGGCGGTGGGAAGCGCTCCGCACGACCCTGTGGATGGTGCCGAGCATCCTCGTGGTCGTGGCCGGGTTGCTGTTCGTGGTGACCTACGAGATCGACTGGGCGGCCTACTACGGCCACATAACCCTCCCGTTCTGGATGCGGACCGAGAGCGCCGACGCCGGGCGCGAGATACTCATCGCCATCGCGGCGGCGGTGATCACCGTCGTCGGTGTCGTGTTCTCGGTCACGATCCTGGCGGTCACCTTCGCCTCCCAGCAATTCGGCCCCCGAATGATGCGCAACTTCGTGCGCGACATCGGTAACCAGGTCACCCTCGGTGTGTTCGTGGCCACCTTCGTTTACTCGACTCTCGCCCTCGGCGCGATCGCGATCAGGGGCACCCACGGGAACTTTGTGCCCCATCTGTCGATCTTGGTCGCCGAGGCGCTCCTGATGGTCGACATCGCCGTCCTCATCTACTTCATCCACCACGTCGCAAAATCGGTCCAACTGCCGGAGGTGGTCGCCGGTATTGCCCGCGACCTGACGCGCGAAATAGATGCCGAGTTCCCCGCGGACTCCCCCGCTGCGGGCGGGACAGAACCTGCCGGCTACGGCAGCTCCCCGGCCGAGATACTCGAGGTGCTCAACCAGCGCGGCGGCGTCGTCCCGGCGATATCGAGCGGTTACCTGCAGTTCGTGGGCTACGCCCAGCTCGTCGAGATCGCGACGCGAACCGATGCCGTCATCCGCCTCGCGCAACGTCCCGGGCACTTCATCGCCGCCGGGCGACCCCTCGCCACGGTCTGGCCGCGCGGGTCCGCGCAACAAGTCGCCCAGGCGCTCGAGAAGGCTCACATGACAGGGCCGCACAGGACCCTCATGCAAGATCCAGTGTTCGCCATCGACCAGCTCGTCGAGATCGCCATCCGCGCCCTGTCCCCGGCGGTAAACGACACCTTCACCGCCCTCACCTGCATCGACTGGCTCTCGGCGGGCCTGAGACGGGTCACGGGTCGGACCCTAGGGGAGGGCGTCTACAGGGATCATTCCGGGCGCGTTCGGCTCATAGAGCCCGCACCGTCGTACTCGCGTATGGCCAACCGCGCCTTCGACAAGATCCGCCAGGCCTCGGCTGGCATGCCTGTGGTCATGATCCACATGCTCGACGCCCTCAGCTCGGTCGTGGAGGAGACCAGCACGGTCGACCAGCGCCGTGTCCTCGTGCGCCAGGGCGAGATGATCGCCCGCAGCGCGGCCAGGTCAGTGGCCGAGCCGAACGACCTCGAGGACATCAACTCGCGTTACCGCAACCTCGTGGAAAAAGCGGACCTCTAGAGCCACAGCCGCGTACGGGTGCCTCCAGGCGCCGGCGACTACGGCCCGCCGAGGCCGAGCAGTCCGCGAAGGCCCGGGTCCAGCAAGCTGGGCACGACCGTGTCCGCTGTCGCCGCGAGCCCCTCGGCCGGCCCCAGCCCGACGACGGTCATCCCGGCGGCGCGGGCGGCTCTCGCACCGGGAAGCGAGTCCTCGACCGCGATGGCCTTCGAGGGGTCCACCCCGAGCAGCGCGCAGGCTCGCAGGTACACATCCGGAGCGGGCTTCGGCCGCAGCGGTGGCTCGACTGCGACGATGGCGTCGAACACGCACGGGATCGACGCCGCGCGCATCGACGCCGCGACCGTCTCACGTGACCCGTTCGAGGCCACCGCGAGCGGGCGTGAGCCGCGGATCGCCTCCAACAGATCGATGGCCCCGTCCATCGCCACCACGCCCGCGTCGATGGCGGCGAGGATGGCGTCGTAGACCTCCCTCGTGACCGCCTCGGTGTCGATCGGCTCGCCGAGTTCGCGCTCGAGGACGTTCACGACGTCGCCCACCGAGGCGCCGTAGAGGCTCGAGGCGGGACCGGTGACGAGCTCGTGGATGCCCCGGCGCTGGAAAACGTCCACGATGCCTACGAACCAGGCCTTCTCGCTGTCGACGAGGACCCCGTCACAGTCGAACACGACCGCCTGTTGCGCGGGGCTCATCCGACCTCCAGGGGAAGTTGCGGGTCCGCGCTCCACTCGGTGAGCGAGCCGTCGTAGAGGCGGACGTCGTCGCGACCTAGCAACGAGAGGGCGAAGACGTCGAGTGTCGCCGAGATGCCGCCACCGCAGTAGGCGATCACGGGCACGGCAGGATCGGACCCAACCAGGTCCGAGAGCGCTTCGGCCAATTCGTCGCGCGGACGAAAGCACCAGGACTCGGTGTCGAGGAGGCTCTGCGCCGGCACGCTCACCGAGCCAGGGATCCGGCCCGGCTTGCTGTACGCGCCCGGGCCCGATCCTATAAAAGCCTGCGGTGTGAGCGCATTGACGAGGCAGGCCGGCTCGCCGCCGAGGACGGCGATCACATCCTTCTTGGTCGCCAGCAGCTCCGGTCGCGGCTTGGCCGTGAAGCTGGCCGGCGCGACGCTCACCGGCGCCGAGCTGAGCTCGAGGCTCGCCCGGCGCCAAGCCGTGAGGCCGCCGTCGAGGACGCGCACCTCGTCGAAGCCGAAGTAGCGCAGCAGCCACCACAGCCGCGACGCCCATATCGGCGATTCCTGCGCATAGGCGACGACGCGTGTCGCCTCCCCGACACCAAGCTCGCCCATGGCGCGGGCGAAGTGCTCCGGGGTGGGCAGACTGAACGGGAACGGGGAGCCGGGGTCCGACAACTCACCGGGGATGTCGGCGAACATCGCCCCTTCGATGTGAGCACTGGCATAGCTCTCGCGGCCGCTCTCGACGCTGTAGGGGCCGTCGGCGAACTCTCGGCGCAAGAAGGCGGTCGCGTCGATCACGCGCAGCTGCGGGTCGCCGAGCTCAAGGCGAAGGCCGGGCGCGTCGATGAGCTTCTCTCCTGGGGGCACGGGCCGAGTTTAGACGTACCCTCGACAAACACGAGCGTTTCTACAGGATTTATGTGGGTTTCCCAGATCGCCGCCGCCGGAAAGCCGAGGGCGGACCGGGACGCCCCCGTGTAGTCTGCCGCGGTCGTCGGTGCCGGCCGGGACAAAAAATGGGGGGAACGTGGACGAAGCCGAACTCGCCCGGCGCAGGAGCCAGATGGGCCGCAGCTGCAGCAGCTTTCTCGCCTGTGGGCCAGGATCGGTTGGCGATCAGGGGCCGGGCTACTGGGTGGCTTTGAGCGGGGCACCGAGCCCGGACCTGAACGTGGCCCTCTTCGACACGACAGACCCGGCCACGATAGAGCGCGCCATGCGCCGGGTCGAGGAGGCGGGTCTGCCCACCTTTGTCATGCAGGCTGGCGCCGGCCTCGGCGTCGACCTCGGCCCCCGCTGGCATCACGTGGCCGACATGGCCTTCATGGCCTTCGCTCTCGACGACCGGCCCTTGCGCGCAGACAGCCGTGTGCGCCAGGCGCGCCACGCTGAGCGCGGGGTCTTCAACGACCTCCTCGCGGACGCCTTCGGCCTCGAAAACGACGTGGCCGCTGTCGTGGGCCGCGTGCTCGAGGCGGACGACGGAACCGGGCAGGCTTGGTTGCTCGTCGAAGGCGGAGTCCCCGTCTCGACCGTCTTGACCTCGATCATCGACGACGCCGTCTGCGTGTGGTGCATGGCCACCCCGGCGCGCTACGCCCGCCGCGGATTCGGCCGAGCCCTGCTGGCGGACGTGCTATCGCGCGCAAAGGCGTCCGGGGCGGCGATCGGGCTGCTTGGGGCGACGCCGGCGGGCAAGACCCTTTACGACGCCACCGGCTGGACGACCCTGGAACAATGGCGCATATCGACGAACGCGGACCCGGCGCAGGTCGCCGGCTGAAACCCAAGAGCTGACTGGGGGGAGCGTGGATACAGGAGCTTTTGGACCACTGGAGGAACTGGCACGCAAGCTGAGAGGTGCCCTCGAGACTGGCGATCTCTCCTTTCTCGGCGAGCTTCTCGACCCTGAGGTCCACTGGGGACCCCCGGTGACCCTTCGCCCCCTTGTCAGACACGCGAGCAGGTCATCGCCTGGTATGAGCGCGCGAAACAGTCGGGGGCGAGCGCTCGCGTCAGCGAGGTGACCGTGCTTGGAGACCGGATCCTCGTCGGCCTCGTCGTTGTTGGCACGAACGAGTCGCGGTCTCGTGGCGGCCATGCGGCGCGTTGGCAGCTGCTCACCGTGCGCGACGGGCGCGTAGTCGACATCGTCGGGTTCGAGCAGAAAGCCGAGGCGGCCGCCTGGGCGAACGAGCAGAAGACATAACGCCTAACAGGCCGGACCGATCGCGCCCGAGCGCGGGCCACCCGGTCCGAGACTTCGCCAAGTGCCGGGCACTGGCGTCATCGGGGGCGAAGGGTCGGGCGTTTTAGGGCCAAATGTCATAATTCGCTTCATCTAGAGCCTGAAACTGCCGATACATGGGAGGTGATGGCGACTGGCCGACACCGCTTAGAGTTCGCCGCGACCGTTTCCGCCCTCTCGGTCACCCTGATCTTCACCCTGTGGATCACCCTGCACATAGGCGGGCAGAGCGGCGTCCGCTACTTCGACGACATCGTTACGGCACTCGCCGCGCTGGCCGGGTGCGTCTCGTGCTTTTTGGCAGCAAGACGGCAAAGCGATCAAGGACGACGCTTTTGGTTGCTGCTCGGCTCAGCGCTCACGGCCTGGACTCTCGCGGAGGTGATCTGGGCGATCTACGACCTCATCCTGCGCGTGGCCGTGCCGGTGCCGTCTTGGGCCGATGTCGGCTATCTCGGAGCGATCCCGCTGGCGGCGGCGGCGCTGCTGTCACATCCCGGTATGCGCGCCAAGGGAAACAACAAGACGCGGGCGACCCTCGACGGGCTCGCCATAGGCGCAGCCCTTCTCCTGTTGAGCTGGAACTTCGTCCTCGGGCCGCTGTGGCGCCACACCGATCTCACAACATCCGGTGGCGTCGTCGCCGTCGCGTACCCGTTCGGTGACATGGTCATCTTGTTCCTTGTCGTGCTCTCGGTCCGTGCGATCACCGCCGAAGGACGCCGGCCCTTGTTGTGGGTGCTCCTCGGACTGTTCGCGATGGCGGTCTCCGACAGCACTTATGCGTACCTCGTCGAGGTCGGCCGCTACTCGACGGGCAACGTCGTCGACGCCGGCTGGGTGCTCGCCTACCTCGCCATTGCCGTGGGCGCGACCTGCGACACCGGCGAGGCCATCGTCACCGTCCCGGTCGAGTCGGGCGAGGTGTCGCTGGCATCGCTCGTCACCCCCTATGTCCCGGTGCTGCTCGCGTTGTCGCTCATCACCGTCAAACTGGAGCTTCACCGCGGAGTCGACCGTCTCTCCTGGCTCACGGGCTTCGGCCTCGCGTTGTTGGTGGTCGCCCGCCAGCTACTGCTCTTCGTCGACCACCAACACGAGCTGTTCTCCTCCGAAGACGAGCCCGAACCGATCGAGCTCGACGGCACAGAAGAATCCCTCCCGGCGGCATCGGATCTCCTCGAGGCCGCACCCTGGCCTCAGTTCCTAAGGAGGGTCCCGTGAGCCACGCCTACAGCCTGCGAGCCGCCGAGCAGCCGAGTAGGAGCGTGTCGCGCCCGTACCGCACGATCGTGCTCACCCTCATGGTGGCCACCAGCACAATCGCCGTCTTCGACCTCTACCTCTTCGCGTCCTCCGGGTTTCACTGACACGAAGGCGCGGGCTCGACCCTGTCGGACCGGGATCAGCCAACCACGCGTCCGACCTCCACGGGGGCGATATAGCCGAGCCGAAAGACCGTGCTCTTGTATTGCGGTGATCGCGTCGTCGAGGTCGTCCACGGCAAGTGTCACGAGGGCACGCCCGGCACGGCCCGGGTCGACCACGACATACAGCCGGGCGGAGCCGACGACCCGTCACATCACCTCGTCGTGTGTCACCACCCTGTCGGCCGGTCGCCGAAGAGCCGTTCGTAAAATGCCGTTGCCGCGTCGATCTCGGACACAGGCATACCTGCGAACAACACCTCTTCGGGCAACCTGACAACTCGGCGGTCGTAACACGGGCGCCGCTCAGGCACCACGCGAGGCCAGCATGCTGCGGAGCCTCAAAGTCGCGAGGGAGAAGAAGACGAGCGCGAAAAGAACGAGGACACCGAGCTCGTGCGAGATCGTGACGATGTCGCCGTGGTTGGACAACAGGTTCGTCCATGCGTCTACCGCCCAGGCCTGCGGGGTGGCGTGGCCGACCTCGCGCATGGTCGAAGAGACGATCGAGAGCGGCCACATGCACCCGCCGAGCATCGCGAACACGATCCCGACGATCGGGCCCATGGCGCTTGCCTGCTCGGGGGTGCGAAAGAAGGTCCCTGCGACCATCCCGGCGCTGGCGCCGACCAGGCACCAGACAATAAGGAGCGCGGCCGCGGCGAGAGGGTTCCCCCACGACACGCCGAACACGACACTGCCGACGGCGACGATGACCACGGACTGCACGGCCGCGATGACGATGTAGGTGATCGACTCACCGGCGATGATGGTCCGCGGGCGCACGGGCGCGGCGGACATGCGCTCGAACATGCCGAGACGTCGGGTCTCGACGATGAAGGCGCCACCCGCGATCGCCATCAAAAAGACGAAGAGCACGAGCTCGGTCGGGGCGCTGTACTCGTAGCCGGGCGGGAGGCTCCCCGCCGACTCGTGGACGACCTCGGAACTGAGGCCGACCTGGGGCGTGAGCGGCTCGAGGGACCCGGCCCGGGCGAGGTCCTGGGCGAAGCTACCCCCGTAGCCGGTGGCGAACTGGGCGGCCTCGACTTTCGCTCCGAATTCCTCGACGACGGCGCTGAGACGCGTCGCGGCCGCCTGCTGGGTGCTGTTCGCCTGCTCGGCGACGACGACTACGGTCACGGCTTTCCTGTTCAGTTCGTCGGTGCCGAGACCTGCCGGGATCACGACGCCGGCGTCTATCTCCGAACGGCCCACCGCCTTGTCGAGCGAGGCGAGGCTCGGGTAGGTCGTGACGGCCAAGCCCGAGGCATCGCCCAGCACGGACACGAGCTGGCGACCCGCCTTGGTCCCGTCGAGGTTGACCACCCCCACGCGGAATGTGTTGAAACCCTGGGCGACGGCGCCGACGATGACGATGACGACGATGGGCAGGACTATCAAGAAGAAAAGGGACACCCGGTCGCGCATGAGGCGTTGTCCCGAGGCCCTTGCGATGGCGAGGGCCTTCATGAGCTCACCGCCCGGCGGGCGAGGCTGAGCGCGACGGCACCAACCACCGCGCTGAAGGCGAGGATGGCCACGACCGGCTCGACGATCGTCGTGAAACCGCCCCCGATGGTGGCGAGGTCGGTGAAACCACGGATCGCCCAACCGTTAGGCGTGAGCAGCGCCAGGTGCTTGATCGTCGAAGGCGCGCCCGAGATGAGAAAGAAGTTGCCGCCGAGCAGGGCTAGGGCGAACACGATGATCGACGCGACGCCCTCGGCTTGGCGCTGGGTTCGGGCGATTCCGATCACCAGGGCGGTGAGGCAGATGACCGAGATGACAAGTGCCAGGCCGACGAGGGCGGCGGGCAGCGGGGCACCCCAGTCGGCACCGAAGGCGGCGGAGGTGACGACACCGATTGTGGCGAGGCTGACGACACCGTAGACGAAGACTGACATCGCCTTGCCGAGGAGAATCTCGACGGGCCGGACCGGGGCCGCCCGCATGCGCTCGATCAGGCCCTGGGAGCGGTCGACGAAGAAGCTGCGCGCCGTGTAGCTGATCGTGAACAGCAGGAAGAAGATCGCCATCCCGGGGCTGTAGTAGCTGATCACCTTCAGCTCGTGGGCGCCGACGGGACGCTCGACCGCCTGCAGGGGGATGCGCAGTCTCGCGACCAGGCCGATTAGCTGCGAGGTGTCGGACCTCGGGGCCCCCGCGGCGATGGCGGTGGCGAAAGCGAGGCGGTCGGCGTTTAGTTGCGCCGCGAACGACGACACGATGGACTGGGTCACATCGCCCGGCACCGTGCCCTGGTTCGAGGTGATCGTCGTAAGGGCCTCCGGGTGCTCGCCGGTGACCGCGGTGGAGAACTCCGCCGGGATCACGAGCGCCGCACCGAGGTCGCCGTGCTTGATCTCCGATCGCGCGAGAGCCGTCGAGCCGACGCGCGTAACAGTGATGACCTGTTCCAGAAGTGGGGCGTCGAGGGCCTTGACGAGCTGGGCTGCGACCGGGCCATGGTCGAGCTCGACGAGACCCAAGGTGAAGTGGAAGCTGTTCAGGCCGTTGAAGGCAAGGCTCATCAGCCCGGCGATAAGCACCGGGGCGATGACCCCTACGACGAACGCAGACCGGTCGCGGATGCGCTGGCGGAGGTCCTTGCGGGCGATGGCGAAGGCTGTGCGCACCGCTTGCTCACTCCCGCAGCGCAGTGCCGGTGAGATTCAGGAAGACCGCCTCGAGGTCAGGCTCGACGACTTCCACGCTCGTTACCGAGAAGCCCGCCGCGTCGGCGGCTTCCAAGATGGCGGGCAGCAGGTGACGACCCTCGGAGGCGACTAGGTGCACGCCGTTGTCAGCCGTCGCGGCACTTGTCACGCCATCGACGGCACGACACGCTGCGGCGAGGACCTCGAGGTCCCCCGACGCGTTGAGCTCGATGCGGTCCTGTTCGCCGAGCTGGGCCACGAGCTCGCGCCGCGTCCCCTCGGCGATGAGGCGACCGTGGTCGATGATGCCGACACGGTCGCAAACGCGTTCGGCCTCTTCCATGTAGTGCGTCGTGTAGACGACGGCGAGGCCCTCTCGTCCGAATGCCTGCACCCGTTCCAAGATGGCGTGGCGGCTCTGGGGATCGACACCGACCGTCGGCTCGTCGAGCACGAGCAGTTTCGGGTGGTTCAGCAGGCCGGCGGCGATGTTGAGGCGGCGCTTCATTCCGCCGGAGTACGAGTCGAGCCGGTCGTCGCGCCTGTCGGCGAGGTCTGTCAGCTCGAGGGCTTCCTGCACCCTCGCGGCGACGGTCCGGCGGCCGAGCTTGTAGAGCCTGGCGAGAAACTCGAGATTCTCCCGAGCCGTGAGATCTGGGTAGAGGGCGACGTCCTGGGGCACGTAGCCGATGAGGGCCTTCACCTCGAGGTTGCCGATCGCCTGCTGACCCGCCACCGAGATCGTGCCCTTGTCAGGCTGCAACAGGCCGCAGACCATCTTCATCGTCGTCGTCTTCCCGGCCCCGTTCGGGCCGAGCAGGCCGTACACCTCGCCCTCGGCGATCCGGAAGCCCACGCCGTCCACCGCGAGGCGGGTGCCGAAGCTCTTGGTGAGGCCGTCACACTCGAGAACCGGCGTGGGGTTCACTGGGGGATTTCTAGCCGAGACGTCCAGAAGAGGTCGAAGCCATGCCCTCTACGGCTCCATGAGACGCGGGATCACGAGCCACGACAGGAGGCCCGTGCCGGGGCCGACCTCGTCCCAGTTGTCGACCTCGAGCTCTATGCGGGCGAGCGCTCCGGTCGGCATCCGGACACGACCGCCGCCGACGAGGAAGCTGACCGCCTCCGAACAGGTCGGCTCGTGGCCCACGACCATGAGCAGCCGGGTCGTCTCCGGCTCCTCGCGGACCTCGCCGATCAGGCCCTCGACACCGCCGTCGTAGAGAGCCGCCGCCTCTCGCACCGAGGACAGCCACTCCCTCGCCTCGGACGCGAAGGCGAGGGTTGCTCTCGCACGAAGCGCCGGCGAGCAGATGACGGCGTCGGGGACCGAGGCGGTGTCCACGAGGAAGCGCCCGGCAAGCTTCGCCGCCTTCCGGCCGCGTTTGGCGAGTGGCCGGTCGAGGTCGGACTCGGCGACGTCCTCTGACCAGTCAGACTTCGCGTGGCGGAAGATGAGGAGCGAGTGGGACATGGGGGGTCCTGACCGCGTCGCCGGCTCAGAGTTTGTAGCCGATGGTGCGAAGCAACGACTTGCGCTCGGCGATGTCCCCCTCGGCCTCCACCCCGGCGGGCGACGAGCCGTCGATGACGCCGAGGACACCACGGCCGAGCTCGGTCTCGGCAAGCACGACCTGGACCGCGTTCGCCGTCGCGCAGTAGATCGAGCAGACCTCGGGGACCTGCTTGAGTGGGTTGAGCACGTTCACCGGGTAGCCCTCGCGGACGAAGATGACAAAGCTGTGGCCCGCGCCCAGCGCGAGCGCGTTGCGGGCTGCCAGGTCCTCGAGCTCGGGGTCGTTGCCCGAGTGACGGACCAGGCACTTGCCGGATGCCTCGCAGAACGCGAGCCCGAAGCGCAGGTGCGGGCCGGAGCCGACGAGGGCCTCGTGAATGTCCTCGACGGTCTTTATGAAATGCGCCTGGCCCAAGATGACATTGAGGTCCTCCGGCTTTTCGATGGGTACGACGACCAGCTCCACGCTGCTCCTCCTGTCCGATCGGGCCATCTGCGGGACGCCCAGAGGGCCGGCACCAGCCCGATGCCTACCACGCAGCCTGCCTGTGTGCATCCCGCCAGCCCGCAAGCGTGTAGAAGGTAGGTATGCGAACAAGAACACTCGGCCACGGCCTTGTCGTTTCGGCCCAGGGTCTCGGCTGCATGGGCATGTCGGAGTTCTACGGACCAGGCGACGAGTCCGAGTCGGTGGCCACGATCCGCAGGGCGCTCGATCTCCGGATCTTCTTCCTCGACACCGCCGACATGTACGGGCCGCACACCAACGAGAAGCTCGTCGGACGAGCCATCGCCGACCGCCGCGACGAGGTCGTGCTCGCGACCAAGTTCGGCGTCGAGCGCAGGCCCGACGGGACCCGGGTCGGGATCAACGGCCGGCCGGAGTACGTGCTGAGCGCGTGCGACGCCTCGCTCGGGCGCCTCGGCGTGGACCACATCGACCTCTATTACCAGCATCGGGTCGACCCCGACACCCCGATCGAGGAGACCGTCGGGGCGATGGGAGAGCTCGTCGCCGCCGGCAAGGTGCGCCATCTCGGGCTCTCCGAGGCAGCGCCCGAGACGATCCGCCGTGCTCACGCCACCTTCCCGATCACCGCCCTGCAGACCGAGTGGTCGCTTTGGACCCGCGACCCCGAGACCAACGGCGTGCTTGCGACCGCGCGCGAGCTCGGGATCGGCTTCGTCCCCTACTCTCCCCTCGGGCGGGGCTTCCTGTCCGGTTCGATCCGGACGCTAGATGACCTCGCCCCGGACGACTTCCGGCGCAACAACCCCCGTTTCGCAGGGGAGAACTTCGCCAAGAACCTGCGCCTCGTGGACCTGGTGCAGGAGATCTCCGCCCAAAAGGCCGTCTCGCCGAGCCAGGTCGCCCTTGCCTGGGTGCTGGCGCAGGGCGAGGACGTCACCCCGATCCCCG
>JBEKMZ010000027.1:0-36976 GCA_049523315.1 Acidimicrobiales bacterium | reverse complement strand
AGTACTGGAACGATGATCCGAAGCCGTTCGCCTGGCACAAGACCGCAGCCGAAATCATCGCCAAGGTGCGACGCGGAAGAGCCGCACTAGCCGAAGTCAAATCAGCGACGGACCACTAGAGTGGGGTCGTGGTGCCTGGCTCCACACCGTCGGCAACCCTCGACGGCCCCCCGGGGTCGATCGCCGACGCGACGGTCCCGCGCGGTCGCCGGTTCGTCCTTGCCGTGCTCTGCGTGAGCCTGCTTATCGTCAGCCTCGACAACACGATCTTGAACGTCGCCCTGCCGGTGATCGTGCGCACCTTGCACGCCTCGTCGAGCTCACTGCAGTGGATCGTCGACGCCTACGCGATCGTGTTCGCAGGGCTGCTCCTCGTCGCGGGCAGCCTCGGTGACCGCCTTGGTCGCAAGTGGGTCTTCATGGCGGGTCTGGTGATATTCGCGACGGGATCCGCCGCGTCCGCGTTCTCGGGGACGCCCGACCGCCTCATCGCCGCACGGGCCTTTATGGGTATCGGCGGGGCCGCCATCATGCCCTCCACCTTGTCGATCCTCACCAATGTCTTTACCGACGCCCATGACCGGGCTCGGGCGATCGGCATCTGGTCCGGCACGACCGGCCTCGGCGTCGCAATCGGTCCTGTGGCCGGCGGCTGGTTGCTCGCCCACTTTTGGTGGGGATCGGTCTTCCTCGTGAACGTGCCCATCGCATTTCTGGGCCTGCTCGCGGCCGTCTTTTTCGTTCCAAACTCGAAGAACCCCGACACCAAGCCCGCCGACCCCGTCGGCGGTCTGCTCTCGATCGTGGGGATGGGTCTTTTGCTCTGGGGGATCATCGAAGCGCCGGACCGTTCTTGGACTTCCCCGCTCATCCTCGGCGCCGTCGGCGCCGCGATAGTCGTCCTCGGCGCGTTCGCAGCCTGGGAGCGGCACTCGACCCACCCCATGTTGCAGGTCTCTTTCTTCTCCTCGAGACGGTTCTCGGGGGCCATGGGTGCAATGGCGCTCGTCATGTTCGCGTTGATGGGTGGCCTGTTCCTTCTCACTCAGTACCTGCAGTTCTCCCTTGCCTACACGCCCCTTCAAACGGGCCTTCGGATCGCGCCGATCGCGGCGGTGCTTTTGATCATGGCCCCCCTCTCGATCTTGTTGGTGCGCCGCGTCGGCACTAAGCCGGTCGTGGTCACCGGGATGGTCGTGGTGGCGCTCGGGTTCGCCCTCTTGTCCCAGGTCACCGTGCACGACCGGTACATGGACGTGTTCCCTGCCTTCTTGCTGATCGGCCTGGGCACGGGCCTCGCCTTCGCCCCCTGCACCGAGTCGGTGATGGGATCGCTTCCGATCGACCAGGCCGGCGTCGGAGCGGCCACGAACGGAGCCTCTCTGCAGACGGGCGGGGCGCTCGGAGTCGGCATTCTCGGCAGCCTTCTCAACACCCGTTACCAGGACCGTTTGACTCCGGCGCTCGCCCATCACCCGATGCCGGCGTCGGTGTTCCACCTGATCACAGGCTCGCTCGGAGGCGCCCTCGGCGTCAGCCAGCACATTGGGGGTGTGCTCGGCACCGAGCTGGCCGTGTTTGCGCGGCTGTCGTTCGTCAGCGGCCTCGACCTCGCCGTCACGGTCGCGGCGATCGTCGTCGCCGGCGCCGGGGTCGTGGTCCTTGCCGTCCTGCCGAACCGCGCCGAGGCCCGCCCGGAACAGACGGCCGCTCCCCCGCCAAGCTCGTGACCGCAAGGTCGGCGCTATCCTCCCGAGATGCCAGCTGACAAGCCGACGATTCTCGCCACCTCCGGAGGATTCAAGCCAGGGACTCGCACGGCGGTCGCGTTCGCGCCGTTGATATTCCATGCCGTCGAACTTGCAGGCGTGAACGCCCGTCGCCCACGTCTGTGCCACGTCGGCACGGCAACCGGTGACGAGCGCTCCTGGAACGCGATGCTGAGCGAGGCCGCTCACGCAGCCGGGATCGATCTCGTGCACTTGAACCTGTTCCCGATGCCGAGCGTGGAGGACATCTCCGGCCTGCTCCTCGACCAGGACGTGGTCTGGGTGGGCGGTGGCAGCGTCGCGAACCTGCTCGCGCTGTGGCGTCTGCACGGACTCGACACGATCTTCGCCGAGGTGTGGAGGGAAGGAGTCGTCCTCTCCGGGGTGTCGGCCGGGTCCTTGTGCTGGCACGTCGGCGGCACGACCGATTCCTTCGGTCCCGACCTGCGACCTGTCTTCGACGGCCTAGGTCTGCTCCCGTACTCCAACGGTGTCCACTACGACTCAGAGCTCCAGCGCAGGCCAGTCCTTCAACGGCTGATCGCAGCCGGCGAGCTGCCCGACGGCTATGCCAGCGACGATGGGGTTGGGCTCGTCTATGTGGGAACCGAGCTCGTCGAGGCCGTTACCGAGGTGAAAGGAAAAGGGGCTTACTCGGTCCGCAGAGTCGACGGAGCCGCCGTCGAGGAACGGATAGAGCCGAGGAGCCTGCCCGGCGCCACATGACTCGCTAGCGTGCTCCCCGTGACCGCAGCGACACCCGGGGCTCGGCTCCCGACCACTGAGGTGGTGGCACCCAAGGGTCTCTGGCGATTCGTGTTCACGCGTCTGCTTGCGGTGGCGGCGATCGCACTCGTCATGGTCTGGGCGATCAGCAACACGCCAAAGGGCATGATCGAGGCAATCGTCTTTCTCGCCGTCGTCGTCGTGATCGCGGCAATCCAAGTGCCGTTCCTACAGCGGAGATGGCAACGCCTCGAGGAGCGCCGCCTCGAGAGTCTCCCCGCGGACACCATCTATGCCGGCCCGGCGCGCGTGGAGACCCCGGCGAGCGCCGGAGGCGGCCGGCCGGTTGCCGGCGAGATCGTGCTCGACGGCCTCGGGTTGTCCTTCACCCCGAAACACACTGGTCAGGCGCCACCGCTGAGATTCTCGTGGGCCGAGATGAGCCACCTCGCCCTTCACCCGATCTCGATGGCCCCACTCGCTGGCTCACTCGAGCTGACGCTCGCCAAGGGCACGACCCACCGATTCCTCGTACAGCGTTGCGCGTCGTTGGCAGACGAGCTCCGGCATCTTCCGGATCGGATCTGAAACTCACCGCCTCTCGGGCGGACACGAGCCAGGCCGGGCGGGCCAACTTGATCGGCCAGGCTCGGTGGCACGCTCGATCGGCCTTTCTCTTTGAGCACTGCCCCGCGGGACAGCCTCGGGTGGACGGAGCCTTTTCAAGATGACCCCGGTCTCGTCGAAGAGGGCGTCACGCACAGCCGGCGACGATGACGATCCCGGCGATGGACTTTGCCCGAACGGGCCGAAGGGCCATCGTCTCCACCGCGAGAGCCTCGGTCGGGCATGTAGTCGCAGCGCAGGATCCAATAAGTCCCGAATTTCGCGTTGAGGCGGTCAAGGTCCCGCCCCGAGTTCGGGACCTACCAGGGCCCTTCGAGGAGCGAATGGCTCTCCGAGGGACTCGGGGCGAAGTACCGATGCGCCCTATGGCGGTGTCATGGCGGGCGGGCCCGCCAAGGGCCATGCCCTCAAGCTCGACGACCGAAGTTGGCTATAGCCAGCCGGGACTAAGCTCCCGCCGGCATCCTCTCGTCGAGTCCCCACGGCGCCCCGCTGTCGGCCAGCAGCTGTAGGAACGGTCCGGCGGGAAGCGCCTCAGGCCCGAGAAGCCCGACGCCCGACCAGGCTCTCGAATCGAGGAGCTCGAGGGCGAGGACGGGGTTGATCGCGGTCTGCCACACGACTGCCTGCGAGTCGTACTCAGCCATGCACCAGTCGTTGTCGACTGCGTGGTAGAGGTACACCTCGCGGGCTGAGCCGTTCTTGCCGGTGCCAGTCACCCAGGTGCCGGCGCAGGTGACCCCGTGCATGAGGTGGCCGATCTCGGCCGGGTCCGGGAGGCAGACAGCTACTACGTCTCGAGGAGCGACCTTCTCGCCGCCGACGGAGACAAGCTTGGTCGAGTCGAGGCCGAGCATGTGAATCGTCTTCAGAACGCCGATGAACTCGTCGCCGAGGCCGTACTTGAACGTGACGCGCTTCGCGTCCACCCAGCGCGGCATGAGCAGGACCTCTTCGTGCTCGACGTTTACGCATTCGACGGGGCCGATCCCCGCCGGGAACTGGAAGGTCTCCGGCTCGCTGAACGGCTCGGTCGTGTACCACCCTCTCCCCTTCTCCCAGATGACGGGCGGGTTCAGGCACTCTTCGATGGTCGTCCAGATCGAGAACGTCGGGCAGAAGTCATAGCCCTCGACGACAAGGTTGGCGCCGTCCCTTACCCCCAGCTCGTCTATGGAGCTGAACAGCTCGTCGGCTGCGTGACGGGCGAACACGTCGGACAGCCCGGGCTCCACTCCCATGCCGGCAAGTGCCAGAAGACCGCGCTCTTCCCATTGCGGCGCGAGCTCGAACTGCTCGTCGCCGAGCTTCACTCCAGTCGTCGAGTACGGCATGTCCGCGTGTGGGTGCGAAAGCGACATGGCCATGTCCATGTAGTTGACCCCCGCCGCGAAGGCCGCACGAAAGATCGGCATGACAAAGCGGGGGTCGACAGCGTTGAGGACGACGTCGCAATTCTCGGCTTTGATCAACTCCGCAATTGCCGGCTCGTTGGAAGCATCGATCTTGACGCCCGAGAAGCGGTCCGACACCGACGCTGCCTTCTCGGCACGCTCACGATCGTAGTCGGCTATCACGACCTTCTCGAAGTTGCCCCTGCGCGCGGCTATATGGGCAAACGCGCTCCCTACTCCCCCGGCTCCTACCACGAGAACTCGCACGGCACGGTCCTTTCTCGCTATCCGATCAACGGGTCGCCAATAAGCGCCCCAACGGCAAATGCAGCCTCAGAGGCCCAAGCACTCAGTCTAGAGGACGCGAGATTTTTCTCCAGAGGCCGAAAGTCCCTATTCACAATCCCTCGTCGGTGAGAAAATTGCCTGAAAGCCCCAGTCAACGATGACTGGGCATGCACAACGATGTGCACGAGGAGGCATTTCAAGTGAGCAGTGACATCAAGGCGATTCTTAACGACCTGGAAACGCGCAACGCGCACGAGCCCGAGTTCCTTCAAGCGGTCAGCGAGGTGCTGACCTCTCTCGAACCAGTCATAGAGCGGTTCCCGAAGTACCGTGAGGCGAAGGTCCTAGAGCGGATGGTCGAGCCGGAGCGGGTCATCATGTTCCGCGTGAGCTGGGTCGACGACAACGGCGAAGTCCAGATCAATCGCGGCTATCGCGTCCAAATGAACAGTGCCATAGGACCCTACAAGGGCGGCTTGAGGTTCCACCCGACGGTTTATTTGGGGCTGCTCAAGTTCCTCGCGTTCGAGCAGGTGCTCAAGAACTCCCTCACCACCTTGCCGATGGGCGGGGCGAAGGGTGGATCGGACTTCGACCCAAAGGGCAAGAGCGACGGAGAAGTGCGCCGCTTCTGCCAGGCGTTCATGACCGAGCTCTACCGTCACATCGGCCAGTTCACCGACGTGCCGGCGGGAGACATAGGCGTCGGCGGGCGCGAGATCGGCTATCTGTTCGGGCAGTACAAGAGGATCTCGAACCAGTTCACCGGCGTCCTCACTGGCAAGGGCCTCAACTGGGGCGGATCTGAGATCCGTCCCGAGGCGACCGGCTACGGCGCCGTGTACTTCGCCGAGGAGATGCTCGCCATCCGCTCGGAGAACCTCGAGGGCAAAAGGTGCATCGTCTCGGGTAGCGGCAACGTCGCCCAATACACGGTCGAGAAGCTGATCGAGCTCGGAGCCAAGCCGCTCACCTTGTCGGACTCGGACGGCTTCGTCCACGACCCGGCCGGGATCGACACCGAGAAGCTCGCCTACGTGATGGAGCTCAAGAACGTGAGGCGTGGCCGGATCCACGAGTACGCCGAGAAGTTCTCCGGCGCGAGCTTCACGCCCGCGAGCGGCGGCGACTTCAACCCGCTCTGGTCGGTTCCGGCAGACTGCGCCTTCCCGAGCGCGACCCAGAATGAGATCAACGGCCTCGACGCCCAGAACCTCATCTCGAACGGACTTCAGCTCGTCGCTGAAGGCGCCAACATGCCGACGACGCCGGAAGGGGTCGAGCGCTTCCTCGACGCCAAGATCTTCTACGGTCCCGGCAAGGCCGCCAACGCCGGAGGCGTCGCGGTCTCAGGTCTCGAGATGACCCAGGACATCGAGCACCTTGCCTGGTCACGTGAGCAGGTGGACGACAAGCTGCGCCAGATCATGCGCGCCATCCACGCCAGCGTGCGTGCTGCCGCTGAAGAGTACGGGCGGCCGACCGACTACGTTCTCGGCGCGAACATCGCCGGGTTCGTCAAGGTGGCGGATGCGATGGTCGACGAGAGCACGATCTGATGTCTGAGGGCGCCGCCTCGCTGTTCCCGGGGGAGAACGTCGAAAAGGGGCTGAAGTCGGGGGCGATCGGGCTCGTCTCGAGCGTCGTCATAGGCACAGCCTCCACCGCCCCCGCCTACAGCCTGGCGGCAACGCTCGGTCTCATCACCGCCGAGGTGGGGTTACACGCGCCATTTGTCGCGATCGCCGCGTTCGTGCCGATGCTTTTGATCTCGATCGGTTACAGCGAGCTCAACAAGGCCGACCCCGACTGCGGAACGACCTTCACGTGGGCCACGCGAGCCTTTGGTCCCAAGACCGGTTGGGCCGGCGGCTGGGGCATCATCGCCTCTGACGTGCTCGTCATGGCGAGCCTGGCGGAGGTGGCCGGCCAGTACGGTTTCCTGCTCTTCAACGCAAAGGGCATCGGAAACAACCCAACCAGCATTTGGGTGTTGCTCGTCGGGGTCCTCTTCATCGCCGTTCTGACCTACGTCTGCTACCGGGGCATCGAGGTTTCGGCGCGGGTCCAGCAAGTCCTGTTGGCGATCGAGCTTGTCATGCTGGCGGTCTACGCGGTGGTGGCGTTGGTGAGGGTGGCGGTAGGTCACGCCCCACCAGGCCATATGGTGCCGAGCCTCTCGTGGTTCAACCCGACGACCGTCTCTCCTTCAGCACTTGTCGACGGCCTCGTCCTGATGCTGTTCATCTACTGGGGCTGGGACACCTCGCTATCGGTGAACGAGGAGACGAGCGACAAGGACCGGCTGCCGGGACTGGCGGGGATCATCTCCACGGTGCTCTTGCTGGCGACCTACGCGCTTGTCACCATCGCCGCCCAGGCTTTCGCCGGCGTCGGCACGACTGGCATAGGACTTGCGAACCCGGCGCACCTCACCGACGTGTTGTCGGTGCAGGGCGCGGCTGTGTTCGGGTCGGCCTGGATCGGCTCGGTGTTCTCGCACCTACTGCTTCTCATGGTTTTCTCCTCGGCTGTCGCCTCGACCCAGACGACGATCCTTCCCACGGCCCGGACCGTGCTCTCGATGAGCGTGTACAAGGCGCTCCCCGACCGGTTGGGGCACATGCACAAGCGTTACCTGACCCCGACAGCCGCGACGGTGGCGATGGGCGGGGTATCCATCGTCATGTACGCTCTTATGAACTACCTCTCCGGTGGAAACGTGATTGCGGACGCAGTCACGACGTGTGGCGTGTGGATCGCCTTCTACTACGGCCTGACCGGCTGGACGTGCCTGTGGTACTACCGGAAGGTCCTCACGCGAAGCCTGCGTGACCTAGTTATGAAGGGAGTCCTGCCTGCCCTTGGAGGCTTGATCCTGTTCGCCGCAGGCGGTTGGAGCGTGGAACAGGACTGGTTCTTCTCGAGTGGTCAGAGCTATACCTCGTTCAAACTGCCGTTCGCCCCACACTGGGACATCGGCGGGGTCTTCCTGGTCTTCCTTGTCAGCGCGCTTATCGGTTTGGCCTGCGCAGTCATGTGGCGTTTCGCGGGTCCATCGTTCTTTCGAGGTGAGACGCTTAACCGCTCCACGCCGACTCTCGTTCCCGAGGGTGCACCACTGCCACTCGCGCCAGCCGGTCAGGCGCCGGCAGTTCCAGGAGACGACGGTCCCAGGCCTGACCGGCGCTGAGTGCCGGAGCAGGAACCAGTAAGCAGGCATCAAGCAACGGTCAAGCGAGCGGGACCGCTCCTCCACGACGGCCCGCGAGGTACCTTTGCCTCCTGCCAGGGATGCGATTGGCGAAAGGAGCAGTGCGATGGAGGACAAGCTCGAGAAGTACCGCCCGTTGTTCATCGGTGGGGAGTGGGTCGACCCCGCTCAGGGCGAGACCGATGAGGACATCAACCCCGCAACCGGGGAGGGCATCGCCCGGATCGCCGTCGCGGGGAAAGAGGACGTCGACCGTGCCGTGGCTGCGGCGCAGAAGGCCTACGACGAGGTCTGGTTCGACACGCCGCCGAAGGAGCGCTCGGGCATGCTCCTAAAGCTCGCGGACACCATCGACGCGAACGGGGCCGAGCTTGCCCGCCTCGAGTCCATCGACGTCGGCAAGCCGATCTCGCTCTCGCAAGGCGACATACCGTTCATATCGGACAACCTGCGCTTTTTCGCCGGAGCAGCGCGCTGTCAGGAAGGCAAGTCCACCGGCGAGTACGAGCGCGGCTTCACGAGCATGATCCGACGCGAGCCTCTCGGCGTCACCGTCGGCATCTGCCCCTGGAACTACCCCTTGATGATGGCCATCTGGAAGATCGGCCCCGCCTTGGCAGCCGGCAACACCTCGATCATCAAGCCTGCGCAGATCACGCCGCTCACCACATTGTACCTCGCCGAGCTGGCAGCTGACATCTTCCCCCCGGGTGTGTTCAACGTGATCACGGGGCGAGGGGCGGTCATCGGCGATGCTCTCACACGTCACCCGGCCGTACGGCTCGTGTCTGTCACCGGTGACACCGCAACGGGCAAGGTGATCGCGGCCGCGTGCGCCGAGACGGTAAAGCGCGCCCACCTCGAGCTTGGGGGCAAGGCGCCGGTGGTCGTCTTCGACGATGCCAACGTCGAGGCCCTGGTGGAGACCCTTAAGTTCGCCAGCTTCGCCAACACCGGCCAGGACTGCACAGCCTCGTGCCGCGTGGTCGCCGGGCCCAAGATCTTCGACGACGTGCTCTCGGCCCTCGTGCCAGCGGTCGAGTCGATCAAGGTCGGCGACACGACCGACCCCGAGGTCGAGATGGGACCACTGGTCTCGGCCCGCCAGCGCGAGAGCGTGAAGGGATTCGTCGAGCGGGCCGAGGGCGCCGGCGGGAAGGTCCTCACCGGCGGCGAGGAGCTCTCCGGCCCGGGCTTTTTCTACAAGCCGACCGTCGTCACCGACGTGGACCAGAAGTCCGAGATCGTCCAGCGCGAAGTCTTCGGGCCGGTTGTCACCGTGCAGCGCTTCTCGGACGAGGACCAGGCCGTGGCATGGGCCAACGACGTTGACTACGGGTTGGCGTCGTCTGTTTGGACCCGCGACATTTCGCGCGCCCTGCGTGTCTCGCGACGGCTCCAGTACGGCTCGGTCTGGATCAACACGCACTTTTGGATCACGCCGGAGATGCCGCACGGTGGCTACAAAGAAAGCGGCTACGGCAAGGACATGTCGATGTACTCCCTCGAGGACTACACCCAGATCAAGCACGTGATGGCGCCCTTGACCTAGCCAACCGCCGTGGCCGCACCACGCGAGGGGCGAGGTGCGGCCACACTGCCAGGAGCGTCCGCGGTGGACAAGGGGCAGCCGTCGCGCAACGCCACGGCTGCGAATACCTCCTAGGAAAGGGTGCCGCTTTGAGACCGCGGCCTTCCGGTCCGATGACGCGACCGGCGCGTGAGTTCTCCTAGCGTGGTCGCATCGGTACTCGAGTTGTCGGTACCGCAGAAGACCGCGGGAAGGCACCATCACCACGGCGGGCCCTGCCCTGGACGACCAAGGACTCATAGACATACCGACGCGTTTGCCAAGACGAGGTGACAAGGGCTTTGTCCGGGTACCTTCCCCCCGTGAGAGCCCGCGGCCGGTAACGTCCTCGCGCGCTCGGGGCGTCGTCAGGTGACGAGCTCTCACCACAATCGCGAGGCACGTGCTGTGACCGGCACCTCTCGGCACGGGGCGAGGAACTTCGAACGGGTGCGTCGCCCGTCGGACCTTCTCCTAGCGCTCATCGCGCTCGGCGTGGTAGTCGTCACCCTCGGCCTCATCCGGGCACTTCCCATCGGGAGCACGGAGGTCTCCGACGACGTCTCGCGCTGGCTGGTCCACATTCCGCGTTGGCTCTCCCTCGGTGCTTCAGTCCTAGCCGCCATAGGCGGCGTCGCCTTCGCCGTGGTGGCCCTCTTTTCTCTCGTGCGCCACGAAGCCCGAGGCGCCCTTAACGCCGGGGCCGCCGCCGCGGTCGCCGCGGCTGGTTCGATCGCGGCGACAGCCATCTGGCACAGCGAGCACGGGCCGGTCGCGCGCGCGGTGCTGCACGGCAAGAACCCCTCCACGCTGGTCGTCGACGTGGCGTTCGTGGCCTTCGTGGTCGGAAGTGACCTTGTCCGACGCTCGCGCTGGTCACGCTGGTGCGTGCTCTCGAGCGCAGCGCTGCTCCTGACAGGGCTCGCGGTCGACTCGCTGACACCCTTCGCGCTGGCGGTCGTGCTTTTCGCGGCGCTGTTCTTCGGCTGGGCCGTGCGTTGGCTCCTCGGCGCGGCATCGGTACAGCCGAGCACGGACGACCTTACGGCATGGCTCTCCCAATCGCGCCTCGTGGTCGGCGCTCTCGGCTCGACCGATCACAAGCGCCATGTCCGCCTCGAGGGCAGCCTCGCCGACGGCACGCCCATCGAGGTGCGCATGGCGAACCGGGACACCCGCGGGGCGGGTCTGGCCCGCAGGCTCTGGGCGATCATCCGGCTCCGCCCCCTCGTCGCCGGCCACGTCGCCCTGAGCTCACGCGCCCAGATCGAGCAGCTGGCGCTCTCGAGCTACCTGGCAAACAGCGCCGGCGTGCTCAGCCCTAGTGTCCTTCTCCTCGGCGAGATGCCGCCCGAGACGCTCGTCCTTGTCCTCGCGAGCACCACTGGTGAGCCGTTCGGAGCGGCGAGTGGCCTCGAGGGCGCGATGTGGGTGTTCCGCGCTCTGCGTGCGCTGCACGACGCCGGCGTCGCACACCGTGACCTGCAGGCATCCAGCATCGTCGTCGCCGACGGCTCGGCCGGCTTCTCCTCTCTCGATGCCGCCCTCCCCGGTGCGGGCGAGCTCGTGCGCCGCCTCGATGTCACCCAGCTCCTCACGACGCTCAGCTGCTCGATCGGGCCGGCATTGGCCGTCCAGGCCCTGCGCAGGGCCTACCGCCCGGCCGACGAGGCCGCCATCGCCGCCACGCTGCAACCGATCGCGCTCGCGCCATGGGGCTGGTCGAAGATGCGTGAGGCCCAGGGATGCGTCGCCGAGGTCCGCCACGAACTCGTCGGCTCAGACACGACGACCCCGATCGCCAACCTCGAGCGTTTCCGCTGGCGGACCGTCGTCAGCGCCATTGCACTGACTTTCGCAGCCTTCCTCCTCATCGGCCAGCTCTCCAAGGTCGATCTTCTCGGAGCGCTCCGGCAAACGAACCTCGCCTGGTTCGCGGTAGCGGTCCTCGGGTCCGCTCTCACCTACCTCGCCGCGGCGGAGAACCTCGCCGCCTTCGTCCACAAACACCTCTCACCTGTCCGGGGTTTCCTCGTCCAGCTTTCCACCGCCTTCGTCGGCGTCGCCATGCCTGCGACAGTGGGACACGTCACCGTCAACGCCCGATACCTGAGCCGCCAGAATGTCGACGCCGGCTCCATAACCGCGGCCGTGGCGATGTCGCAGATCGTCAATGTCGTCACGACTGTCCTTCTGCTGGTCACCTTCGGGCTTCTCACCGGATCGGGCATCAGCCGCTTCCGAATTGCCCCGAGCTTCGACTTGTTGATCGGGCTCGCGGTGATCGCGGCCGTCTCGGGGATCCTGCTCCTCGTGCCCGAGACGCGAGCGAGGTTCAACCATGCGGTCTGGCCGCGCCTGCGCAGCGTCTGGCCGCGCCTTTTGGACGCGGTCTCCGAGCCGCTGCGGCTGGCTCTCGGGATGCTCGCCAACCTGGTCCTGACTCTCGGCTACCTGATCGCCTTCATCGCCTCGCTCCGGGCCCTCGGGGCGCACCCGGCCATCCTGCCGGCGGCAATCGTCTACCTAGCAGGCAACACCGTGGGCTCGGCCGCTCCGACGCCGGGCGGGCTCGGTGCGGTGGAAGCGGTGCTCTCCGCCGGGCTCACCGCTATGGGCGTCCCAGCGCACGAAGCGATCCCTTCGGTTCTGATCTTCCGAATCGCCACCTTCTGGCTGCCGATCCCGGCCGGGTGGATCTCCTATGTCGCCCTTCACCGGAGCGGCACTCTCTAGCGACCCTTCAGGTACAAGACCGCAGCCTGGAGGCGCCAAGAAACCCGTCGTGCTAGCACTAGGTCGCATTCACGGGCTGGCCACCTCTGTTGTTGCCGAATCGGATCCATAATCGCACGGCCGGGCGCCGGTGCGCCCGACAGGACACAGCAGCCAGACGAGGCACCCCGTCACGAGCTCGCTGGGCTGGCCAGGAGTCGGCGAGCCGGAGGTCCCTTGGGCGTCGTCACCTGAAGACAACGCCCGCCAGCTGCTCTTTTTGAAGTTCGAGCTACCGCTTTGAGAGGTGGAGGTCACCGCGGAGTGCCCCGCCCGGACGGCACCGCCAGGCTCGGCCTTGTTCGATCGCGTCGCGGTCCGCGACCTGATCGAGTACGGTCCCGGGTTTGTGGCCCTATCCCACGGAATCTTCCTCCCCGCATTTGGCGAGTTCGCCGAACCCAAGCGCCTCGTCGCCCTGGCGCAGTCGGCTGAGGAGGCGGGCTGGGACGGCTTCTACCTCTGGGACCACGTCCTCTCGAAGCTGGACATGGCGGTCGCCGACCCCTTTGTCTTGTCGGGCGCCATCGCGCAAACTACCGAGCGGGTCCGACTCGGCATGCTCGTCACGCCCCTCGCCAGGAGGCGGCCATGGGTCTTCGCCCGCCAGAGCGCGACGCTCGACCAGCTCTCATGTGGTCGCCTCGTCGTCGGCGTCGGGCTCGGCCACGACACCCGGGGCGAGCTCAGCTCGTTCTCGGGAGAGATTCTCGATCCGGTGCAAAGGGCCGTGGCCCTCGACGAGTCGCTTGAGGTCCTCCGGCGTATGTGGTCCGGTGAGGCCGTAGAGTTCGAGGGCGAGCGAATCGCGGTGCACAGCCCTCCTTTCCTCCCCCGGCCCGTGCAGCAACCGCTCCCTGTTTGGGTGGCCTGCCGCTTGCCGTCTCGCCGCCCCCTCGACCGGGCCGCACGTAACCAGGGCTGCTTCCCGCTCTTCGACGCCGGAGGATCGGAGCTCCCGGGCCTGCCCGAGCCCGAGCTGGTCGCGACGCTTCGCGCGGAGCTGCTCGGGCGAGGAGCCGAACCCGGGATCGACATCGTCTGCCGGGGCGACTCGAGGCTCGTGCCCACCGCCGAGCTCGCCTCACGCTTTGCACAGCTCGAGGCCGCCGGCATGACTTGGTGGCTCGAGTCGTTCATGCCCGGCCAGTCACCGCAAGAGGTCGCGCGCGTCACCGCCGCGGGGCCGGCACGCTAAGCAGCCTGCCGACAACGGCTTAGGACCTATCCGGCCGCTTCCGCGGTCGTGGCAGGCTGCTCGGTCCCGCAGTACTTGCACTTTGCGGCGGCAACAGGCAGATCGTCAGAAAGGCAGGCGGGGCACGTCTTTGTCGGGGGGGCGTCGCCGAACACGATCTTGCCACGCCTTGCCGAAACGCGCTTATACGGAACGACGACGGCGAAATAGAGGACCGCCATGAAGATCAGAAAGTAAATGACCGCGGAGATGAACGAACCGAAGTTCACGAACGTGGCGCTGTTGCCCGTCTGGCCGAGCTGCACGCCGAGCCCCACCGAATGGCCCCCCTGCGCCCGGGAGATGATGGGGTTGATCACCGAGTCCGTGAAGGCCTTGACGAGTGTGCTGAAGGCCAACGCAACCGTCAGTCCGATTGCCAGGACGATTACGTCCCCTCGCAACAAGAAATTCTTGAATCCCTTGGCCACCGCGAAGTTCCTTTCTTGATACAAAAGCTTGAGGAAGTCGGCCAACGATACAGCGCCTCAGATGTGCTCGCCCTTGCCACACGCTTCGTCAGCTCGGGCCTGGAGTAGGTTCCCATCCGTCTTGTGACCTGGCAGCGATTCACCTCTATTTTGGGCCCGCCCCACGTTGACCAACTGAACGGGCAGGTCACCGGCGGTGCGGAGCACACCCGCGACCGTTGATCGGCCGAAGCGCCGCGACAGGCGCGAGCGGTGCCGCGATCCGACGACCAGCTGCGCGGCGCCGGCGCGACGCGCCGCCTGCACGAGCCCGTGGGCCGTGTCCCCAGCCTTGACCTCCAGCAGGCTCCCGCTCAGCTCCTCGAGCAACCGGCGGTCCTTGTCGAGGCACGCCTGCGACACGCCGTCGAGGTTGTCGTCCGCGCGGACGTGGACCCCTTGCAGGATCGCATCGGACAGCTCAGCGACATGGCCGGCGTAGCGGATCAGCCACTCGTCGGCGGGCGAGCCCTCGACGCCGACGAGAACAACCCTGCACTTGCGGGGCGGGCTGACACCATGGGCCGCGACGTAGGTCGCCACCGGGTCGGCGACGGAGTCGTCGAGCCAGAGCTGCGCGAGCTCCTGCAGCGCGGAGAGGTTCGCAAAGCGGAAGTAGTGCGACAGTGCGACATCCGCCGACTCTTTTGGGAACACGAGCCCTTGGGCCAATCGCCGTCGCAGCGCCCCTGGCTCCAAGTCGACGAGCCGTACCTCGCCGGAGCGCAAGAAGTCGTCCGGCACAGGCTCGGCCGGGCCAACCCCGGTGATCTCAGAGACGAGGCCGCGCAATGACTCGATGTTGGCCACGTTGAGGGTCGTGTACACGTCCATGCCGTGCGCCAAGATCTCCTCGACATCCTGCCAGCGCTTCTCGTGCGGACTGCCAGGGATGTTCGCATGGGCGAGCTCGTCTACAACTGCGAGCCTTGGGCGACGCCCGAGCACCGCCTCGAGATCCAGTTCCTGGAAGCTCGTGCCGCGGTAAACGACAGCGCGAGTCGCGAGAACCTCGAGATCCGCGACTTGAGCAACGGTCGCCGCCCGGCCGTGACGCTCCCAGTAGGCGACGACGACGTCCACGCCGACGCGTCCAACCGAGCGCCCGTCCCGCAGCATCAAGTAGGTCTTGCCCACCCCGGGGGCGATTCCGAGATACGTGCGCAGCTTCCCCCTCGAGCTCGACGACCCCACAGCGTCTTGTATACAGGCTCGTAGTGCCCCTTTGCAGGCGTCAGCGTACCTTGGGCGCATGTTCGGACGGCGGGCTACCGTCGAGCGCCGTTGCAACGCCTGTGGCACGGCATAGCTGCTAACGGCGCAACAGGCGCGGTCGGTGGCGGCGACGAGCTCCGTGCCGTCAAGGACGCTCTGCGAACCTGTCCAAACTGCCAGTCGGAGGACAGCAGCGACCGGAGGGTGACTCGATCAAATCCTGTCTCTCCGGACGCCTCGCGCACCGAGCTGCCCTGAGGCGGCGTGGCGGAGAGCGGTCAGACCCCGTCCACCAGATACATGGTCGCGTCGGCGGCGCCTTCGCGGAGCCTGCGCGCCGTCGTGTACTCCTCGCTCTTGTACCACTCGAGAGCCGCCTCGCGGGAGGGGAACTCCACCACCACGGTGCGCCCGGCGGGCGCCTCGCCCTCCAGGGCCACGAAATCGCCACCGCGGACCAGGTAGCGACCGCCTGCGGCGTCAATGCTCGCCGACGCAAGCAGTTTGTACTCCTCGTAGCGATCTGCGTCGAGGACCTCGGCTTTGTAAATCACATAGGCCGGCAATGCCCCTCCCAATCCGGACGCCGCCATCTCGGCACGGCGGATCCGCGGGACGCTACCAGGTCACCAACCGGGTCATCGCCCATTCGGACACTGCTGAGCGGGGCCGCGGCGCCGGCTCCGCCATCGGCACCCGCACCCTCAGGATAAAGAGAACGAGCAGATGGGCGAGGCTGATGCCCGCTTCGAGGGGGCACGAATTAGGTTGGTTGAATGTCCCTTGAGCGTCGCCGCCGCAAGGGGCCTGGCGCGGCCTCTCGCGGTTGGACCACTATCGAGCTCGTGATGGGCACCGGGCTCCTCGGAGCCGCGGCGCTCGCCGGCTTGCTCCTCGCCAAGCGCCCGGGGCCGAACCGCGTCGATGCCGCCGGCTATTTCTACGTGCCCTCCGACCCAGGCTCCCACCTCGCGAACGAACTCGTGAAGCTGGGTTCGCTCCCGGTACTGCTGGCAGGGATCGCGGTCATCTTCCTGGTGGCGGTATTGCGCGACTGGGTCCGTGCGATTGCCTGTGCAGCGGCTCCGATCATCGCCGTGGAGGTCGTAGAGCACATCGCCAAGCCCATGGTCGGGCGCGAGATCGGGGCGGGAAGCTTCACCTATCCGTCAGGAACTGTTGCGGTGGTGGCGGCCCTGACAGCAGCGGTGTTCCTGGTCACCCCGAACCTGTTGCGGCCTCTGAGCGCGGTCGCGGGAGCTTTCGTGATCATGGGCGTCGGTTGGGCAGTGCTCGTGCTCAGGTGGCACTACCCGACAGACGTGCTCGGGGGGGTGTGCGTCGGGGCAGGCGCCGTCTTCTTCATAGACGCGCTCGCTCATCTTCCCTGGCTCCTCCTCGCCCGAGAGCCGAGGCTCGAGCAACGGTTCCCCGGCTCCGCGACGAGCCCTCCGGTTCGCGCCTGAGGATCTCCCGGACGGCCTGCTCGAAGCGGCCCGGCTGCGATCGTCACAATCCCGGCCACCTGCCTACTCGGCATACCCGCCGCCGGCCGTTCCGGGCGGGCCGAGTGCTCCGAGGCTGGAACCACCTGCCTATTCGGCATACCCGCCGCCGCAAGTCCCCGGCGTCGGCCCGTACCGGTTGCGCGTCAGCAAGCTCACGAGCGTGCTCATATTCACCCAGATGCGCTCCGTGACCATCACGGGTACCTTCGAGCAGCTGGAGTCGGCATACAAGAAGGTCCTCACCCACCATCTCCTAACTGGATAGTGAGGCATCCCATTCGGCCCTATCTGGACTCCGACAGCCCTACACAGCAACGCGCGGGCCTTAAGGCAGCTCCGCGAGATCGCAGCAAGGTGAGAAGGCCACGCGCCCGTTAATACTGACAGCTTGGCGGCATTAACATTGATGCGAAGTCTCGGGGGGGCCATGACGCTGACGGAGCTTGTTCAAGACGATCTCGGTGACAACCCGCCGAATGCTCCTGAGCCTTCGCGACCGACTAGCCACGGACGCCGCTGGCCGTGGCGCGTAGCAGCTGGTGTCGTGGCGCTGTTCGTCACACTCGTCGTTGTGCTCGTGATCCTTGCGGCGACATACCAGCCGCTCGGATCCGGGGGGTCCGAAGGCGGCCCGTTCCCGGGTCTGCCGCTCGGTACGCCGGGCCGTTTCGTCAACCAGTTCGCCGGCGCGACGGGCGAGCTGTTCTTCCCGCCCCAGCGCGGCAACTTCACGATCCTCGCAAGCCTCGAGAACTCAGGATCGAGGGCAGTGACCGTACAAGCGGTGACATTCGTGGCGCCAGGTGCGGTCGGTGACTGGCCGCTCGTCCCGGCGGGTCCGGTGCTGTACATGCCGGGCGAGTACGCCCGGCATCAGCGCGTGTGGCGCACCGGTCGGCCGGTCAAGGGTCTCTCGCTCGGCCCGGGAGAGTCGATCGTGGTCGGGATCCAGGTACGGATGGCCGATTCCTGCTACGTGAGCGGCGGCGGGTGGAGCACGGACCAGTTCTGGGTGCAGGAGCGGTATCTCACCTTCACCCATTGGGTGGCAATCCCGCTCGAGGTGCCCGTCTTGATGCGCGAGCCCGAGCCCGCCGGAGCGGGCGCAGGACTCGTCTGCTTGAAGTAGCCACGCCGACAGGCCTAACAGCCTCCCGGGCGTATGAAGGAGATGTCAGTTGGAAAGGAATCGCGAGACGACGACATTGGCGAGCCGGTTCGCCTCGTTGTGGCCCGTCACCGAGTCGAGGAACACATCGCGCTCGAGCGCGTACAAGGTGAGGTCTTCCGTCGCCCGCACGGTGGCCTGGCGAGGCACGTCGCGCAACAACGCGATCTCGCCGAATGAGCCGCCCGGGCCGTAGCTGTTGACGACTATTCCATGCGCTGTCACCTCCGCAGTCCCGCTCTCGATCAGGTAGAACCGATCGCCCGGCATCCCCTCTTCGATGACGGTCCCGCCCGCGAGCACCTTTACCTCGATCAGGGCGCGGGCCAACTCCTCTTGAACTGACTCGGTTAGGGGGCCGAGGATCTCGTTGCCCGATATCAGCGCCAGTTTCGAAGGAGCTAGCGTCGTCCTGTCGATGCGGTTGAGACCGGCGATGCCCGCCACCACCGACACCGAGACGGTAGCTCCGATGATCGCGAGCCCTGAGCGCAGGCCGACAGTCGCGATGAGCAGCGGCATGAGGAGTGCACCGAGCGCCATCCCCGCGATCAGCAGGCTCTCGAGGGCCCCGAACACACGAGCCATGACTGCTCCTGGCACGACTCGTTGCAGAACGGTGAACGCATTGATGTCGACGAGGGAGTTGCCCACCCCGATCAGGAACATCATCACGATCGCAACCGGCACAAGCGGCCATGCGGCAAGCAACAACAGTGGCGCGCTCCAGAGGATGACCCCCATCCCGAAGTCGAATGACAGCCGCTTGCGGTGCGCGAGCACGAGGGCGAGCATGCCTCCGAGAACGCCGCCGACTCCGGTCATGGCCTCGAGCTCGCCCACCCCCGGACGACCCATGTGAAGAAGTGGCAACGCGACCGTGACTGTGAACACGAGGCTCGCCCCAGCGATCACGGTCTGTCCGAAGAAGAGCGCGACGAGCAGGCGCAGGTCACGAAGAGCCAGGATCGTCTTGAAGCCCTTCAGCGCCTCGACGACAAATCCCGACTTCTTCTCATCGTCAGGAGGCGGTCGTGTGTCCGTGCTGAGACCGATCACGAAAGTCGCGGACCACAGAAAGGACGCCGCGTTGATCGCAAAGACAGTTGGTGTATTGGCCACCGCCAACAACAACGCCGCCAACGCAGGGCCGGCGAAGAACCCGACGCTCTCGATCGTGCTCGAGGCGACGTTCGCGGCTGTCAGTTCGCTCGGATCGCTGGCCAGCACAGGCAGGAGCGCCGCCTGTGCGGGACGGAATGCCGTGCCGACGACAGCGCTCAGCGTCGCCATGACATAGACCACCAACGCGGGGCCGTCGGTCGCGACGATCACCGTGGCGGCCGCGATTATGACCGCCCGGATCACGTCGCTCGACACCATGACAAGCTTGCGGGCGAAGCGATCCCCGAGCGAGCTGACGACCGGGCCTAACGTGGCCATCGAGACGTACCGCACGACCCCAACGACACCGAGCACCGTCGGCCCACCATGCTGGTAGGCGTAGATCCCTATCACGACGGAGAATGCCCAGTTGCCGATGTTCGACCCCGCGAACGCGATGTTCACGCGCCGCAGGCCTGGATTGGCGAACACCGCCTTTAGCGAGGTGCCCGACTCTCTGAGCGACTCTCGCAGCTCTCCCAAATCCCCTCCCAACCGGCGATCAGTCAACTACGGATCTTCCGGGGCCGCCAGGATCCTCGAGGTGGCCGCTCGGCAGGCCCGACTGCGCGTCGGGCGAGTCCGCCGTCTTTGGCCGACGTGAGCAATATCTCAGGTCCCACTCAGCCAACACACAGGTCGATTCCCTAGGCTGCACCTAGCACGACGGGATGAGCTCAAGAGGAGGGTCGCGACCGTGCGTGACAACGTCACCATCGCCTACCGGGGCGCGAGCTACGAGATCGGACGAGGGCCGAGCTTCTACGGGATCTGGGCCATCGACGAGCCGGACTCGCAAGCGCTCGAGTGGTGGGCGGACTCGCCGGAAGGCTGGTATGCCGCCTGGGCACGCTTCGTGGCGCTGGAGGCCCCCGGCACGATCGTGCCCGTCGCTCCGCCCGTAGACCAACCCGCGCCGGCGGTCGTCCAGCCAAACCAGCCGCTCTACGGTTTCACTGCGTCTGATCCCCATAGTGCGATGCCCGTCGGCCACTACTTAGAACCGGCCACCGAGCCCGACGCGCCCGACGCCCTAGCGAATCGAGTTGCGCAAGCAACGACTCCGCCCTCGGTAGCGGCAGCTGGACCGGGCGGGCGCGGGGTACTGGCTGCAGCCCTGCTCGCCATCGGCGTCGCCTGCGGGATCGCCGGGCTCTTCCCCGACTACTTGAACGGCACGAGCCTCGCCCATCAGTCGTTCGAATTGGCGCCTCATGTGATCTACCTCGCCACTTGGAGCGCGAGCGCCTTGCTCATCCTCTTCGGTCGCGGCCGTCTCCGCTTCGGAGCGCTCCTCGCCGCCGGTACGAGCATCGTCACCTTCGGCTTTTTCTTCGCCGACCTAGGCACGCCGATTTCCGCCGGTGCTCACCTCATGGGCGCCGGCCTCGTGCTCAGCCTTGTCGGTTGGCTTTGTTGCTTCGCAGGCTCGATGGTCGCCTTCGCCCTCCGGCGTCAAGGCGACGCACTCCGCAAACCGGCCGGCCCCGAGTTTGCTCCCTTCATCGCCTTGACGCTCGCGGCCCTTGGCGCCGCGGCTGCCTTCGCCCCCGCCTGGGACAGCTACGTTCTTCAGACCGCGGCTGGGACGACCGACACGATCACTGCCGGAAACGTCTTCTCGAACCCCGCTGCGGTGATCGCGGGCAACCTTGCCGTGATGGTCTCCCTCGTTGCCGTCGTCGTCGCGGCCGCGTTGTGGCGCCCGATCGTCAACGGAGCCGTGCTGCTCGCCGGCGCCCTCATCCCGATGGTCGCCCAGGCCGTCTCGGCGGTGATCCAGATCGGCCAGCCCACTCCACCCTCAACTTTCGGGATCTCCTCAAAGGCCGCGGCACAGGCTGGGCTGACGATCACCTCCGGTCTCACGCTGGCTTTCTGGATCTACTGCATCTTCTTGGTCGCGCTGGCGCTCATGAGCACATCGGCTGTGTTCGCGCAACGATCGGCTGCGCGCGTCGCCGCTATGGGCCTTCCGACCAGTGCTGCCGGCCACTATGCGACCGGAACGCGGCCGCCCGAGTTCCCATCGGACCTCTCGCCACTCGGACCGGTGGCGCCAAAGGAACCCTGACGATCCCGTCGAGGGTCGCTTAACCCGCTCATAAGACGGCGCGGATGGGCCGGCCGAGTAGAACCAGCGTGCCCGCCGCGCTCAGATCGCATCGGCCGCGCCCATGAGAGCGGCCAATTTCTCCGCGAACTCGACGGGAAGGTTTCTCCGCGAACTCGACGGGAAGGCCGACTAATGGCACGGTTTCGCGCGTCATACCAGCTCACCTCGGCCCGTGCACTTCCGATCTCCGACCCACCCAGACAGTGGGGCCCAAGACCGCCACGGTGTCTGTCCAGCCGTCTCAGCCTTTCGAAGTCAGAGCCGCGACGGCCTCACCGACCGATGCAAAGAAACGGTCGGCGCCGATGCGCTCGAACAGACCGCTCCGCATCAGGGCCTCACGCACATGGGACCCTGCCCGGGCCACCGCGACCTCGATGTGCTCCCGCTCGAGCTTGTCGAGCACCTGGCCAAGCGCCCGCGACCCGGTGAAGTCGACGTCGCTCATGCCCAACGCGTCCAGAACGAGAAGCTTGGGCACACCTTCCGCACGTGTCAGCGCTCGGTCCACCTCAGCCCGGAAGTGGACCGCGTTCGCGTACCACAGCGGCGTGGCAAAGAGCACCACCAGGACACCTGGCACCTGGGCCGCGTTGGCGACGCTGCTCAAAGGCGCCCAGCTGGTCGTCCCAGGGATGCAGCCGAGGACGTGCATTTGGGGGCGGGCGCTGAGCCGGGTGCGGTCGACCACAGCCAGGCCCACCGCCACCCCTATACCCTGCTCGACGCCCACGAGAGCGACCGCGAGCAACGTGATCAAACTGAGCGCCAACTCGAACCGGTCAAAGCGGGCGATAGCGACAAGGTCGCGGGCATGGAAGATCCGTGTCGCAACGAAGATGAGGACGCCAGCGAGCGTCGCCAAGGGGACGTCCTTCAGCAGGCCAGCGGCCGGCACCAGCAGCGCGAGCGCGATCGCGGCGCTGAGGCAGGCGGCCTGGGTGCGACCGCCGGCCGAGGCGACGATGGCCGTACGGGGAGGGCTGGCGTCGACGGGGAACGAGCCGCATAGCCCGGCCACGACGCTTCCCGCTCCCACGCCTAAGAAGTCCCGGGCCACATCGACCTCATAGCCGCCCTGGTCTGCAAATGCACGCGTCGTGGCTGCCGACTGGGTCACGACGACGAGCGCGACAACGGCCGCAATGGGGGCGACGCTTCCCAGGCTCGACCACGACAGTCCCACCAGTCCAAAGCGCGGCGCGCCGTGTGCGAAGGTCCCGAGCACAGAAACGCCATGGGAGTGAAGGCCAACGACGCCCACAAGCACCGTGGAGCCGACCAGGGCGACGAGCGCCCCGGGAAGCTTGTGGTTCACGGCATGCACGGCAGCGACCAGCACGAAGGTGGCCACGCCGATGCCAAACGCCCACGCGTTCGTCTTGCTGAGCTCGCCCGCCATGGTCCCGACCCGATGAAGCGTGGAACCACTGAGTGACGGCAGGCCTAACAGGTCAGGGAGTTGGTGCACGACGATAATGACGGCCACACCGGCGAGAAAGCCGGTAATGATCGGCGCGGAGAGGAATTCGGCGATCCAGCCCAGTCGCAAGAGACCGACGAGGGCGACGATGGTTCCGACCATCACTGCGAGGATCCCGACGAGATCGACGTAACGGGCCGAGTCGAGTGGGGCAAGATGTGCGATGCCGACGGCGAAGAGCGGGGCGATCGTGGAGTCCGCCCCCACCGACATCTGGGGATTGGACCCGAGCAGGGCGAAAAGAACGGTGCCGGCGATGAACGCGTAAAAGGCTGTGATCGGGGGCATACCGGCGAGCCTGGAGGTCGCCAGCTGCTCAGGCACCACGACCGCGAGCAGCGTCACTCCCGCAAGCGCATCAGCGCCGGCAAACGACCACTTGTAAGGGTGCAGAGACGACAGGAGCGCAGCGGGCAGGTGGTAGTGCTTGTGCTCCGAGGACGAGGAGTCCTGAGATGCGGGGGGCGGCCCCGGTTCTGCCATCCGATCATCATCCTCCAGTTGAGCGCAGTAGGAAAGCACTTGGGCACAGAACAGTCCCCCTTATGAGCCCGGTCGCGCCGGGACAAACCTCCCCAGCCGAAACGGCAAATGAATAGAAGCGTGTTCCCGGCGCCACCACGTCCGCGACGTTTCTGAAGGGTCATTGCCGGATCGGTCTCGACGGTCTTGGGTTTCGCCGCCTGGCCCGATCGCGCCGTCGCCCGCAACGACCTGCGTCGACGCTGGCGCGTTCATCCGCAGCAAGGACAACTGGCCGCTCCGAGGCCGCCGCACCGCTCAATTAGTCTGAGGTCGTGGCTGCGGTTCTAGAACTCGAGGGACTGACTCGTCGCTTCGGATCGCTGACAGCCCTCGACGATCTCTCGTTTGCTGTTCCGGCCGGACAGGTGGTTGGGTTCCTCGGCCCCAACGGAGCGGGCAAGACGACCACGATGCGGACTGTGTTCGGACTCACCGATCTCGATGCCGGGACGGTCAGGTGGGATGGCATCTCGGTCGGTCAGGCCGAGCGACGCCGCTTCGGGTACATGCCCGAAGAGCGCGGGCTCTACCCCGCCATGCTCGTGGGCGACCAGCTCGAGTACCTCGGGAGATTGCACGGCATGAGCGCGATCGATGTCCGGGCCGCCACGACGACCTGGCTGGAACGGCTGGGAATCGCAGACAGGATCGACAGCAAGGTGGACGCCCTCTCGCACGGCAACCAGCAGCGTGTGCAGCTTGCCGCCGCATTGCTGCACGACCCTGAGGTGCTGATCCTGGACGAACCGCTGGCCGGGCTGGACCCGGCAGGCATCGACGCCATCGGGGACGTGCTCATCGAACAAGCCCGCTCGGGCGGCTGTGTCCTGTTCTCTAGCCACCAGCTCGACCAGGTCGAGGATCTCTGCGAATCGGTCACGATCATCGACCACGGTCGCCTGATTGTTAGCGGAAAGGTGGACGATCTGGCCGAGAGCGGGGCGCGCCGCCTCGTGGTGCGTGTGGACGGGGACCGGGAGGCCGCGTGGGCACGCGCAATGGCCGGAGTCACGATCTCAGAAGTCGATGCAGGCGCCGCGCGACTTGTTCTCGACGAATCGGTTGACAGCGAGTCGGTGCTCCGGACTGCCATGGCGGCGGGCCGCGTCACCGAGTTCGTGTTCGAACGGCGCCGCCTGTCAGAGGTGTTCCGGGAGGCATTGGCATGAGCGGCGGACTTATTGCGGCCGTCGTGGCGATCTTCTTGATCCTGAGGCTGTGGAGCCGTCGCAGACATGCAACCTCGGACCGACAGGCACGCTCATGGGCGGGGCCCTTTAAGAGCGACGTGGCATTGGTTGCGGCCCGCGAAATGCGAGAGCGATTCCGCGCCAGGATCTTCCGCGTAGGGACCCTGCTCATCCTGGTTGTCGTCGCGGCCGCGATCGTCATCCCTACTCTCGACAAAGGAAACCCACGGCCTCTAAGAGTCGGCCTCGTCGGGGCTCTTCCTGGTCCCCTACGGGCGACCGTCGTGACATCGGCCAAGAGTGTCGGCACCTCGGTTCGCTTCGTGTCCGAAGATAGCGCGCACGCGGCCGGTGCCGATCTGCGCTCCGGGCACATTGACTTGGCCATCATCGACGGTCGCGCGCTTGTCGTGGACAAGCCGATAGCGGCAACCGACACTTCGACCTCAGCCGAGTTTGTTCTCGCCGTCTCCAAGGGTCTCGGTCTGGTTGAAGCAGTCGCGGCTGCTCATCTCACGCCAGCGCAGTCTTCGGCCTTGGCTGGCGCCAGGTCACTCCCGGTGCACAGCCTCCAACCCGCAAAAGGCAACGGCGCCACGCACACCACGTCGTTGATCGGGCTGATTCTCGTGTTCGTCATGCTCTCGCAGTACAACACCTGGATTCTGATCGGGGTCATGGAGGAGAAGTCCAGCCGAGTCATCGAGGTGCTCCTCGCCGCCGTGCGTCCCGTCCAGCTGCTCACCGGAAAGGTGCTCGGGATCGGCCTCGTGGCGTTCGCCCAGGCCTCCCTAATCGTGGTCTTCACCCTCGTGCTAGCCAAGAGCGTCGGCTCCGATCTCCTCCATGGAACCGCGCCAATGGTGCTCGTGAGCACTCTGGCGTGGCTGGTGCTGGGTTACGCCTTTTACTGCTGGGTCTACGCCGCCGCAGGCTCGCTGGCCGAGCGCCAGGACCAGGTTCAGAGCTTGGCGTTCCCTCTGAGCCTCCCGATCATCTTCGGCTACATCATGGGCCTCACCGCGGCCGGCTCGGGAAGCGCGTCCAGTTTCTTCAAGGTCCTCGCCTACTTGCCCCCGACGGCACCGTTCGCGATGCCGGTCCTCGTCGGTCTCGGTGCCGTCACCTGGTGGGAGTTTCTCGCCTCGGCGGCGATAAGTGTTCTGTGCACCGTGGGTCTCGCCAAGCTGGCAACTCTGATTTACAGCAGAGCCATTCTCCGAACCGGTAGACGGGTCAAGCTCCGCGAGGTGCTCACCCGGGCGGCCGCATAACAGCCAGGACACCGTCCGGCCATGACCTCCGCATTACCTAACGATCCCTGGTCCCGGCTCGCAGCGTGAGAACTCTGTCCTAGTCATGTGGACCGACAGCGAGATCAGCGAGGTAGTACGGAGTGGCTCGCAGTGTCGTCGTCAAGCGCCGACCTGGAGGGCTGACCGGAAGTGCAAACGCCCCGAGCCCCCTTCGGGCCGGTGAGGTCCTCAGCTTGGCGCGTTCTCGATCCGAGCAGCACGCCCAGGGACTAATGAGGCGCAACGGCCCGCACTGCGGCGCGGACCTGCTTGTCAAAGCTGCGCGACCTCTCGTTTATCGTGGCAACCGGGACGACCGGTGACGCCAGAGACCCGGCTTGGACCGGGAGATCGTGAAGTTGGCCCTCCAAGTGCGAACGAAGCGCCCTGAGCGTCGGTGCAGCAACCGTTCGCTTGCCACCAGTCATCACCCCTTCGAGGAGCGGTAAGGATTCTCGAGGGGCCAGTTCGTCGCGGCACGCGATTCGCATGACCGGGCTTCTGTTGCTTGGGGCCGGGTAGGGTCGCCTTCCCGTCCGACAGCTTCGCCGCGGGTCGATCCGCGTACTCGACGAGCTTGTGCGCCGTGTCCAGGTAGGGAGCGTCTTCGGAGAGGCCAAGCCGTGTCCCGACCCCTACTGCGTCAAATCGGCACCTCCTCGGCCGCGAAGCGAGCGAGATGATACTCATCAAGGCCTTTGGACACGAAGATCCGCACTCTGGGCAGCCCAGCAGTGTCGAGCGCCTTTCGGGTTAGGCAGGCAAGGCCGACGTCGCCGCTGTCGAGCCGAACGCCGGCGCCGTCCTCGAGCCCGAGTGACCGAATGGCAGTGATGGCGTCCGAAACACCCGTCATGGTGCCGTAGCTGTCAACAAGAAATGTCACCTGACCTGGAAGATCACTCCCGAAGGCTACAAAAGGCCTCGAGCTCATCGTCGAACGCCTCGACGTACGTGTGTGCCATCGTGCCCGAAGGGCGAAGCTCGAAGCCTCAAGCGGCCTCCACGTTGCTCGTGCCAACGAAGCCGCACATCGCAGAGAGCCGCGCAGCGGCGATCCCCGCCTCAATACCGTGAGTTCGGCGAATGTTGAAGTCCACGATGTCTATTCGGCCCGCAGCGGCGATGCGGCAACGGGCTGCTTGCGTAGCGAGCACCGTCTGAAATGTGCATTGATTAACCAGGTCGGTCTCGACGAGCTGTGCCTTGGCGATGGGCGCCGTCACCTCGAGAAGTGGCTTGTTGGCGAGCAGGACTGTCCCCTCAGGCACCGCCCAGACCTCGCCTGCGAAGCGGAACGAACCGAAGCGGCGCAGATCATCCTCGACAAATCCGATGCTCCCGAGGTAATCGAGGTCGGTCTCGTCGAAGGCGAACTCCTCGAGAAATCGCAGGCAGTCTTCGAGGCCCGCCACGACACGAAACCCCCGGTCCTTGGGAAGCCTGCGGCAGAACAGAGTGAAAGTCGCGGTCCGGGTCATGACACGACGAAGCTAGCTCGCCCCCATATTCAGCTCATAGAAGTCAGTGACCAGTGAGATGCGGCCTGCGGTGGTGGGTGCCTTCAGCACACACCACCGCAAGGGGAACTTGTCGACCCAACGCCCCTCGGATGATCGTGTTCGCGCTGACGCGTCAGCCGCGAAGCTGAGAAGCCGCGGTCCGGCGCAGAGGTTCCGAGTGATTGTCGCTGCGGTTGAGTTGCCGGACATCAGCTGCAGCGCGATCTGCGGCTCAAGCGTTGTTATGAGTGGGAGGCCTCGTGACAAGAATGCCGACGATGCAAAGCTCGCACAGCGGCACCTCGTCGCGCGAAACGCCTTCATCGGTGCAAGCATCCATCTTCCCCGTGCCCGGTGACACGCTGATTTGCAACACGTCGAGGAAGACGAACAAAGGAGGAACCAACATGAAGCTGACTCTGCGTGGCACGGCATGGCTCGCCGTCGGTGCCGCTCTGGCCTGCGGGGCGACTCTGTTCCCAACAGCCACCGTCGCATCCGCGAGTTCGGGTACCGCGGCCACCGTGCCGCGGTGCGCGGCGGCCTCTCTCCTGGTCTGGATTGGCCCGAGGTCGGGGGCCGCTGGATCCATTGCCGCTGAATTCGGATTCACCGACCACTCCGCCGCCGCCTGTTCGCTCTATGGCTACCCGCTCGTCCAGATGCTCAAGAGCACCGGAGAGAAGCTGGCGACCTATGACGAGAATGCTCCGGGGGCCTTCAGCATCCGAGAGAAGGCGGTGTTCCTGACCCCGGGCAAGACGGCGTACTTCGGCGTCGTGTACGCCAGCCAGACCGGTTTTGTGAACTTAAGCTGCCCGACTTCAGCCGCCTTGAGGTTCACCCCGCCGCAAGCCGCCGGAACAGTGACGCTGTCCGGACCGCACTTTCGGATCACTCCCTACGGTGGCACGACCGAGCACCTCAAGTGCGGAATTCTTCACCTCACCCCGGTCACGGCCAGCCGCTTCCAATAACTCTGTCCGCTTCGTCCATCGAAATGCCTTCCGCCGCGGTCGCCAGCCTGTCTCAGCCGTCAACGGCGCGCCCGCGATCCATTTAGCTCGTGGAGACCGAGGAGGTTGCTCAGGCGGCGGGGCGGGCAATTCGCAGACGAATGAGCCAGCACCCCCGGCGGGGGGGTTGCCGGGGGGTGCTGACTCTCAGGGGGCGGCAAGCTGCTGTTGCGCTCGCCGTCTTCCCCCACAGTCAGGATGGACGCGGCCGAACGGGTCGAGTAGGGCCAAAAGTCCTGTCTTCGGCCGTGCAGAACCTTCCCGCTCGCGAGATACTTACGTGGGGGGCACGGCCCCCAGCTTCCCTCGCAGGGCAACCGGGGTCGTGCGCCCTCGCCGAGTGAATGTCTGGGACGGGCTGACTAGAGTCCCCTTGGGTGCCCTGGGCTTGACTGCGAGGAAACGCAGGCCCGGGGCGCTCGGTTTGTTCTTCAAGTGGCGTTTGAAAGACCCTGGCCGGTGCCCCGCCCCACCGACGCGCCAGGCGACCTGACCGGTACGGCCTCGGTCAGGAAAGGAGCCGCATCGCAGGTGGCGGTTCGTACCGATGATCGCAACCCCGCGCCGTTCGAGGACGGTGCTTCACGCGAGTAGTCTGCCCTGCTAAGGGGGAAGCAGCCCACCGGCCTTCGGGTTGGTGGGCTGCTCCGCGCTCGGCACGCCTGCGAAGTAGAAACCGCCCTTTCCCCGGAGGTCGCGGGATACTGGAACTGGGTGGGTGCACGACCCGTTGCTCACCTCGCAGGCAAGTTGAGGTCGTGCACCCACTCATTACATCGGACTTTCGCGGCCCTGGATTGAGCTTCACCTAGACCGGGGGGCACCCTCGAGCGCCCGTTCGGCTATTCGATCCTCGACCACCGGTCGTGTTCGGTTCCGCCCAAGACCGACTGCATACCGGCACCTACGCACTCGCAGTGAGCTTGACCTGTGATCACCGCGACGTCTCGATGACGCTCACCTTGACTCTGTGTCAACAATGGTCTTCGATCCGAGCAAAGCGGCGCCGAGCTCACTTCTGCGATCGAGAAGCTTCTCGGCCTTCTCCGATCATTGCTCTCATCAAAAGTCGAGAGTCTCCGTCGATCCGTCTGAAGCCGAGCTTTGTGTACACCGCGATTGCCGCGAGGTTCGATCCGTCCACTGACAAATCGAGCGGCCAATAGCCCAGCGTTTCCCCCGCTATGACGAGCTCTCGGAGCAGAGCAGTTCCGAGGCCCTGGCCGCGATAAGCCGGGTCGACAGCTAAGGCGATCTCAGAGAATTCAGCGCTGGAGCGTGGGTCACGGAGATCGTTCCAAGGAAAAAGCCGCGCCCACGCGGCTCCGCTCGGTTCGGCGATCACGCCGAAGTCTCCCCAGCGACTCCAATGCTCCGAGCAGCGATCCGGCGAATGGCTCGCCCACCTGGCAAATCTCTCAATTGCGGAACGGTCGTCCCTGGTGGCCGCTCGAAACGACGCCATCTGCGAAGTATGCCTGCGCGGCGCTCCAGTCGGAAAAGGCAATTCATGGACGCCCCGACTCGCCGCTCGCGACGTAGCCCTGTCGGCCAAGGGCTCGGCGACACAAAAAGACCAAAGGCGGAGAGACTTCTCCTAGGAGATTCTTTTCTCCACGCGCTCAAGGAAGTCGTTCACCGTCCTCATGAACAACTCCCTCTCTTCGTGGAACGGAGTGTGAGAGCTGTTCTCGAAGACCACAAGCTCCGAGCCGGCGATTGCCTTGTGTATGTCCTCGGCCTGGTCCGGTCGCAACTCGTCGTAGCGGCCGCTCATTACCAATGCCGGGACGTCAATCTCTCCTAGGCGGTCAAAGATGTCCCAATCGCGGAACCGTCCCGTGACCGTGAACTCGCTAGGCCCGTTCATCGTCTCGTAAACGACGGGGCTCATCTCGGCGAAGGTGCGTTCGATGCCAGCCGGCCAAGGGTCGAGACGGCAGAGGTGACGCTTGTAGAACACGCTGACCGCGCCTATGTACTCGGGGCACGATGTGAAGCCGACCTGCTCGTGCTCGGTTATCACGTCTTGGACATCGGCTGGCAGTTCTGCAAACAACTCCGCGCATCCCTGAACCCAGCGCGGCATACTTGCCGGGCTCCCGGACATCAAAAGGCTGATCAACGCGGCCGGCTGGTAGTCGAGCACGTACTGCATGGACAACTGCCCGCCCCACGAGCTCCCGAATAGGTGGAACCGATCAAGCTCCAGAGCACCGCGGACGGCCTCGACCTCGCGCACGAAATGTGGGACCGTCCAAAGCGATGTGTCGTCCGGCTTGTCGGAGCGCCCGCAGCCGAGCTGGTCGTAGAAGATAACCTGACGGCGGTCGCCCAAGTCCTCGAGGGGGTCGATGTAATTGTGCGTCATTCCTGGCCCACCGTGCAGGCACAAGAGCGGGATCCCTCCCTCACCAACGCTGCGGTACCAAACCCGGCCACCTGGGACGTCAATCATTCCCTCACGGATTCTCATGGTTTTCACCTCTTCAGCTTCAGGCGCGCACGCGCGGCCGGCACCGTTTACTAGCTCGAGGTACTGCCGACCGGCTCTGACGGGACCTCGTCGCCGAATATCCGCCCCGTTTGGGCGAGGCGCTCAGGATGCTTGTAGTGCAGGTATACGAGATAAGCGACACCGATCAGCAGCCAAATTCCATCCACTAATCCGGCGAGAGAGGACGGGTAAGTGAGCTTGGAAATGAAGCTGAAAACGCGAAGACCGCCGGCGGCGAGGAACGCCGGTACGAACGCCGCGATCCCGAGCACTGGAATGATCCCGTGCAGGAAAATGTTGGCGTCCTGTCGTTGGAACCGCCAGTAGTACACAATGCAACTGAGCATAATGAGAACATATATGACGATCAGGATCAGCGTGAACAACGTAGCCATGAACAGCCACGCTGTGTACGCTCCGTACTGGAAGCCGAGCCACAAGGCGAGGCCAACCGCCACCACGAACTGTGCGAACACGGCAAAGTGCGGCGACTTCCAGCGTGGGTGAACGGCCGACATGATCTCCGGCAGTAGGCGGATGCGTCCCATCGCAAACCAGGTACGCGTCGTGGCGTTGCTTCCGGCATTGGCGTTGGCCAAGCAGGAATTGCAAATGGCGACGAGGGCAACGACCCATCCCACTCCCCACACCGCCCTGGCCAGGAAAGTCCATGGGTCGCCGTTGCCGAGAGCGGAAAAAGTGGACATGTTGCCCGAGATCGGCGAGACGCTGGCAGCATAAGTGGTGAAAACGTAGAAGATTCCAATGCAGAGGCACGAGAGAATGACTGCGCTGCGGATCGTCCGTCTGGGGTCGCGGGCCTCTTCAGCCAGAGGCGCCGCTGACTCGAAGCCCGTGAATGCCAGTACCGAATAAACCCCCGCTGCAATTATTCCTGACATCCCGGCGTAGCCCTTGACATTGGAGAGGTGGGTCGTGAAAACGGAGAGGGTGTTGGCGTTGCCTGCCTTAGCGATGAGCCAGATCGCAATCAGCCCGAAGACGACGATCTCGAAGGCTCCCATGATGGTGCCGGCCCGGGTCGAGACGCGGACCCCAAAGTAGCCAAGAGCCAAAACGATCAACGAGCTGGCCAGGACCCAGATCCACCAGGTGTTCTTCGTCCAACCGAACTCGGAGTTCAAGGTGTCGGCGATTACGAAGGAGAAGTTCAGGAACAGGAATGACGCTATGAGAGCCTCGGCGCCGGCGTAGGCCCACGCCACTAGGAACCCGACTCCAGGATGGAGGGCCTTGGAGGTATACGTGTAGAAGCCACCCGCCGACGGTAGATGCTTGGCCAGTTCTCCGATGGACACCGCTACGAACAAGCATGCGATGAGCGCCAGCAGCGTCGAAAGCGGCAGAGCACGCGCAGCATAAGCCGCGCCAGCCGGTATGGAGAATGCGACGGCGGCAGCCGGCGCCATGTGGGTGACTGACTGGAAGAGAACCTCACGAAGTCCGATGGCATCTTTCGCGAGGGCCGGGTCCTTGGCGACGGAAGAAGCCATCGCTACCTCCTTGGGCTTGGGGTGCTTGCATCAAGAGAAGTCTTGAAGCGCGCTATTACAGACTTGCGCCTCATGGAGCCAACTAGGTCACTTCGATATAGCCGTTGACCTGGATTTTCGACTTGCGGTGTCAGATTTGCTAGGGCCGAAGGTCACTATTTCCTGCGAAGGCCATAAATCCCCACTCGGCCCGAAAAGACACCTCTCAGGTCAAGATTGCGCGACGCCGATAAGGGAGTTGCAGGCAGTACATGGAAGGCCTCACAAACGTGCCTGAGAGTGCAGAAAGCGACGAGCTGGCGTCGGTCCGGGACGACTGGCAGCGCTACGCGGCGCAGCTCAGGGAGATCCAAGCGGAAAGGGATCGTCTACTCGCCGAGCTGCGAGACGCTTTGCGAGAGGTGGAGCACTGGCGCACGTTGGCCGAGTACAGGCAAGCGACGCTGCTTGCGCGGCAACACGACGACCCGGAAAGAAGCCACGAACCTCACTGGAAGGACTATCTGACAGCGGGACCCGACTGATCCCGCGGATCTGCTCTCGCGTCAACAACGCTCCGGCTCGGGATCCATCACCCTTGTGCGGGTCGACGCTGATCAACACTTCGTCATGCATGACTCCTCGTCTGCGCTCGCTGGTGTGGGATGGCGAGGAGGGCAAGCAACTCGCGGCGGAGCAAACCTCTTCTAAGTCACCTTCTCACCGGGAGGGCACGGCGGAACGCGGGCCGTTCGTGAGCGAGAAGGCTAAGAGCGAACGGCAGCCGATTCGGGAGCGATCCCACCGAACCTAACGCCCTGGGATCACAGACCATCCGACTCCCGAGGTGGATTAAGCAAGTTGCCGAATCAGAGCGCGACAGTCACTTCACCGCCAGCCAGCTCTCGCATCGCTATGGCGCGTGGGCTGAGGTCGCGAATTTCCGACTGGCAATCCGGTCCCCTCCGCGCGGTAATCTTTGCTGACGAACTCGGGCAAGTTTAACGGCCGGAGGCACCGGCTCGACCTTCCAACGGTGCTTCATGCGCGGCATCTCGGGTCCATGTCGTAGACCGCGACTCCGACGGGTTCGCGCCATGCGTCTCGTTCGCGGCAACAATGAGGTTGGTCTCGTCGGCTGCCACGAAGCCCGGTGGTGTTGCCCCGGCGATGTTTTCCGGATAGAACGAGTTCGGTAGGCGCAGATTCGCGTCGAGACGCCCCGTCTTGCCCGAGACGCACTCGAGGGGATCACCGGCGAGCTCGAACCACAGGTCACCTACATCAGGCACCGCCGTCCACGTCCCGTTCGGGCCACCGCCTGCAAAACCGCCTTCCAGGGGTCTGAGGGTCTGCGCGGAGTACGCGGTCACTTCGTGCATCATGCCTCCTGGTGGCCCGACCCTGACAACCTTGCCGGTCACGGCGACCAGGCTGGCCCCGCCGCCCAACTGAGACTGGCGCACGACCCGATGAGCACCGCTCACTGGGTCGTAGGTCACGATCGCCGTCTCTGGGCTCTGCTGACTCGATGCGAGGAGGTACAGCTCTCCGCCAGAGGATGGGACGCTGGCCGGACTGAGGCCAGCAGGAAGCCACGGCAGGCGTACAACCGCAATCGCCCGTTCGTCGGGTCGAGTGTCTCCAAGGAATAGTTTTCGATGAACCAGAGACGGCCGGCGAACGGGAGGACGATCCCTACGGGCTCGGCGAAGCGATGTGCCACCCGTAGCGAGACAGGAGACAGCTCAACAAGGCTCGCGTCGGTCGAGTCGGTCACCACCCAAATGTCGCCCGCACCCGCGAACATCCAGCTACCTCCGCCAAGCGGGGCCGATCGCGCCACGGCGTAGGTGTTGAGGTCGATGCGGACGATCTCGGTGCTGGCATCTTGGGTGAGACCGACATCTTCAAGGACAAAGAGCGCTCCAGCATGGATAACGCCTGCCCCGTGAAGTGTCCCTACGCAAATGGTCCGGAGCCGGGCGAACGACCTGTGGCTGTCGAGGTCAACTACCGCCTCGTTGCCGGTCCCAGCGGGCGAGCAAGTCGCCTTGGCGACCGGAACCGCGGCCACGCGGGCGGCGGCCGCAGCTGACGCTTGGCCCGTCAAGTTGGCGGCGCCAAGGGCCACGGCGACGACACCCGCGAGAAAGAGCGCGATCTTCGAGCGGTGCTGTCGCAGTGTGTTATCGAGCAGACTAGTGGTCGGGATTACGGCTGTTCCCTTTTTAGCTGTCTGAATCCAAATATCGTCAATACGGCTGACACCAAAGCCATGCCCCATAAGATTACGGTTCCAACCAACACGATTTGACCTAGCCTCCACCACCCGTACGCATTGAGTAGCAGGCCCTCGAGAGTCGTTCCCCGAAACACTAGCTGCACTTGTGCAGCCAATGCGGTGTTGTTTGGATGGGCAAGTGACTCCGTTGCCAGTTCAGCGTATGTCTTACCATTGCCAATCAACTTAAGGTCCTTGGCAATAACGCTCGCCATGGCTTGGGCCTGTGCGCCATCCACAACCTTCTGGCCGGATGGCAAAGTAATGGCCTGTGATGCAAGCTGATTGTGGACTGTTGTGTTGGTATAGAAGTAGGCCCAGAATGTGAGGCCACTAACGACCAATAAAATTAATGTCAATCCTAGGCCACCAGTGGTAAGTAGTCTGTCAACAATCTTGCGAATCATAATGCTTCCTTTCGTCTACAGGTAGACCAAGTCGATCGACCCATGTAGCCCGGACAGAGGCCTGAGTCCTCGAACCACGGCGCAAGTCACCCTGCCCGGAAAGTCCGCTAGGAATTTGAAGCCAGGCTGCCCATATTCAGGGGTGCTGGGTAGGTTCCCGGATGAAGCGCTTACTCCGACCCCGATCCCGATCGCCGCGTGCACGGTGACTATAAGCGTCAGAAGCGCCTTCACGGTGCCACGGTACGCCTTTCAGTCGTCAGGCTTCAGGCCTAGTTCTGGACCGCATGTGCCGCGTGAGTGTGCCGCGTCCGTCGCAGACCCACAGACGAGGTAAACGACGCCGTGCCGAGGATCACCGCTCCGAGCGCGAATCCCCACCCAAGGTGCCATCGGTCCGCGTTGGTAGACGCGCAGGCGTTGAGCAGCATCCCGATTTGATTCGGCACCGGGTAGTTGAACGGGTGTCGCCAGGTGCTCCACGGAGTACTGCAAGCTCCGGTCAGGTGCTGACTATTGACCATGTAGCCAACTGTCGGCTGCGTCAGGACGAGCACGACTGCAGCGACGACAAGGGCGAGCGCCACGACCCTTGCGGCCGAGCGGAAGTAGGTATGCGCCAAGTCACGCCTCCCTCAGCGAGTACAGAATCCTCCTTGCGACCATGCCGTTCCCAGCCAACCCGATGGACACGTACACCGGCTTCGAGCGCCCAGGCATCGTGACCTTGAGGACCAGGATCGAGTACGCGGGCGAGGTCGCGGGACAAGCGGTCAGGCTGTGAAGGACAAGGCAGTGGGTCGAGAACGACAGCGTGACCATCGGCTCGGTAATCAGTTCAGAATCGACCTGGACGCCATTCTCGGGCGGCTGGGGAGTCGGGGGAACATAGGGGCAGGAAGGCGGCTCAAAGCGACGGGCATCGGTGCTCAGGGTCACCATCGTGGTGAGAAACGCCACACCAGGCGTCCGACAGATGGCGCCGACGCCAGGGGTCACTTGAGTCCGTTCGATGGGCCAGTCCGCTGGGACCGAGAACCGCAAGCCTGCGAAGGTCACTGCATGCCACGAGGACGGGACTGGCGCTGCGGTGCCTGCGGCGAGCACGACCGAGCGCGGTGAGAAGGTGAGCGTGTGCAGGACTCGTTGAGCGAGTGGGCCATCGACAGTGATTTCAACCTCAAGCGATGGAACCAAGTAGCTGCGCCTCGGTCCCGCAGGGTAGGGATACACCAAGATGCCGTTGATGACATCCGGGTACCCGAGGACGTTACTGAGTGGAGACCTTGGCGGTCCGAACGAGACCGTCGTGCTCGGACCGGGAGCGATCTCCAAAGGACAGGCGAAGCCTCCAGGGGGTGGATTGACGAATACCTCTCCTGTCGGCGACCCAGTAGGGCACGGTGGCGAGTCGTAGAGCACCCACCAGGTAGCCGGTGCGGATAGCTGCGCGTTGCCGAAGGCGACCGGTACCCACCCGGTTGGTGCGGCCGAGAAGTCACCTGCAAGACGCGGCATCTGCATAGGTGTCCCGAAAGTGACCAGCTCCCAGCCAGCCGTTCCCGCCACCAGGACCGCCGCGACGGTAAGAGCTAGAACCACCGGCACCAAGGCGCGCAGCTTCACTGTGCTCATGCTCCCACGAAGCCAGGACGGGTCCGGTTCGCGTACGTTGCCGGACCTCTAGACACAGAAGTTGTAGCAGCTGGCGGTAACGGTGTGACCGGCGCGCACGGTTACATCCTTGGACCCCACGAGTCGGTCACACCAAAGATCGGTACCCAGTATCCGAACGGACCATCTCCGAGGTAACCGGCCAGAACCCCGAGTAGAGGTCACTGTGACGTTGGATTTGTTGACCGCGGCGCGCCCACTTCGGTCCGTTGTCAAGGAAGGTTGGACTGACCTTTTGCTCTGACCGAGTTAGAGGCCGCGCGGATAGGCGCGGTCAGCGACTCCATCGGTTTCGCCAGTCGATGAGCTTGGCGGTGATGAGGAAGACGATGGCGAGCGCGAGCTGCGCGAGTCGGTGAGCGATCCTGC
>JBEKMZ010000026.1:0-38136 GCA_049523315.1 Acidimicrobiales bacterium | reverse complement strand
AGACGCGATCTCTTCGAGCAACACCCGGTCTTCTGGCGACAGCTCGAGTGGTTCAGCGGGAGGATGTGCCATGACCGAGCATAACAACTACCGCGCGCTCAATACGCGGACACTACACTAGGACCACAGGAGAACAGTCCTCGCCGCTCACCACGCCCCGGCCTCGGCGACACAGGCGATGCTCGGATCCCTCGGCGGTGCGCTCGCACTCGCGCGGACCGCATTTGGGGCGACCGGAGTGGCGCCGGCTCACGTCGCCCGCGGCGCGTTCATGAGCGGGAACAGTGCCTCGCTCGCGGTCGGCGGTGGCGTCGCCCGCGACGGTGCCGCGCTCGCGGTCGGCGGTGGCGTCGCCCGCGACGGTGCCGCGCTCGTGTTCTTCCTTCTGCCGAGCCGCGGCCCGCGCTACATGAGCGATGCCGATGTCGACAAGGCCGAGCGCCCGGTCGTCGGCGAGGCCGCAGCCGGTGCCTCTCGGAGCCCGCACGCCTGACTCTGCGAAACGCGTCGGCGGCCCGGGGGCGGCTTGCGGTCAGCTCAGAAGACCCAGACCTCTTCTCCGATCGGCAAGATGTTGTTCGCCCAGATCCAGTTGATCGCCTCGTCGCTCACGCGCACGCAGCCATGAGAGACGGGGTAGGGCGGCACGAACGAGTCGCCGTGGATCGCGATCCCGCCCTCGGTGAAGAACCTCGGGCGCCAGAGCGCCCCGAGCGAGTCGACGTCCAGCCCGTCGATCGTCGAGAATATGTGGAAGACACCGGTCGGGGTGACGGCCAAAGAGGTGCCGTTCTTGTCGGTGTAGGTGTAGCCGCCGCCCGTCGAGGTGTTGAGGATGTATGCGAGCTTGCCGTTCTGGATGATCATCACGAGGTCGTCCGCAAGGTTGACCTCGACGAGGTTGCCGACGGCGGGGCGCGGCTTCGGGACGACACCATCCGCGATCGCGACCGCCGTCGCACCGGTGATGTAGCCGCTACGGGGCAGTCCGGCGGCCTTTTGGAGGGCCCAGACGGCCTGCTGGGTGGAGTCGGCGAAATACCCGTTGGGGCTGCCGAGCCAGTAGCCGAGGGCGGCGAGGTGAATCTGGAGCTGGCGGACGGCCGGGCCGGAGTCGCCGTACTGCAGTCCCTCGCCGGCCTGGGCGTAGGTGTTCCACAGCGGCTTGTCGGCCGGGGAGTAGAGGACAACGTTGCCGTCGTCCTGCACGGTGAGCGTGTAAAGGCCACGTGTCGCCTGGTCGGTACCTGAGCTCCAGAGCGGGCGCAGGCCCTTGTAGATCACGAAGTTCCCGTCGCCCTGCAAGATGGCGTAGTCGGGAGCGTCATGAACCGTGCCGGAGTCCCACAGGACGAGGCCCGCCCCGTAGAGGACGAGGTTCCCGTCGGCCTGCATGTCGAGGCTGAACCGGCCGTTGTCGGACACGAGCGACTGCCCGTCGAAAAGCCTCGCGCCGGACGGCAAGGTGGCGAACACGACTGGCTCTCCTGCCCGCGACCTCGTGGCGCGCCGAGCCGCCGTGGATGCGCCGGCGACACCGGGAATGACAACCGCGAGCGCGAGGCTGCCGATGACAAGGGCCCGCAACAGGGCACGCCTTCCGGGCGAGCCGCGTTCGGGCCGCTTCTGAATCATGAAACGAGGCAGCACACATCCCTCCGGACGGTCGGTCTTCCTCACCAGTACGGCACGACTGTAAACGGTTCTCGCATGTGTTGCTATCGCGCGACAGGACTCAGCTTAAGCTCGAACTCAATCTCGTCGTGCAACTCGATCCCGTTCGCGCCGACGTCGGGGATGGACGGCTTCAGGAGCCTTGCGCGGTCGACCGCGCCGCGGTCAACCGCGACCACATCGAGCCCACGGCGCTGGTAGAACGCGATCGCGTTCAGGTTGTCGTTCGTGGTGATCAGCCAAAGCTTCGGGGCGCCGGCTCCGCACGCCAGATCGGTCGCCCGGGCAAGCAGCGCCGTCCCGATCCCGGTCCTGGGGCGCAGGGAGTCGATCGTCACGACCTCGAGCCCCGACGCGTCAAGGCGATATGTGAGCAGCCCGACGCGCTCTTTCCTCGCGCTGAATGCCACCAAAGCGTCCAGCCGCGAGGCGTCGCACGGTCGGGACCGGGTGACGATCACCGTCGAGCCCCACCGCCCGAGAAGGGTGCGAGCGATCCATTCACGGTCGGATTCGGCGCCCGGGCGGACGATCATGCCCTAACGATGCCAGAAAGTAATCATGACTTGACCGGTCAAGTATAGGCGGCTACCGTCACCCGAAAGAGTGAGGTCACGCGACCCGTTGCTGGCCTGAGACAAAGGAGACAGCGGAAATGGCCGACTGGGGTTTCGAGACCCGCCAGATTCACGCCGGAGCGGTGGCAGACCCGACGACGGGTGCCCGGGCCGTACCGATCTATCAGACGACCAGCTACGTCTTCCGGGATACAGCACATGCCGCGGCCCTGTTCGGCCTCGCCGAGCTCGGCAACATCTACACGCGCATCATGAACCCCACCCAGGCGGTGTTCGAGGAGCGCATGGCCGCCCTCGACGGCGGCGTGGGGGCGCTCGCGGTCGCGAGCGGCCAAGCGGCCGAGACGATCGCCCTGTTGAACCTGGCGGAGAGCGGCGGGCACATCGTCTCTTCGGCATCGCTCTACGGCGGCACCTACAACCTGCTCCACTACACCTTCCCGAAGCTGGGCGTGGAGGTGAGCTTCGTCGATAACCCCGACGACCTCGACGCCTGGCGCGCGGCGATCCGCCCGAACACTCGAGCCTTTTACGCCGAGACGATCGGCAACCCGAAGGGGGACATTCTCGACTTCGAGGGCGTGTCCTCGATCGCGCACGAGAACGGGATACCCCTAGTCGTCGACAACACGGTCGCGACGCCCTATCTGTGCCAGCCATTCCTGCACGGGGCCGACATCGCCGTGTACTCAGCGACCAAGTTCATCGGCGGGCATGGCACCTCGATCGGCGGCATCATCGTCGACGGGGGCAAGTTCGACTACGTCGCTAGCGGCCGCTTCGCGAATTTCACCGAGCCTGACCCGAGCTACCACGGGCTCGTCTTTTCGGAGCTGCCCGAGGGACTGCGCCCTGCCCAGTACATCTTGAAAGCACGCCTGCAGTACCTGCGCGACGTCGGTGCCGCGATCGCCCCTTTGAACTCGTTCCTCTTCCTCCAGGGCCTCGAGACACTGAGCGTCCGGCTGGAGCGCCACGTCGCCAATGCCCTCGCCGTGGCGAGGTGGCTCGAGGCGCGCGACGAGGTCGAGTGGGTCAGCTACCCCGGGCTCGAGTCGAGCCCTTGGCACTCACGCCAGCTGAAGTACCTGCCGAAGGGGGGCGGAGCGATCCTCACCTTCGGCATCAAGGGCGGGACCGAGGCCGGCAGCCGCTTTATCGAGGGCCTGGAGCTGTTCAGCCACCTCGCCAACGTCGGCGACGTGCGCAGCCTGGCGATCCACCCCGCCACGACTACGCACTCCCAGCTGACCGAAGAGGAGCAGGTGACGACAGGCGTCACCCCCGACCTAGTCCGGCTCTGCATCGGGCTCGAGACCCTCTCGGACATCCTCGCCGATCTCGACGCTGGCTTCCGGGCTGCCAAGGGCGCCTGAACTGACCACCTCTGTGACCTACGCCCCGGTGACCGGGGCCTGGCGACCGGGCGACGACCCCGGTCGGCGGAGCTTCGTCTCGCTCTTCGGTGACAGGCGCGGCCGGCGCGGCCCTTTGGACCTCGAGGCCGGGGGGAACCTGAGCGAGGTCACGGTGGCATACGAGACCTGGGGCGAGCTCGACGAACGCACCTCCAATGCCGTCCTGGTGCTGCACGCCCTTAGCGGCGACTCGCATGTGAGCGGCCCGATCGAGCCCGGGCATCCGAGTCCGGGATGGTGGGGGCCTCTCGTGGGCCCCGGCGCCCCGATCGACACCGATCGCTACTTCGTCGTGTGCCCGAACGTCCTCGGCGGCTGTCAGGGCACGACCGGGCCGAGCTCGTGGGCGCCGGGCGGGAGGCCGTACGGGTCGCGTTTCCCGGTCGTGACCGTGAAAGATCAGGTCGCCGTCGAGCGCGCCCTCGCGGACGAGCTGGGTATCGACACGTTCTTCGCCGTCATCGGCGGCTCCATGGGTGGGATGCGGGCGCTGCAGTGGGCGGTCGAGTCCCCCGGTCGTGTCGAACAGGCCATCGTGGTCGCAACGGGCGCAGCGGCGAGCGCCGAGCAGATCGCCCTTTGCTGGCTGCAAGAACAGGCGATCCGCCTCGACCCGAACTTTCGGGGCGGTGACTACTACGACGCCGAGCAGGGCCCGTTGGCCGGCCTCGCCATCGCTCGGGGGGTCGGTCACCTGAGCTACCGAAGCGAGAACGAGCTGCAGCAGCGCTTCGCCAACAAGCCCCAGGACGACGAGGAGCCCCTCGCAGGCGGGCGCTATGCGGTCGAGTCCTACCTCGAGCATCACGGCGACAAGATGATCGGCCGCTTTGACGCGAACAGCTATCTCGTCTTGAGCGAGGCGATGAACCACTACGACATCGGCCGCGGCTACGGCGGGACCAGAGCGGCCCTGTCCCGGGTCCGGGCACAGGTCACGATCGCAGGGATCTCCTCGGACCGCCTATACCCGCTCAGGCTGCAGTGGGAGCTGGCGAAGCTCCTCGGCGCCGGTGACGTGCACGTCGTCGAGTCGAGCGTCGGTCACGACGGCTTCCTCGTCGAGCACGAGGCCGTCGGAGCAGTTATCCGGGAGGCGCTCGACTCTTAGCCGGAGAGCTCCGGCGTCACTCGGAATTGAGGTCGCGGCGAGAGAACGCGACCCCGCCCACGAGTGCCGCGAAGGCGCCGATAGCTACAAGGGCTCCGCCGATACCCCAGTTCGGGCTCACCGCGGGCGCCGCCGCCATCTGGTGGAACACCGAGGTGTCGAGAACCCAGTGATTCAAGCCCACCACGCCGCCGACGAGCTCGACTAGGACCGACCAGACGAGCAGGCCGTAGGTGGCGGTCGTCGCGGCTCGCGGCCAGAGACCGAAGACGAAGGTTCCGAAGCCGAGGATGCACACGGCGGGCGGGACGACGTTCAGCCCGGCTTGGACCACCGATGCGAAGCTCACCCCACTGTCCTGGCTCGCCGCTCCGAGCCAGGTGAAGACACCGGCGACGAGGCCCCCCACGAGGAGTACTAAGACGGCGACCAACAGCCGCCCCGCCAGCCACCTCGAGCGGCCGACCGGCCTGACGAGAAGGTTGTCGAGCCTTCCCTCGGCCTCTTCGGAGCGTGTAGCGCTCACCTGTCCCGCGGCGACGAAGGCGACCAGCATCGCCATCAGCAGGAACGCCACGCCCAGATACGCCTCGGCGCCAATTGCACCGAGACGGCCGAAAGCCTGCACGAGGCTCGACGAGCTCGCGATCGCGCTCCCGGCCGACTTCGCCACGAGTCCGAGCACGAGACCGTAGGCGACTATGCAGAGTCCCCAACCAGCAAGGCTCGCCCGGGACATGCGGATGTTAAGGCCCGAGGGGCCGAACAGGAGCCGGGTGTGCGCGACGGAGCTCGCCCGATCGGGAAAGGTGCTAGCCCCGAGATCGCGCTCGCCGGCGAGGCGGAGCGTCAGGCCGACCAGCACGCACACGAGACCGGCCATCGGCACGAGCGCAAGGGGGTGGGGAGAGGTCAAGGGCTGGAGCTCCTCGACCCATCCGAGAGGTGACGCCCATCGCAGCCAGCCGAGGCCGGTGCCGGAGTCGGCCACCATGCGAAGGGCGTAGCTGACCCCGAGCGCAGCACCGGCGTAGCCGGACGCCTGACGGCGGGTCGCCGCGAGCTGGCTCGCGAGGGCCCCGACGCCGAGGAACATCGCTGCCGCGGAGACGACGGCCAGGGCGAGGAACAGCGCTCCGGACGGGCCGATGGCGACGCGCGAGGAACGCCCGACCACGACAGTGATGACGGCGGTGACTGTCCAGAGGGCTACGATGCCGCAGCCGAGGCCGGCGAGCACCTGGGCGGTGGCGGCCCGCCGCGTCGTCTGGCCCGAAAGCAGGAGCTCCCAGCGGCCGGCGTCCTCCTCGCCCCGCAGGGCCTTGGTACCCGTGAGGAGTCCCCAGACGGCGCCGACCACGGCGAGCACGGCGAGGCACTTCCAGACCGTGAAGCCCGCCACCGTCTCGATGTCGTGCGCTGGGCCGACGAGCGCGCTCACTCCGGCGTTCGAACCGAATTCGGCGGCAAGGCGTTCCCGGGAAGCGAGGGTCTTGTAACTCGAGGCGTACGCGAGCGCCTGGGTCGCTAGATAGGCACCGAACACGTAACCCCATAGCGCCCCGGAGCGGACGGCTCTGAGCGCCGTCCGGCGGAAGATCACCGTCGACGCGCGGCCGTCCCGCGAGGCGAAGGGGCCGATCGCGAGCTCAGCTTGCACGATCAGGGGTCCGCCCGCCCTGGTCTTGGTCATCGGTCGAGCCGTACTGGGCAAGAAAGATCTCCTCGAGCGACGGCTCGCGGCTCAAAAGCTCCCTGACGCCCGCGCTCGCCAGCACCTGCAGGAGCGGTTCGATCGTCCCGCGTACCTGACAACGGGCGAGCTGCCCCACGACCTCGACCGCCGTCACCCCGGGGACCCGGGAGAGATCGGGCACCTCGGCCTCGAATGTGGCCTCGACCGTGAGCGCCGAGAGATGGCGCATCTCGGCCAGGGTCCCCATCTCGACGAGCAGGCCCTCGCGCAAGATCCCGACCCGATCGCAGAGAGCTTCGACCTCGCTCAAGATGTGCGAGGAGAGGAAGACCGTCTGGCCCCGGTCGCGCGCCTCGTGGACACATTGGCGGAAGGCCTGCTCCATGAGCGGGTCGAGCCCGCTCGTCGGCTCGTCGAGGACGAGGAGGGGCGGCCTCGTCATGAGGGCGGCAATCAGGATCAGCTTCTGCCTGTTGCCCTTGGAGTAGGCCCGGACCTTCTTGGAGGGGTCGAGATCGAAACGTGAGATGAGCTCGTCCCGATACCTGTCGTCAACGCTGCCCTGCACGCGGCCGAGGAGGCGCAGGGTCTCAGCTCCGGTGAGCGCTGGCCACAGGCTCGCTTCTCCAGCCACATAAGCCAGGTGTCGGTGAGCCTCGACGACCTGGCGCTGGCAGTCGAGGCCGAATATCTCGGCCCGCCCGGCCGTGGGGCGGATCAGACCGAGCAGCAGCCGGATCGTCGTCGTCTTGCCGGCCCCGTTCGGGCCGAGGTAGCCCACGACCTCGCCATGGGTGATCTCCAGGTGGAGATCTTGGAGGGCACGGACGCTGCCGTAGTGCTTGGACAGGCCCTCGGTTCGAACGGCGACGGCTCCCATTCGCGCGACCTCCTGGTCGTCCCCCAACCTAGTTGGGTGACGGCGATCACCTCGTGGGCCGGGGCCAGGAGTGGGGCGACGGTACGCTCGGCGCCGTGATCGACCTGCACACGCACTCCACCTGCTCTGACGGGTCGGAGAGCCCCGAGGGGGTTGTGGAGCTGGCTGTGGCGGCCGGTTGCACCGCCATCTCCTTGACCGACCACGACGGCCTCGCGGGCCTCGCCCCGGCCAGGGCCCGGGCCGAGAGCCTCGGGATCGGATTCGTGCCTGGTTGCGAGATCTCGTGTGCCTTCGCGCCCGGGGCGATGCACATCCTCAGCTATTTCGCCGAGCCCGGCGACGGGCCCTTGCAGGCCGAGCTCGCCCGTCTTCGCGACGACCGGTCTGAGCGCAACGAGCGCCTCGTGCAACGTCTGGCCGAGCTCGGGCTGCCGGTCAGCTTCGAACGAGTCCAGGCTGTCGCCGGGGGCTCGGTCATCGGCCGACCCCATTTTGCCTCGGTCCTTGTCGCCGACGGGGCCGCCACGAGCATTCAGGACGCCTTCGAGCGGTTCCTCTCCAAGGGTGCGCCTGCCTACGTCCCCAAGGCTCGAATAGACGCCGCTAGCTTCATCGCCACCGCGGAGGCCTCGGGGGGGGTGACGGTGCTCGCCCATCCGTTCTCCCTCGGTGTCGACATGGCCAGCCTCGACGGCGTGCTGGGCGAGCTCGCGACAGCCGGCTTGGCTGGGTTGGAGTGCTACTACGGGCGCTACTCACCCGACGAGCGCGGTGGGCTCGTCGAGATGGCTAGGCGGCACGACCTTGTCGCGACCGGAGGCTCGGACTTCCACGGGAGCTTCAAGCCCGACATATTCATAGGCATCGGGACAGGCGACCTCTGCGTCCCGGACGCGGTGCTCGCCGAGCTCGAGGCCCGCAGGCCCGGCGCGTCGCCCTAGCCCCGAGCCGATGAGCACTATCGACTCACTGCAGGTCTTCGCGGCCCACGCAGACGCCTGGCAGGCACACGGCCGACTCCTGGAGCCTGAGGGGGGTGCCACGGCGGAGTTCCCGGGATGGAGGCTCATGGCCAGCGGCCTCGCTTATGCCTACCTAAATGCCGCCTGCGTAACGGACCCGGAACTCGCCGACGTCGGAGTCGCCCGGGCGTGGTACGCCGAGCGCAACCTCCCCTGGGGCGTCATCGTGCCATCCGGCTCGCCCTGGCCCCACGGACGGCGGCTGCTGAGCGAACAGCTCATGGCGACTACGCCCAGCACATTCTCCGACGCCCCGACACCCCCGGGCCTGGTCTTGCGCCGAGCCGGCACGGCCGACCTCGACGACGTCGTCGCCGTCGACAACGGCGCCTTCGCCTCCAGTCCCGCCGAGGCGCGCGCGTGGCTGGGGCCGCTATGTCGCTCGAGCGAGGTGCATGTCGTGATCGGGACGCTCGACGGCGAGCCCGTAGCGGTGGGCTATGGCACCGAGTGTGACGGAGAGGCGGGGGCGAGCCTCTACGTCGGTGGGATCGGGGTCCTCCCCCAGGCGCGCCGAAGAGGTATTGCGGCTGCCGTCGTGACCTGGCTGGCGAAGCCCGGCTTCGATGCGGGCGCTCGCTTCGCCCATCTGCAGACCGTGTCGGCGGAGGCGGCTCGCCTCTACCGAAGGCTCGGCTTCAGCGATTTCAACGGTATCGACATCTACGCCGCCGACTGAGCCAGGCCGGGCTCGCCCGCCTTCAGGCCTGGCCCACTGTCTCCAGCGTCTCGAGGATCGCCCGGGCGAGCTCGTGCGCCGAGGCGGGGTCGAGCTCGAGCGCGACCCTGTGACAGATGGCGCCGTCGAGGTTGAGGAAGTCGATGTTCAAGCTGTGCTCTGCTAGATGGTGCACCGGATGGTCGAAATAGACCGTCGCTTCCGAGATCGCGAACCAACCCCCGGGTCCTTTGCCCGAGCCGCTGAGCTCGAGCCTGGCCGTCTGGTATGTGCACACGGTCGCTCTCCTCAATCCCCGCCGGCGAGGTAGCGGCCGAAGAACTCCCAGACGCGCTGCCAGCCGTCATTCGCGGCTTCGGGCCTGTAGCTCGGGCGCTCCGTCGCGAAAAAGGCGTGGCCGGCGCCCTCGTAGATGTGGAACTCATAGGTCTTGGCGGCCTCACGCAACGCCCCCTCGAGCTGCGCGACTTCCGCCGGAGAGGGGTGCTGGTCCTCGGCGCCGAAGAGCCCGAGCAGGGGGCAGGAGAGGTCCCTTGTCATGTCCACGATCGGGCTCACCTTCAAGGGTGAGCCCTCGGGCGGCGTCCCGACGACAAAGGCGCCATAGCAGTCCACGGCCGCGTCGAGCTGGAGGCTGCACGCGGCCAGAAATGACTGCCGGCCGCCCGAACAATATCCGATCGTGGCGACGCGCCCGTTCGAGGACACGAGAGACCTCAGGTGGCCGAGCGCCCCGTCGACGTCCCCGACGAGGCGCACATCGGGCACGCCCCCGCGCGCACGGGCGACGGCAGCAGCGTCGTCGGGCGCGGCACCGGGCGCCTCACGGCTGTAGAGGTTCGGGCAGATGGCCAGGTAACCGTGGGCGGCGAACTTACGGGTGATCTCTTTGGTGCCCTCGTCCCAGCCTGGCATGTGATGGATCACCGCCACGGCGCCGAAACGACCCTCGTCGAGCGGCTGGGCGAGGTATGCCTCGATCTCTTCTCCGCCGTGGCCCTTGATGCGGATCGTCTCCGCTCGCAGTGAGCCCGTCATGTCAGTGTCGCCTCCCTTTCTTGTCGAAGAACCATCCTTGATCGCCGGCGTTCCGGCCCATCAGTTCCGAGCGGTGAACCGAGGCGCCGCCCGGCTTGGCCGCAGGAGCTTTAGGCGATCTCATAGTCGAGATGGATCTGGTGGGTGCCGTCCGGCGCGATCTCGATCCGGGCCTCACCGGTGATGCGGGCGAGATCCCCCGTCCCCGACCCCGGGACGACAGGCCATCTCACCCACTGAGTCTCGCCCGCCATCGTGCCTGCGTGCAGGACGGCGAAGCTCCCCGACCGGCCGTGCACAGAACCCGAGATCCGCTCGATCGCCACGTAGCCGGCGCTGCCGTTCTCGGCGCGCACGGACAGCATTTCCACGGTGCTGTGAGCCTCGAGGTCGCCCCGGAAGGTCTTGGCGATCCGGATCCTGGTGTAGTGCACCCCGGGATCTTCGAGGAACGGGGGGTCCTCATCGAACGAGTCGAGGACGAAGGAGGACACCGCGATGGGCATGACGAGCACCCTACCAACGCTCGGTCGCCGGACTGCCCGCGCAAAGAGCCCACCGCTGGCGAGCCGGGCGCCGCCGCGCTCGGGCGGCTAGACCCACCCGAGCGTCGCCGGCACCAGGTAGAACCCGAAGCCGATGACGACGAGGCAGAGCCCCGTCGCGAGGACACGGCGGGCGCCGTGCATGCGGCGCTCGGCCGGCAGCGCCTTGGCCTCGAGTACCAGCAGGAAGCCGAGCACTATCGGCAGACAGAGCGCGTTCATGACCTCTACGTCGATCACGAGGCGCACGAGGTTCAAGCTGCACAGGACGATGACTGCGCCGAGGACGTGAGCGAGGCAGTAGGTGAGGTAGAACTTCGCCGTGTTGCGGTCTGGGCGCTCATTGAGGGTGTGGGCCCACCCGAATACCTCTGCGATCCCCCAGGCCCCCGCCAGCGATGCCACCAGGGCGGCGACAAGAGCGGCGCCGAGCACGGCCGTCCCGAGGAGCACCTTCGCCCCGATGGCACCGACAAAGGGGCGCAACGCCGAGGACATGTCGGTCACGGTGCGCAGCGTCACGCCCGGGTGCGAGCGACCGACCGTGGCGGCAAAGGTGAGCACCACGGCGATCATGATCAGCTGGGTCAGAGCCGCCCCGACGGCGGTGTCCCGGCGCTCGCTCGGGATGTTGACGGGCTTGAGCCCTTTGTCGAGCACGGCACCCTGCTGGTAGAAGATCATCCACGGCATGATCACGGCTCCGACGTTGGCAGCCAGTAGAAACAGGTAAGAGTTGTTTTGAAGTGGCAGGTGACCCAGCCCCCTGCCGATGTCGGCGAGATTCGGGTGCGCCATCAAGACGGCGGGGAAAAAGACCAGCTCCGCGAGCCCGAGCGCAATCCCGATGCGCTCGGCGCGCCGATAGCTGCCCGTCATGGAGACCCCGATCAAGAACGCAGCCGCCACGGGGACCGTCAGCGTGCGCGGGACGCCGAAGAGCTCTCCCACGCCGGCAACGCCCGCGTACTCGGTGAAAAGGGCCCCGACACCTGACGCGAAGAGCGGCACACCTGCGAGGAGCGCCCAGCCTCGGCCGAATGTCTGGCGGATCAGGGCCCCGTGACCCATCTTCGTGAGGATGCCGAGACGGACCGTCATCTCCTGGACGACGTAGAGGATCGGGATGAGCACGATCTCGGGCAAGACCATCCGGTAGCCCCACTCGGAGCCGGACTGGGCTGCTGTGATCAGGCTGCCCGCGTCGGTGTCCGCGAGCATCACGACGAGACCGGGGCCCCAGACAGCCAGGATCCCCGCGAGGAGCCAGCGGTGCCGTGAGCGCGCTTGGCTGTCGATCTGTGACGAAGTTGAGGCCTTCAAGGTTCGCGGTGCCCGGCGCCAGGTCCTGAGTGCGTCCGAGCACCATTTGACAACGATGTCTTGACTACCTGCCCGCTCGAGGCGAGTCGGACTCGGCCAGCCACCGGAGCGCGCGGCACCCACGCGCCCGGCCCGGCCGTGCCAGTCATGGCCTTCAGGCTATCTCGGGGCGCACAGAGCCACGATGGGCAGCCGACGTTCCCGGAGACGGCTCAACGATTGCCCAAAAGACCACCCAGCCAGATCGCTGCCAATGCCGCCTCGGCCAGGTCCGAGGAGACGTGCTCCATCAGGGCCATCTCGGCGGAGCAGACACACCAAAGGCCCTTGAGCCGTTCAGAGAGCAAAGGGCTTGACATCCCTTGTGTGGCAAGACATCATGCCAGGCATGTCCGATGACGCCGGGCTGACCGAGCTGCGCCGCGGGGTGCTGGCAGCGTGCGTGCTGGCTCTGTTGGAGGAGTGTCCCCGTTTCGGCCTGCAGCTCGTCCGCGACCTCGCCGAGGCGGGCGGTCTACTGACGAGCGACGGCACCGTGTACCCGCTCTTGAACCGCCTGCGCGACGCCGGGCTCGTCACGAGCGAGTGGCACGACGACCAAGGTGAGCGTGCCCGGCGGTACTACACGATCACCGCGGACGGGCGGCGGAGTTTGGTGGCCTTCCGTGAGGACTGGGCGAGGTTCTCACTGACCGTGGACGCAGTCCTCGGCTACAAGCGGCCCGAGGCAAACCTTTACGAGGTAAAGGGCGGTGGCAAGTGAACGGCACAACACTCGAACGGCCCGCGGTGCGTGGTTACATTCGCGAGCTCGACGACGCCCTCGCCGCCCTCCCGGCCAAGCAATCCGGCGAGCTCAAAGAGGAGATACTTGCCCATCTCGAGGACGCGCTGCGCCTCGACATGGACGACTACGAGGTGGCAGAGGTGTTGCGGCTTCTCGGCCCACCGAGCGAGCTCGTGGCAGAGACGGTCGCCACGACAGCGCCCGTCCCCGCGCCTCGCGGACCCGCCCACCGCGGCCGTGTCCACCTGCCGCAGCTGAGCTGGCGCAAGTGGACCTCGATAGGCGTGGCCGTGGCTCTCCTCGGCTCGGTGATCGGCTACGGTACCGCGGTCGTCACCGCGCCACCATTGCAGTTCGGCGGCACGTCGTCATGGTGGGACATGCAAGATGCAATCAATGCCATCGACACGACAGCCGACGGCAGCTCCCAGACGACGGTGCCGGTCCGCTCCGGCCATGTTCAGGGATTGGTTGTCAACGTCTACAACCCAAGTAGCTGGGCCCAAACTGTGCTCGGTCTTACCCCGCACTTCGTCAGCCCGGGCGGGCTTGACGCGTGGATCGGGCTCGCGGGCTCGGCGGACCTGGACGAGGGAGGCGGTTTGTTCCGCGGCCCCGCCTATCGCCTGCCTGCCACGATCCCGCCCCACCAGTACCGGGCGTTGCGTGTGCTGTGGGTCTCCGCAAAGTGCTACTTATTCGAGGGATCCGCCCAGGGCATCGACTCGCTGAGCTTGCGGGTCCGCGTTGGCTGGTTCACCCTGACCGAGACCATCTCGTTGGGTGAGGGCTTCTTCCTGTCCGGCCCGAGCCAACCGTCGTCGTCGTCCAGCCGCTGCAGGCAAGGACCCTAGTTCGCCGCCTCGCCCCAACTGGCGGGAAACCTCCCGGCAACCTTCCGTTCATCTTGGGAGTTAAACGAACCTGGCGGAATCCCTGACGTGTCGACATCTAAGCGCTTATCATTGCCGGGAGTAGCTGTCGGCGACTGCCGTGTACGAACTGCACCGGATAGCCCAAATGATCAACCTCTGCGCAACACTGAACGAGCGGCTCCACTAGCACCAACAAGGTGAGGGCCGCCAGAGGGAGTTTCGCGGATGCGAGGGAGGTTAGTCACTAACGAAATGGCTACGGACACAGCCGAATCCCCCGACGCTGGTTTGGCCGGTCTGCTCGCGGAGCTGCCTGATGTTGTGATCGTCCTCGACCACGAGGGCCGTTTGCAATGGGGCAATCACGCCGCGGAGCGGATGTTCGGCCGGCTTCTAGATGAGTCGATCGGTCTGCCGGCACTCGAGCTCGTGCATCCAGACGACCTGGAGCTTGTCTTGCGCTCGCTAGTAAGCATCCAGCGCAAGGAGATAGGCACGCTCATCGAGGTCCGTGCGAAGGCCGTCTCCGGCTGGCGCCTGCTGGAGGTCCTCGGCGCCCCGGTCGACTGGTCCGGCAAACCTGCAGTTCTGTTCAGCCTGCGGGATCTGACAGAACGTCGGCGTTTCGAAGTGGCCCGTGGCGAAGAGGCGCGGTTCCGGTCCTTGGTGCACAACGCCTCAGCGGTCACGATCCTCGTCTCGCCCACAGGGCTCGTGGACTCCGTCTCCGGCGCCCTCAGCCGGATGCTGGGGCACGACCCGGAGCTCGTCGAGCATCGGCCTCTCGTCGATCTCGTGAGCGCGGCCGACCGACCGGTGCTCCGGGCGGCTTTGGGCCGTGCCGCGCTCGGGGCCTCAGCCTCGAACCCGGTCACCGTCGAGGTGGGCATGCTCCGCCACGCGAGCGAGGAGTCGGTGCCGTTCGAGCTCTCGCTCGTTAATCTGGTCGACGACCCCGTTGTTGGAGGCTTCGTCGTCTCTGGCCACGACATCACCTCGCGTGTCGCAGCAGAGCGCGAGGTGCGCGAGACCATGTCGCTGCTCGCGGCGACACTGGAGTCCACCGCAGACGGCATTCTCGTCGTAGACAACGCTGGGCGGATCACGAGTTACAACGGCCGCTTCACAGAATTGTGGCACCTGCCCGAGGCGGTCGTTGCAGCACGAGACGACCGCGCAGCGATCTCTCACGTCCTCGAGCAGCTGGCGAACCCGGAAGCCTTCGAGGCGAAGGTGTCAGAGCTCTACGCCAACCCGGAAGCGGAGAGCAACGACGTCATCGAGTTCAAAGACGGCCGGATCTTCGAGCGTTATTCGAGGCCGCAACGCGTGGACGGCATGATCGTCGGGCGAGTGTGGAGCTTCCGCGACGTGACCGAACCGAAGCGCACCGAAGAAGAGCTCCGCGAGAGCGAGCAGCGCTTCAGGCAGGTCTTCAACCAGGGTCCGCTCGGGATCGCCCTCGTCGACCTCGACGGGCGTATCACGAACGCGAACCGCGCCTTGTGCGCTCTCCTCGGCCGGAAGAGGACCGAGATCGTCGGCGAGACCTTCGAGTCGGTTACTTTCGCCGACGACGTGAGAAGGAGCCTTGAGCTCGCCCAGCGCATGTCCGAGGGAGCGATCCCCGGCTATCAGACCGAGACGCGCTTTATCGGAAGGCACGGTGACGTGGTCTTCGGAAATGTGACCGGGTCCTTGATCCGCAACGAGCTCGGCGTGGCTCTTTACGGTCTGCGCATCGTCGAGGACATCACCAAGCGCAAGCGTCTCGAGCACGAGCTCGCGTCGCACGCTACGACAGCAGGCAAGCTCCTCGCGAGCCTCACACCAAGGGAGACCGAGGTGCTCGAGCTCCTCTTGATCTCGGCAACCGCCTCGAAGATAGCCGAGCATCTATCGGTGTCGGTCCGCACCGTCGAGACGCACCTCGCTAACGCGTACCGGAAGCTCGGAGTCCGCACCAAGGAGGACGCCTCGTCGGAATACGAGCGCCTGACGGGAGCTGTCGCCGGCCTGCAACAGGACTTCGACGGGATCGCCCCGCAGCAATATACGTAGGAAATATCAGTACCGCACACTGGCATTCGCACACCCGGGATGGGTACGAGACCTCACCGCTCCATCGGGCACATCCCTCACGATATACGTAGACAAAATCAGTACAGTACTTACGCAAGTCCCGTACCTAGGTGCCTAAAGGCGCTGGCACTAGTGCCGAAACCTCCATAGGCGGCCCGACGCGAGCGGAGTGCTTCGGGAGACGTCGTGAAACAGGAGGATCAGATGGCGGTTCCGCGTTCGAGAAGAGCGCGTCACATTCGCCCGTCGGCGAGCCCGAGCGGGATCGGGTCCCGCAGGAGACCCAAGCTCAATGTCCTGACCGCCGTGGTGGGGGCAGCTCTCCCGGGAGGCGCGGCCTTTGCCGCGACCAACTGGGGCGTCGGGCTCAGCACCGGCTCGAGCGGCGAGGCCCAGTCGGCGACAGTCTCCAACCTCACCGTCACCGCCGTCGCGACTCCCGCCGCCAGCAACCTCCTTTACCCGGGCGGGACCGGCGACGTCGTCCTCACGATCTCCAACCCGAACCCCTACCCCGTCACCGTCACGGCCGTGAACCTGCCGACGAGCACGACCTATGCCACGCGATACACGACAAGCGCCCTCACAGCGGGGCAGGCCGGCTGCATCGCCTCGACGCCCAGCGACGTCGTTTGGAACTACGCCACGACGACGAGCGGGAGCTCCCACACGCTGACGAGCGCGCTCACTGTGGCTGCGTCCGGCCAGGCCAACAACTCACTGACCGTCACGCTTAGCAAAGATGCCACCATGACGGCGGCCACCCCGACAGCCTGCGAGAACACCTACTTCTCGATGCCATCTCTTACCTGCCTTACCGCCACCGGCGGAGCCGGCTCAGTCACCACGAGTCCGGCCGCAGACAGCTGGACGAGCTGATCGGCAAGCAGACAGCGGCGCGAACGAGGACCACGAACGTTGGCCCCGAGCCACTCGCGCCGCTGTCTGCTGTCGTGCTATGCACGTCGCTGCTCGCCTGGGCCGTCCCGCCGCAGCTGCGAACTGGGCAGTCCCGATCAAAACCGGCAGCAGCGGGGAAGCCCAGGCCCAGGCGGCACCATCGGCGCCTGGCGGTGTCTCGGCCGCATGTGTTTCGCCCAGTGAAAGAGAGGTGCTCGTCTCATGGAACGCCGTTGCCAACGCGTCCACCTACACCGTCTACAAGTCGACGACGACCTCGACGGGCACGTGCTCGTCCACTGCCACGGGCGTGACCACGACCTCGTGGGCGAGCGGAACCCTTGCGGCAGGCAACGTCTATTTCAAGGTGGCTGCCTACGTGGGCACCAAATGGGTCGGCGTGGAGTCGTCCCCTGCCGGCGAGACCACGTTCACCACGACGGGGACGGAGTGCACCCAGCCGTGAACCCGCGTCCGGGAGGTTGACAACAGTGGAACTCTCCCAACGCGAACAGGCCATCGAGCCGCTTGACGAACTCGCCGTCACCCGAGCCGAGCGCGACCTTTGGCTGGTCCGGCTTCGCCAGGCCGAGGCTGAGGGCGAGAGCCTGCGTGCGGATCTTGTCGAAGCCCTCGCGCAAGTCGAGTACTGGCGCACGCTCGCCGAATACCGCGAGAGACGACTGGTGGAAAGACAGGACAGCGCGGACGGTGGTGGCGAACCACGGTTGTGCAAGCGCTAGCGGGCCTCGAGACATCCCGCAGGGCGCCTGATCAGGATTCGACAAGCAGCAGAAGCGTCTCGGTGCAGACCCCGTCGTTCCGCACTGCCTCAGCGGCGACCTCGGACTGCATGACCTCGAAGGCATGCATTTCCGCGATCTCCGCAATCTCGCCATCAGTCCAACCCGGTTCGATCCGGTTGGGTTCGACGAATGTCCGCACCGTTATCCCGAGGGGTCAGAAGACTTCGACTCGTGTTGACGACGGGAGTCAGTGGTCCACATCGTCGACCTCGTGGGTAATGACCATCGTCGTCATTTGGACTCGCCGTTCGCCCCTGGCGAGCTCGTCCTGGACAAGGGCGCCGCGCTAGGTTGGCGGACTCGTTCGGTCAACGGTCACGAGTGACGGTCGGGTGTAGGTCTGAGCGACGGCCTCGCCGAGGTAGCCGCGAAGTCTCGTCCAACTAGAGTGTGGCGGTTGCCAACGGCGGATCGATCTTTCGACAGCGGGACACGATGGCGAAGGTGAGCGCAGGTCTAAGCGTGTCGCAACTCGAGGATCATCCCCAAGGCTCGGAGCAGCCCGGAAAGGCTGGAGCAGGCAGGTTCTGGCACTTCGGCTGGCTCTGGGGCCTCCTCGGGTTCGCGGGATCGCTGTTGATGACCATCTCAGGCCCGCGCCTGAGCGACGTGGGGACTGCCAACTGGTGGTTCCTGGTACGCATCCCACCAGGGCGGGCAGCCAACACAGCGGCCGCCTATGTCGGCATCGTCGCACTTTCGCTCGCCTGGCTCGGGACCGGCCGACGGCTCCGGCGCGAGCCCGGAACGCGGCCGGTCGAGCTCTGGGTCCTCGGCGCGCTCTGGTCTCTGCCACTTGTGATCGGACCGGCGTTGTTCAGCGAGGACATGTACAGCTACCTCGCGCAAGGCACGATCCTGCATCTCGGCCTCGACCCGTACCACGTCGCGCCTGTGGTGCTCGGGCATCTCGGTCACGTCCACATGCTCGATGCGGTCTCACCATTCTGGAGGCACACGACTGCGCCCTACGGTCCTTTGTTCCTCGGCATTGTCAGCCTCATCGCCGGCATCACCGGCTCGCACCTGGTCGCGGGCATCCTGCTGGTCCGGCTGCTCGAGATCGTCGGTGTCGTCCTTCTCGCCGTGTTCGTGCCCCGTCTTGCGAAGACGTTCGGCGCCGACCCCTGCCGTGCGACGTGGCTGGCGGTGGTCAGCCCGCTCGTGCTCGTCGAGCTCGTCGCGGCCGGGCACAACGACGCCCTCATGGCCGGTCTGATGGTGGCCGGCGTCGCACTCGCCCGTGAGCGGCACCCGCTCGTCGGCATTGCGCTGTGCGCGCTCGCGGCGACTATCAAGGTCCCGGCCGGGATTGCGGTGCTTTTCATACTGGTCTCCTGGGCGCGCACGCTGGCGTCGAGACCGGCGAAGGCCCGCTTTTCGGCCGAGGCGCTTCTGATCGCGCTCGGCGTGGGCGCAGCGGTGAGTGTGGCGACAGGGCTCGGGATCGGCTGGGTCTCGACCACGCTGCTGTCCACGCCCGGCAAGGTGCACCTCGCCATCACCCCGGTAACGGCGTTCGCATGGACACTCGCCAAGCTGCTGCACGCAGCAGGGGCCACGGTCAGCACGTCCGGGCTCGAGTCAGGCTTCGGGGACGCGACCCTGCTCGCGACCGCGGTGCTCGGCGTCGTGCTCTTGTGGCGCGCGAGTTCCGACAACTTCGTGCTCTACCTCGGGATCGTTCTTCTCGCGGCCGCTCTGGGCGGACCGGCCGCCTGGCCTTGGTACTTCTGTTGGGGGCTCGTCCTCGTGGCTGCCTGGCCAGCGGTCCAGCAAAGCCGTTCCCTGCCGATCGCTGTCGCCCTATCCGTGCTGCTCGTGAAGCCGGATGGGATCCTCGTCCTGCCACTCCAGGCTGCGCCAGCCTGCGTAATGCTCTACCTCGCGCTCGCCGTATCCGTCGCGTACCGCTGGCGGCGACGCACCGACCAGTTGGCCGGATCCGGTGCCTCAGAGGGCTAGCGCCACGACGACGCCAAACGAGCACCGTCGCGACCTGTCGGCGAAGCGACGCCTCGTCGACGCAACGGCGGTGATAGGGCCGAGCGTCCTGGCGGCAGGGCTCAGCTTCTACGACATCGGTGCCCGCAGCATCTGGCTCGACGAGTCCGCAAGCATCTCGATCGCGAGCCAGCATGGTGCGGCTCTCGGAGCCGCTATGACGCATGACGGCGGCAACATGCTCGTCTACTACGCCCTCCTGCACGTACTGATCGGCGCGTTCGGTAACGGGATACTGGTCTTGCGCGCCCCCTCGGCGATCGCGGCGGCGTGCACCGTGGCGTTGGTGTCGCTGCTCGCGAAGCGGCTCTTCGACCGGAGTGTCGCAGTCGCCTCCGGCGTGGTTAGCGCGGTGAGCCTGCCGCTTGTCTTCTGGGGCCAGGACGTACGCGCCTACTCGGTGCTCATCGCCCTCGTCGCCGCGTCCTTCCTGGCCTTCGTAGCCCTCGTCGACCGCGAGCCTGAGACCCACCCGAGCAAGTGGGCCTTTTGCGCCTACCTCGTCGCCACGACACTTGCGATGTACATGAGCTTCGTCGCCGTCCTCGTCGTGCCTGCCCAGCTCTTGTCCCTCGTGTGCCACCGAAAGCGGCTGCGTCCCGTCGTCTCGGCACTTGTGATCGCAGCGGTGTGCTGCATTCCTCTCGCGGTGCTCGCGCGGGAACGGGGCTCGGGGCAGCTCTTCTGGGTCCCAAAGCCCAGCTTCTCCACGGCGAACGCTGCTCTCGGCGAGCTCATGTCCTCTGCCTTGCAGCCGCAGTTCGCCGTGACGTCGTCGAGCTATGTCCTTTTCGGGCTGAGCTTGGTGCTCTTGGCAGGAGTGGCGGTGACTGCCGGGCGCGCGCTTTCTCGCACAGACGGCGAGCACGAGGCGTTCTCGCAGGTCATCTTGATCTGCTGGCTCGTCGTGCCGTTCTTGCTCGCGCTCGTCGAGTCGGCCGTGAGCCAGTCGATCTTCGTCCCTCGCAACCTTCTCATATCGCTGCCGCCCGTCGGGATCCTGCTCGCCCGAGTCGCCCTCGGCTCCGGGGGGTCCAGTCGGGACCATGCGCGCCGGCAGGGTCTCGGCTGGCTCCTGGTGGCGGCGATCGTCGCCCTTCGTGCGCTGCAGCTTGCGCCAAGCTACGGCGTCTCGCCGGAGAATTGGGAGGCCGCGGTCTCCTACGTGACGCTGCGGGCCGAACCTCGCGACTGCATTGCCTTTTTCCCCTCCGACGGTCGCATGGCCTTCGAGTACTACATCGGCTCTCGCCCCGGCGAGCTCGCCTCGGAGCCGCGGCCCGTGCTCCCGCGCGAGCCCTGGGGCGAGGTGACTCCCTACGTCGAGGATTACGCGACCCTGTCGCCCTCTTCGATGGCCAAGGTCGTGGCGGCGTGCCCACGGCTGTTTCTCGTCACGAGCCACGACGGGTCGCTGAACGGTCCCGCGGGCTCGATGGCGCACTACCTGCAATACGAGAAGCTCCGGTCCCGGCTCGAGAAGGCCTTCACCCGGCACCAGATGGTCGGTTTCGGTTACGCCGATCCCGTCGAGGTCGAGTTGCTCTCGCGCTAAGAGCGGTCGCCCGTCAAGGACGCAGCGCGAACCCGACGTAGGTGATGGCGCTCATGATCACGAGCAAGACCGTGCTCACGGCGATGACGCGCTTGAAGCCGCGGTCTTTGAGATCGCACACGATCACGAGGACGGCCGGGAAGGCAGTGACGAGCAGGCGGGGGTTGGGAGGCGTGTTCTCCGATGTCAGAGCCAAGAACCCGATACAGAGCGCCCAGGTGACGGCAACAGCCGGTGGCCGGTGTGCGCTCCGCAGGAGCAGGACGACCCCGACCACGAGCACGACGGCTCCGAGAAGTCCCGAAATGTAGTTGAGGTTGATGGCGTGGTAGTCGAAGCGCGGAAGCGCTATCTCGTCGGCGAGCGTCATCGCCTGATGGACGAGGGCGAGGGCGTCGGTCCGTTCGCCCCACGCGTAGCGTTGGGCCTCGAAGCAGGCGAACGGCGTGCCGTCCCAGATCCACAGGAAAGCGCCGAAAAGACATAGCCCGACGGGTGCGAGGGCCGGCGCGACAAGACTGCGTCTTGCCTCCCGGTCGAGCCAACCGCGTCGGCGAAGCTCGAGCAACGAGGCCACCGCGCAGGCGGGCACGATAGCTACCGCGTCCGGCCCTATCGCCGTCGTGAAACCGGCGAGGACGCCGGCCAGCAGCCACCGACGGTGTTCGAGTGCGAGCAGGCACCCGGCGGCCAACGGGATGAGGAGGCATTCGGAATAAACCATCGAGAACACGACCGAGCCCGGGAACAAACAGAAGAAGAGCACCGCCCGTCGCCCATTGGACTCCCCCCACCAGTTCGTGCAAAGGCGCTGCACAAGCACCGTCGCGACGAACCCGCCGACTCCGGAGATGACGACGCCGGCGATCACGTACGAGCAGAAGAGCACGTGGGCAACGAGCCATATCACCATCGAGTAGAGCGGGAAGAAGCCGAGGGTCGAGTAGACGTGGGGAATGTGGGTCGGATAGCCCTGGGTGGCGAGCTTGATGTACCAAAAGCCATCCCAATTGCCGAGCTCCGAGGTTAAGGAGCGATGGAAGAGGGGCAGATCGACCACGGCGACGGCGAGCAGGAGCACCCGCGTCCCGAGGTAGACGGCCAAGGTCCACCTCAGCTTCACGACCATCGCCGAGAGCTTCGAGACCGCGCCGCGCACGCCGGACGGTCGGGGATCGGAAGCGACGGTCGGGACCGGCTGGGCCCCGTCTGTGTCGGAGGTCGTCAGAACCTGGGGCGACTCTCGGCACTCGGGAGCCGGATTCATGAACCCGAAGTCTACGGTCTGTTCCATTTAGCGATTGACGACAGGGGCCGTGTCACCGGATGCCTGTTCATCGAGGCGTGCGCAGCCGACGAGGATGGGCCTCGATGCCGGGGCTCAACGGCCGGTCAGGCGTGGGGCGAGGTGGCCGCGACCTGCGCCGGCGCTGGGATGGCGGAGCTCATCTCGGCCGTCGCGCCAGAGGAGATCGGCCTCGATCTGTCCGGCTTGACGATGTTGCCCCAGACCGAGGCCGCGAGTGCAATGGTGATGGAGGCCAACCGGAAAGCCCGCTCTTGGTAGAAGACCCGGTACATCCACCACCCGAAGGCGTGCGAGTGCGTTTTCGACAGGTACAAGGCGACGAACGAGCTCGAGAAGTCGGCGAGGCCTGCTGCGCTTATCAGAGCGACCATCAGCGAAGACCAGCCGGCGATGATCGCGTAGATCAGCACCCAGAGCATGTACTGCGGGGAGAAAACCTTGTTGAACAGCATCCACCATGCGAAGGCGGCGGCGGCGGCGAACTCCGGTCCGCCCTTGCGCGCGACGTAGCCCGCGAGCACGAGCATCCCGGCAAGGACGACGACGGCGATCAACAGGTCTGCCGCTCCGCTCGTCCAGTGTGAGACGAGGCGGAGCTCGAACAGCAGCCCGTCACCACCGCGACGAGTCACGTTGAGCCGGAAGAAGTCGCTCCAGCCCTTGAAGTTCGCGATCGCGAAGGGCAGGTTGATCACCAGGCTCATGACCGCGGCCGAGGCCACCAGCCGGACGACGCCTTCGACGCCGAGTTCCTTGCGCCGTCGCCACGAGTCGATCACGCAGTAGATGAAAAGCACGCCAGGGAACAGCTTGGCCCAGACGGCCATCGCGAACAGGACCCCCGAGGTGACATGCCGCTGGCTGCGCCAAGCCGTCCACGCCGCGACCATGAGGAAGATCCCGAAAAGGTCCCAGTTGAGCAGAGAGTAAAAGAGCAACATCGGATTGAGGGCGAAGGCCCATGCCGCCCACGGCTTGAAACGGTGGAGCAACCACACCGTGGCGAGCCCACAGCACCCCAGGCCGATCGAACTGGCCAGAAAGTAGCCCTGGACACCGTGGAACCAGGCAGCGGTCCACATGAACAGGCCCGTCAGGACCGGGTACTCGATCCGCGTGTGGACATACGGCGCGGCGTGGTTCACGAGGTGGTGGACGCGGTAGAGAAGCAGCACATCCGAATAGGCGAAGCGGGTGATGGACCACAGCCCGTAGTGCTTGAGGAGCACACCGCCTGAAACGGCGACGCCTTGTGGGTAGGTACGCAGGTATGCCGAAACCATCCAGGCCAGCAGTGCGGCTCCGGGCCATACCCAGGAGTGGGCCAATCGCCGGAATGAGTCGCTCGGGCGACCCCTCATTCGTGTACGGAATGAGACGCCCACGGCGCGGGCGATGCGATCATCCCAACAAGCTAGTCGGACACCGAAGTTGGCCAACGGCGCGCCGGGGTTCCTCGACGCTCTTGCGACTGGGCGGCACTCGACGGCGTAGCATGACCTCATCGGACAGCGAGGCTCGTTGATCCCGCGCCCGGCGCGGGCGTTGCCGACCTGGTCACTTGTTGTCGGCGCTGTGCTCGCATGGGCTATTGCCGGAGCCCTGACCCTGCGCTGGGGCGGAAGAGCAGATTTCGACCTCCGCATCTACCGCGACGCGGTGCAGCACCTCACGGGAGGCCACACCTACGAGCTGCACTTTTCGAAGGCACACCTCCGCTTCACCTACCCCCCCTTCGCGCTCTTGGTCCTCAGCCCGCTCGCAATCTTGCCGGTCATCCCTTTGGAGCTGGCGTGGTGGGTTCTCGACGCCGCAGCCCTCGTCGCGTTCAGCTACGTGGCGCTGACTGGCTCTACGCAGTTTCGAGGCCGTCGAGCCCTTGTTGTGGCGACACTGCTCGCCGGCGTCGCGCAGTGTGCTCTCGAGCCACTTCGGAGCAATGCTGACTACGGGCAGATCAACGTCTTCTTGATGCTTCTCGTCGTGACCGACCTCACGCGGGTGCGGCCAACGTGGCGCGGCCTCCTCGTCGGTTTGGCTGCTGCAGTCAAGCTGACGCCACTTTTGTACCTTGCCTACTTCCTCGTTCAACGCGATCTGCGTTCTGCACTGAGGGGCGGCGGGGCTTTCATCGGCGCGGCCGCACTCTCCTGGATCATCCTCCCCACGGATTCCATCTACTACTGGGTGCACCAGGTCGCCCAGCCACAGCACACGGGCAACGTGAACTACGTCAGCAACCAGTCTTGGCTTGGACTGGCCCACCGGGCACCGTTCAACGCCGGCCACCTCGGGATCGCTCTGTGGTGCCTGCTCGAAGCCGCGACCCTGATCGCCGGAATCGCCGCAGCCAACCGCCTCGTGCGGCTCGGGCGCAACGTCGACGCCCTCTTGGCCCTCGCCCTCACCGAGCTGCTCGTCAGCCCGATCTCGTGGTCGCACCACTGGTCCTGGCTGGTGCTGGTTCCCGTGGTCCTGATCGGGCGCCAGCAAGACCACGTTCGGGTGTCCAAAGCGATGCTCCTCGTGCTGGTCATAGCGATCGCAGAGCCCTACTGGTGGAACCTCTCCGGCTGGTTCGGCGCCCTGGCCGACGATTCGCTCGTGCTCGCCGGGGCGGTCCTCCTCGCCTCGATGACGCGAGCCGGCGGACTACCTTCGCGTCTCAGCGCCACGAACCGTCAGCTCACCCGCTGAGCCCGGGGTGCGCGCCGCTCAGGAGACAGCGAAATGTCGCTTACCGCGCCGCTCAGCGTCCGACCCAGGAGCGGCCGGCAGCAGCCAAGCCGACGACGTCGATCCACTTCGCGTCCGCCACCCGGCAAAGCTGCTGGAGCTGCCTGCGCTCGCGACTGCGAAACGGAGGGCCGTCGCGTCCGGTCACGACCACGAGACGCGAAACCTCGAGCGGCGCCCAAGCCACATCCCGAGGACCGACGAGCCCTGCGTCTCCGCTGGACAGCGACAGGCCCGCCCGCGCACCGGCCACGAACGCCCGGAGCCAGGGCGCATTCGGCGGATTGCCCACCTGCGCCTGGGAGCTGGTTGCCTCAACGACGTCGGAGTCGAGCACCGTGCACCAGTCGCAGGCGAATGCAGTGCAGACGCCCTGAGCAAGCGCGGCTGAGAGCTCCGTCGGCGTGCTCACTTCGGTCAGGAGGACGGCGGAATCGAGCGGGTCACGACTTGCGTAGGGGTCGCGGGACACGAGGTGACGCAGGTCCTCGACTTCGACGCCTGCAAGCTGCGAGAGGGCCGCCACGAGGTCGTCCGGGCTGTAACCGGCTGGCAGCTCCACCGTGAGCTCGTCGACCGCGCGGGCGCCGTCCCGCTCGAGGATGTCGATCCCGACAAGGTCGCCACCGACTTCGCCGAGTTTGGTAGCGATCTGACCGAGCGATCCGGGGCAGTCCGATAGCCACAGCCGGACCACCGCGTAGCGAGCCATGACACTGAGGGTACTGAGCGGATGTGAACGCAGCGTTTCGCCAGCGAGAACACCGGAAGAACCCCGAGCGCGTCTCGCGTCGATCGCGCGAGGATCGAGCGCACCTCCCATTTCCCTGCCCGGTCACCACTGGTGGCGTTTGTCCAGTCGACGACGACCGGACCTCGGGGCCGAGGAGACGTTCAGGGTAAAGGCGTGGTCGCAAGCGACACAGACACGGCCAAATGTTCGGACGGGTCAGGCTACAGCAACTTCCAGGCCGAAGGCCATGGATCTCGGTCGACGCTCAAGGCCCTAGGAGCACTAGGAAAGGCGGCACCTGACTACTATCGTCGCGTCCGTGCCCAGAGTCCTGGCGATCGTACTGGCCGGGGGCGAAGGCAAACGCCTCATGCCTTTGACGCTGGACAGGGCCAAACCGGCTGTGCCATTCGGGGGCCAGTACCGGCTGGTCGACTTCGCCCTGTCGAACCTGGCGAACGGCGGATTCCTCAAGATCGTCGTGCTTACCCAGTACAAGAGTCACAGTCTTGACTTGCACATCTCGCGCACCTGGCGGATGTCGACCCTGTTGGGCAACTACGTGACGACGGTGCCCGCACAGATGAGGCGCGGCAGGCAGTGGTTCGCAGGCTCGGCCGACGCCGTGTTTCAGAACCTCAACATCGTCGGTGACGAGCGACCCGATTACATCTGCGTCTTCGGGGCCGACCACATCTACCGAATGGACCCCCGCCAGATGCTGGAACAGCACCTCAACTCCAGCGCAGGTGTGACGGTCGCAGCTATCCGGGTCGACATCTCCGCGGCCTCCCAGTTCGGGGTCGTCGAACCCGGCTATGGCACGACGATACGCAGGTTCCTCGAGAAACCGCTGAATCCTGAGCCGTTAGCCGAACATCCGAACCAGGTCCTGGCTTCGATGGGGAACTACATCTTCTCGACTGAGGCGCTCCTCGACGCCTTGGCCGCTGACTCCAAGGAGGAATCGTCGGGCCACGACATGGGAGGCGACGTGATCCCCTCGATGGTCGCCAAGAGCGAGGCCGACGTCTACGACTTCTCGCTCAATCAGGTCCCCGGCTCGACCGAGCGGGACCGCGGCTATTGGCGCGACGTGGGGACCCTCGACACTTACTACGACGCCAGCATGGACCTCGTGTCGGTGCACCCGATCTTCAACCTTTACAACCACGAGTGGCCGATCTATACGTCACTGCCGTCGCAGCTCCCGCCGGCCAAGTTCGTGTTCGAGGATGTCGGCCGTATCGGTCACGCGCTGGACTCGGTCGTCAGCAGCGGTGTCATCGTCAGCGGCGGCACCGTCCGCCGTTCGGTCCTGTCCCCAGGGGTCTTCGTGGAGTCCGGCGCGCTCGTGGAGGATTCAGTGCTGATGAACGACGTCAAAGTGGGTCGTGGCGCAGTCGTGCGACGGGCCATCTTGGACAAGAACGTCACCGTGCAGGACGGGGCCGTCCTCGGCGTGGATGATCTCAGCCGCGAGCGTTTCACTGTGTCCGAGAGCGGTGTGACTGTCGTTGGCAAGGGGCAAGAGGTCCGGCGATCGTGAAGGTCGCGCTGCTCACCCGCGAGTTCCCACCGGAGGTGTACGGAGGCGCAGGCGTCCACGTCGAGTACCTGAGCCGCGAGCTCGCTGGGCTCGTCGAGGTCGAGGTGTACTGCTTCGGGAAGCAAAGATCCTCGCCACTGGTCCGCGGCGCCTATGAGTCCTGGGACGCGCTCCCCTTGGGCGGCCCCGGGCTGGCGTTGCAGGCCGTGGCGACGGACTTGCGCATGGCTGCCGATGCAGGCGGTGCCGATGTCGTCCACAGCCACACCTGGTACACCAACCTTGGCGGCCATCTCGCCAAGCTCCTTCACGGCGTCCCGCACCTGATGACGCTGCACAGCCTGGAACCCCTGCGGCCGTGGAAAGCTGATCAGCTCGGCGGTGGCTACGCCCTATCGAGCTTCTGCGAGCGCACCGCCATAGAGGCTTCCGACGCGGTGATCGCCGTGTCGGCGAGCATGGCCGACGATGTGCAGCGCGTCTACCCTTCCGTGGACGCTTCGCGGATCGTCGTCATTCACAACGGCATCGACCCAGACGAGTACAGGCCGGACGACCGAATCGATGTCTTGGAGCGACTCGGGATCGAGCCGGATCGGCCGACGGTGATGTGGGTCGGACGCGTCACCGCTCAAAAGGGCGTCGGCCACCTGTTGGACATGGCGGCACTTCTGCCCGACGAGGTCCAGCTCGTATTCCTCGCCGGGGCTGCGGACAACCCCGAGATCGGGGCGGAGATGTCCTGGCGGGCAGGCGCGCTGGGTGGACAGCGAAAGGGGATGCACTGGATAGAGGCGATGCTGCCCCGGCCCGAGGTCGTGCAGCTCCTCAGCCATGCGACGGTGTTCGTCTGCCCTTCGGTCTATGAGCCGTTCGGGCTCATAAACCTGGAGGCGATGGCGTGCGGTCTGCCCGTCGTGGCGACGGCGGTAGGTGGAATCCCCGAGATCGTGGTCGACGGCGTGACGGGCTACCTGGTCCCGTTGCCGGACCCTGACGCGGGCCTCGGAGCGGCGCTGTTCGAGCGCGTCAACGCTGTGCTTAGCGACACTGCCCTGGCGTGCGCGATGGGTGAGGCCGGCCGCCAGCGAGTACTGCACGAGTTTACTTGGAAGGCGATCGCGGCTCGTACGGCCGAGCTTTACGCTTCTTTGATCTGAGCTGATCCGGACTCTGGCCACTCTCACGAGGCCTGGAAGTAGACGAGCGGCTTTCCGAGGCGGTCGAGAAAGTAGAGATGGCTCACGGTGGAGACGTCGCCGCCGATGTCGACGACGACGGAGTCCTCGACGAGCTTCTCGCCGCATGCGTGGGCTACCGCACCGGCAAAGGTGTCCCGGTCAGCCAGCCGCTTGGACCGAGATCACTGCGCCGCCGCCATAGCCGTTACCTACCCAGTCCGAAAAAAGCTCGGACCACCACGACAGGTCGAACAACTGCGGATCTCCGTACAGGCTCGTGCTGAAGGCGTTGAACCGCCCCGCGCTTGTCTTCGCGGCAGCGATCGCGGTCTTGCCGAATGGCTCCAGACCCGCACCGCTCGGACACGACCCGAGGCCCGGCCCACGTAAGCGAACCGGGCGCGGGTAGACCCGTGAAGGGAAGCCGTGCGAGCCGGGGGGCAAACTGTGACCCACGACACCTTCCACCTGCCGGCGGTGAAGATCGCTGTCCCGACAAACCTGGCGGGGTACCGCTGGCCTACGTTGCCGATCGCAAATTCAACCGTCGCCACCGACCCGCTCGTCGGATGTACAGCCGACACGCTCATGGTGCCGTCAGGAACTAAGTAGGCGTAGTCGTTCTGTTGGTCCGACGCGCCTGATGCCATCGCTCTCGCGAGGGCGCCGTCGATGCCCTGCACGTATGGAGCGAGGGCCCCGACGGACTTTCGGCCCGACAAGGTGCCCGAAGGCGGCGGCGACGGCTCGTATCTTCGTGCGCCTCGTCGACGGGGACGACGAGGCGGAGGCTGCGCTGAACCCGACGACACCGGCGGCGACGACCGCACTCAGGAACAGGAACGCCGCTTGCCCGACGTGGGCGTGCCGGCGCTTCGAGCTACTTGCTCCCCGCGTCACCACAATCCACCTCCGATGCCGTCCGGTGACCGAACCGTACCGCTCGAAGATGCTGGGCAGTGAGCGGCAAAGGACTCTGAAATCCGAGCAGTGCAAGGCACAGTCGGACACCTTGTCCCAGCACAGGCACCTGCGCGCGAGAGCTTTGTAGGTTCTGGGATTCCGGGGGTCGACCGAGAATTCCCCTCGGAACCTGTGACCGGGTTCACTGTCACAACTTTCGAGCCAATAACCTGGTGTGATTGTACCCTTCGTACAAATAAATCTCGGCCGAGTTGTTCGAACGAACCAGGGACACCAACCGCCAAGCGTTGCTACCTTTACATCTCCTACTCGGGAGGCGACGCCTGCGAATCGTCCGAACGGGATCGAGAATGCGAGGGGTTTTATGGGGGGGGCTCGGTCTTTAACCGCCCGGATATGCCGATACGGCTTGGTTCGGTCGCGACTTGAGCGAACCAAGGACACGTTCTCGTACGAACTCGGCCTCGCAGAGGCTCTCGACAACGACGCGCAGGCCGAGCCTCGTTAACGCGAGCGGCTTCCAGATGGGCGAGGGATCAGAGATGGCCGACGTGCAGTACCTTGTACTGCCCGACAGTGTGCGCCCGTACTTGCTCGCTCGAGTCCGCTGGCCCGACGTTGCCCAGGCGATCAGCGCTGGGCGTCCCTACTGGCAACACGACCCCGGCCTGTTCGACCTGCCCTACGAACCGAGCAGCGCCACAGTGACGCCCGCCGAAGCAGCTCTTATTGCGGCCAGCTGGGGAGCGCGCCTGTCCGATCCGACTGATCCCGTACCGTTCCTGTTTCGACGGATGCCGCCAAACTGGTCCTATTTGGTACCCGCAGAAAGGCACGCGTGGTCTCTTGAGTTCGTCTTAGGGCGACGCGGGTCGGCTTCGCACGCGGGTCGCTCGAGATCGTTTCTTCGCAAGCACCGGCACGACCAGTCCCTCCGCCAGCCCGAGCTGGAGCTGGGTGGGCAGACGACCAAGCTCCTGGGTACGCCGGACGGCGAACCCGCACCCAGGAACAGCCTGGATCCGTCCGTGAAAGGCAATGGCCACCTGCCGATGGCGGCATCCGAGCGTCGACGCCATGCGAGGGTCCACCTCTCCGGACGAGCGCAGATCAGATGCTGCCACAAGATCATCTCGGTCGACTTGCTCAATATCAGCGAGGGCGGTCTGCACCTCGTCGTGCCTTACGCGCGATCGATCCTTGAGTCGGGTCGCACGCTCGACCCGCCCCTCTGGCTAGAAGACCGGATCTCCGGATCCGACATCAGTCTCGATGTTGCTTCGAGCGTCAGCTGGCACAGTATCGTAGGGCCAACCACACAGCTTGGAGTCGTCTTCGCAGAGCTGAACGACGAGCAAGCACAACAGGTACAAAGCTTTCTCGCAACACTGGGCCCCGAACCAGGTCGCTGAGCATGCGCCTACCCTCAGCTGACACGGGACTGCAGTCGCCTCCGTCGATTGGCGAGCAGCCGGACCTTTCTGAAGACGGTTCCGGTTCGGGCATCGACGGAGCTGACCAGAGTCTGGGAGCGAAGCGCGCCAAGGCGCTCCACTCACGCTGGAATCACGACTATCGCCTAAGGGGCCTCGAGTTGGGTCACCAGGCCATCGACCCAACGCCGGCCAGCCACTCGGCCAAAAAAGCCCGACCAAATCGCCGGCGGCGGCGAAGACTGGCCATCAACCTGGCGTTGGTCATAGTCGTGGCGGCCGGGGCGGCAGTGGCGCTGCGCGTAATCGTCGTCCAACCCTTCACCGTCCCCTCGGCCGCTATGACACCGACCCTCCAGATGGGCGATCGGATCCTGGTGGTGAAGTCCAGCCGCCTGGCTGGGCCGATTCACCTGGGAGACATCGTGGTCTTCCGCCATCCGAAGCTCTTCCCGTGCAAGGCACTCCAGGGTCAGAGCCGCGACCTCGTGCAACGCGTCATCGGTCTGCCAGGCGACACGATCTGGTCGGCGGGGAACAAGATCTACATAGACGGACAGCTGCTGCATGAGCGGGGCTGGTACGACTCGAGGTACGGACAAGTTGGGTCTACGTCCATACACCGCACCAAGATCCTGCCTGACAAGTACTTCGTCATGGGGGACAATCGCTCCGACTCATGCGATTCCCGCGTGTTCGGCGCGATCGCCCGATCATCGATCATCGGAAAGGTGTTCGCCATCGTCGCCCGTGGCGGCCACGTGCATCTTCACTTCTTCTAAGCGACCCGCCCACCTTGAGGCATCTCGGCCCAGTCAGGAGCTATTGAGTGGTCTCGGACAAGCGCGGGAAGAGCGTACAGAATCGGCGACGCGGGCCGGTTCTCCTGGTCGCGTTGTGCGTCCTCGCACCGGTTCTCGCCGCCTGCGGACAAGGTGGCGCAGGACACCCAGGAGTCTCGCTCCTACCCGACTCAGCTGCGGGGGGTAGGGGGTGGGATTGGACTGCGCGATGCCAGTTCGGTCCCTACTCGCACAAGGCCTGCAAAACCTCGGGACCCGTCCTCGGGGTCGCGCAGCTGAACGGAGACGAGTGGAACCTCGGCGGCGGCGCGACGACGACTGGATCACTGGACATGTCAGTGAGCTCCCCCGGCGCCCTGGCGGTGCAGGGAGACTTTCCCAGCGCGCCGCCCTGTACACAATCGACTTGCCTGGCGCCGAGTGCTTACACCTGGGTGCGCGGTTACCCGAATGTCCTGTACGGCATCAACCTGTGCCACAAAGCCACCTCACCGCCGGAGTCCAAGACCTTGCCGCTTCCTATGCAAGTAAGGGCGATCCCGTCCGACCTGATCGGCACTACGACTTACTCCTCGCATACGGGGCAAGTGACCTACGACATCGCATATGACCTGTGGCTCAACCCCTCGGCTACAAGAACGTCCTGCAGAACCGATGGCACTCTCGAGGTCATGGTCTGGACGGACTATGACCTAAAGGCGCTGCTACCTGGGAGCATGGAGGTCGGAACGGCAAGCATCCCGTTCTCTACCGATGGGGTCGTCCGACCCGACAAGCAAGCCTGGTCGATCTACGCGAGCAACGTCTTCGCGAACGGGCAGACAGCGCCCTGGGGTGGCGCTGTCTGGGTTGTCCTGAACTCGGCCGACACCGTAGGCAAGGGCACTGTGAGCGTCGATCTCAGCTCAGTTCTCTCAGCCGTGGGCGCACTGCTCCAACACAACTACGGATGGAGCGAGTTTCGCAAGCGTTACTCGCTCGACTCGATACCCTTCGGCATGGAATTCGGCCCGCAAGACGGAGCTGTGACGGGCGCGGGATCGTCTTACTTCTCACTGAAGCTCTCCTCCTACTGCCTCAGCGTGAGGACCACGCTCTCCCAAGCAGCTTGCGGATCCCTCCAGCAAGGCTGACCACCACGATCTGATCGGTCGTGTCAGCACCCGCTGCGCTACGAGGGCCGCCTTGCTATTTGAGCGAGAGAGTCACCTTGCCCACCGGCGCGCCCGACAACGTCTCGTCGAACGAGGAGACGAGGGCCTTGCGGAATGTGTCGGTCAACTCGACCGTGGTCGGACGTCCGTTCGGACCCGACTTGCCTACGACGAGAGTGAGCCCGGAGATGGCTCTTCCAGGGCCGCCGTCGCGAAGGACCTCGTCGAGCACGACAAGCGAGGACGTCTCGAAACTCAAGTTGAGCTGGACAGGTGCTGTCGGCGAAGAGGACACTGACTGGGACAGCTCGACCAAGGTCACCGGGTAGTAGGACCTATGCTCTGACGAAGTGGGCCCCAGACTCACGTAGGCGTCAGTCGTGCTCGGCGGCGAAGAAAGCGGTGCTTCGGGGAACGGGCCTAGGTTCGCGAAAGCTTTAGGCGCGGTGAGCACGTGGCCCAGGCTCGAGAGTGAAAGCGTCACGTTGCCCGCCGGCGAACCTGACAGGCTTTCGACGAAAGAAGCGACGAGGGCCTTGTAGAACGTGTCTGTCACCTCGGTCGTGCCCGGCCGCCCGGCCTTGCCCGACTTACGAATGACGAGCGTGAGAGCGGAGATTCCTTTCCCGGGGCTGTCATCGCGAATGACCGCGTCGAGCAGGGCAAGCGTCGAGGTCTCGAAGCTGAGGCCGAGCGCGACCGGCGATACCGGCGAGGAGGACACGGGTTTTGATAGCGAGACCGAGCTCACGGGGTAGTAGGCCGCCTGCTTCGACGAGGCCGGCGCGAGCTTGATGTAGACCTCGGTGTCTGACGACGAGGAGAGCAGCGCCTGTACAGAAATGGCTTTGTGATGCACGACCGTCGCGCGCAGCAGGGCCGCGGGCGCTACGAAGGCACTCGTCACACCACCGACACCTAACGCGAGCAGGGTCGCTGTTACCGGGCCTAGCACTCGAGAGAGGGGCCAGCGACGGCGAGCCTGGCGAAGGCGCCGCTCTTCAAAACGACGCCGGTATGTGAGCACCGGCACGCGTTGCGCACGCAAGTTCCACAACGAGGCAATCGGGGCACACAAATACACCGTGCCCTGAAGGGACATGATGAAGATCAGCAACAAAGGCGGGTGCGACAGAGTCGCCAGGAGTCCTGCCGAGGAGTACAGGGCACCTGACAACAGGGTCTCCAGGCGACTCAACCGGAGAGCCGTGCGGATTCGATGGTGAGTGCTGCCAGATTTTGATGTCCTCAGGAAGACGCCATCTTTTCGTGCCATGCCCTCGATGCAGGCTAGGGCCGTTATCCAACCGGCAGAGAGACTGATAACGAGACACAGCAGGGCTCGACGATGCGACATCGTCGTCCAGTAACGGAGGGTCCACATCATGCAGATTGTGGCGATAAGGATGAGCGACATCGGCAATAGCGACCTGTCGCCGGCTAACGGCGTGATAGCAAAGTGGGAGCCAGTGATTCGCAGCCCGGCGATGGCAAGTAGCAACAGGGCGAACCCAAACATCATGAGGTCTCTCGTCCATCCCATGCACCCCATCAGGTAGTCCCTGCGCTGACTGCTCGAGAGGTGGTTGTCAGCTGAGCGGTCCCAGGGCATGAGGCTCCGCCAATGAAGCCGGAAGATCTGCATCGCGCCGAAGCACCAGCGATGGCGCTGTGTGTTGAGCCCGGCGTAGGTAGGCGGCACGACTCCCCGCCCGAAACAGCGCGGTATGTAGAGGCCGTCCCAGCCCGCCTTCGACATCCGCACCGATGCCTCGGTGTCCTCGCTGATGCACCACTCGTTCCAGCCACCGATGCCAACAAGCGCGCTCCGACGGAACAGGCCCATGGTGCCGACGAACGGTATCGAGTTCCTCTCGTTTCGCGAGGACATGATCGCCATATAGAAGGCCTGATAAGAGTCGACGCAGGCGGTGTAGTAAGCGCTGCCCTCGTAGTCCCGATTGCCCTCGAAGGTCTGGATGAAGCCGAGCTGCGGGTCGGAGAAGTAAGACACGGTCTCGCGTAGGTAGTGCGGTTGGACTATGTCATCCGCGTCGATCAAGCCGACGATTTCGGCCCGCGGATCTGTGTAGCTACGTAACGCGAGGTTGCACGCACCCGCCTTGTAGCCCGGCCAGGGGGCGACGTGAACAAATCGCACTCGCTCCCGGTCTCGGCAGTACTCCTCGACTGGACCGTAGATCATGGGATCCGAGGTGTTGTTGTCGATCACGACCACCTCGAAGTCCGGGTAGTCGAGCTGTTCGGCGGCCTTGATCGTGTTGATGAGAATCTCGGGGGGCTCGTTGTACGCAGGGATGTGGAGTGACACCATCGGCTGGTAGCCAGGATCGGCCACGGGCTGAGGGCGCGAGTGTCGCGTGCGGCACAAGACATCGCTGATATAGCTGACGTTCGAGCCCCACACTAAGAAGGCCCCGAGATCCAGCAGGAGCAGGAAGGAAGACGTTATCGCCTCAGGAATCGAGTGCGTGGCTGCAGAGGCGACGTAGCCGGCAAACCCGAGGAAGGTAAAGCCCGCCGCGAGGTACGAAGCGTGGAAGACCTGACCGAGGAAGCCACAGTCGGAGCGGAGAATGATCACCCCTAGCGAGAAGATCACGAGCAAGTAAGCGGCCGTCTCGACTCCACTGACAGACAATCCCCACAGCTCGACGCTTAGAACGCACGCGAGGGCCGTGATGGCGACTGCCCCGAGAGCGCCAAGCAAGACCTCGGTGATCTTGGAGCCCATCCACCGGAATCGAGTGCGAATGTGCCTGGCAGGACTGAGCACCAGCACCGTCGCCAAGACGAGCTGGACGAAGGAGAGGATGAACAGGTCGTAGAGATTGAATTCACGCAGCACCTGGACCCCCCCCCGGTCACAGCCCTCGCGAACAGCGTGCTTGGGCCATGATAGCCGTGGCGGTCTCGCGAGTCCACCCCGTTCCACGGACTGCGAGAAGCAAGACGAGGAAACAGTCATCGGCAACACGAAAGTCCCGGTTCTCCAGGTACGACGTCTGTTGAGAATGCGCGCCTTCCGCGTGTCAAGTGGCAATCCGGCGCCCGCTGACGAGCTCGCCCGCGAGTCCGGCGTTTGCGATATCAGGATCGCGTGCCTCGCGCACCACCCGCACCCGGTACCTTCTTGCCGAACCCGTACAACATCCCGCTCATATCGCCCACATAGAGTGTGTTGTTGCCGATACCGGGCGGATTGAACGGGACACTGCTGCCGATTGACCACGACCCCAGAAGTGCCAGCTTGCCGTGTACCGGGACAGGGTCGTAGGCCTGAAGGTTGCCCGCACTTACCACCCACATCACAGCGGTACCGGAGGTCGTGCCGGCGGAGGTGATCACGGGACCGGACACGCCGAAGAAAGTCGGCTCCGAACTCATTCCGACGAGACGCAGGCTGGGGAGGCCATTCGAGCTGGTCGTGAACTGGAACGCGTCTACCTTTCCGGCCCCCCCGTGGACACCTGAGACCGTCGAGATGTACACGTAGCCCCCGTTACCGGGCCACGTCCCGGCTGACGAAAAAATATTCCCGATCGGCCCGTACTCCTCGAGCACGAGATCTTTCCCGCCAGGACCTTCTGCCACCCCACCGAGACGGTCCCTGTCAAGCAGATAGACGAAACCCTCCTTGCCCGTCACGACAAGCAGATGCGGGTACTTCGGCGCCGAGAATTGAGCCGGCAGTGCAGCCTCGCCAACGAGATCCCCGTTAGCACGGTCGATGGCGACGTCGTTGTACATCGAGAAGAAACTCTTGGCCTTCAATGAACCGTCCGGCTGAACGACGAGCCGGACGACGGAGTCGGCCAGATTCGCGGGTGGCGAGGTTCCAGGGATCGGTCCGTCCGGATGGGAGGTGGTACCGAATCCGTTACCGGACGCGAACAGGATCTGGCCCGGACCGTCGGAAATTAGGCCGTCACCCGTCTGCCAGATCCCGCCACCACCCCCGGTTCCGGTACTTTCATCGGTCCACATCGTCGCCTGCCTGCCGCCTGTCGACACGCCTACTATGTAACCGGCAAAGGGCGGAAAGTCGCAGTGCGACCCGAATGCCGCGTAAACGACGCCCCCGAGGAACAACAGGCCGGGCCTCTGAAGCTCTTTTGTTGGAGCGAACAGTTGTTTCGGGTTGTTATTAGCCGGGCCTTTGATCTCGACCGGGAAGTGCGGCATTTCGGCGCCCGTCGCTGGGTTGAAGGCATTCATGAACCACCCGATGTGCCTGGGCTGGCCCGCGAAAGCTTGGTTGACCACATAGGCGATGCCTGTGGATGGGTCGATCGCGGGTGTCGAGGTCACTCCGAGGTCTGGGGTCAGGTCGGCACAACCAAGCGACTTGTCTAGAAAAGGTGTGCCGATCCGGCGGGACCACTCAATCGCCCCCGTAACAGGGTTCAGGCCATAGATCCAGTCGGTCTCTGTTGTCACGAGTAGGACTTTCCCGACGAGAAGGGGCTGCGCGTAGATCTGACCGTTGAGCTGAGTCGCAAAGAGCTGCCCGAAACTTGATGAGCTGACGAGCTCTGGGGTGAGCCCCGGTTGGTCCGGATACCACCCGTCGCGATAATCATTGCCGCGATCTGTGGCGACCTGACCGCGATCGAGCTGGTTTGTCCGAGGAGCCGAGGTGGCCTTCGAACCGTGATGAGCTGTTGGCCCTTTGACCAGACGCAGGCCTCCAACGGCACCCGCCGCTGTCGCTCCGAACAGCACCGACAGCGCCAAAGCCACCAAGACGAGGGCTCGAACTCTCAATCGGTGCGCCTTTGGGCCCTTGGAAGGGCGAATCATGACCGCTCGGCGCGCACGATGCATTGAGCGCACTGCTAGCGAATACCTTTCGGACGACACGACTTGCCTCCCCCAACGAACGGGTGAAGAACGGCGAACCGACCTCCTCCCCGCGCGGACAAATATTGGTGTGTTGTCGCTAAAGGGCGTTAGCGTACCAGCACCGGAGTGGGGTGCAAAACGTTACCGCCCGGGCTGGCACACGTGGGCACAGTGCCTCTGAGTGAAAGCGCTAAGGCACGATACCCGGCACACCGATTGTCGGTGACTACTGAAAGTCGCTTTCTGTGATCATGTGACTTCGCGATTGGCGACCATCGAGATTCGCGGGCGGCCGACGGGAGGGTGACACTCAGGCACAAGTCCAAGCTCCCCCCACATCGGCATCGTTGCGAGGTATGACCTGAAGTTGTGGATCACCCACTCGTCCAAAGGCGCGACGTACCTTCCTCGTTGAAATCCAAGACGAGCAGCCGGCGTTAGCGCGCCGGCGAGGAAGGGACGCCGATGTTGA
>JBEKMZ010000025.1:0-40733 GCA_049523315.1 Acidimicrobiales bacterium | reverse complement strand
AGTCCGCCTCGTCGGTATACCTCGCATGTGAGGCGGTGGGCGCAAGAGCGTTGGAGGTCTTCGGCCTGACGGAGGCGGTCTCCCTGCGGAGATCACGGATGTTCACGACCTTGACGCGGCGCTCGACGGCGCGCCTGTGAACGTAGATGAGCAGAGCCACGTAGCCGGCAGTGGCGGCAAATGCCAGCAGCGACAGGCCCCAGAGAACTCTGAGGGCGGGGATGATTCCCAGCGCGAATAATCCCAACGTCGCCCCGACGAGCACCACAAGAACCCGGCGACGGCGCGCCTGCAGCGAGGCGCGTTGCGGCGATGGTGCGATGACGCGGTTAGGTTGAACCGAAGAGGGCGAAACGGAGTACGTCCGAGGGTGAACGTCTGGCTCATCAGCCGTGTAAAGAGTGGCGCCCGGGTCGGCCGCACTGGCCACCAGGCGCGGGTAAACACGCCTCAAGCCCCTAAGTTGTCGGTGAAACGAATCGACCGAGTTGGTGAATCTGCGCTCGGAGAGCTTGCGCAGCATCATCGGGGTTAGGCAGACCACCCAGATGATCGCCAGCACAGCTACAACCACGAGGCTCACGCTCCTAGGCCGTCCTCACATTGTCGGAAACCCTAGTCAATGGTTTCTGCGGATCGGTGGATGTCGCTTGGCGGCTCGTTCGTCCGGCGCCAAACCCCAGAATGGCCCCCGGTCTTTTCCCAAAGACACAGTTCCTCTACGACCATGGAACGGTCAGCGGATTTGCACATGTCATAGATGGTGAGCGCGGCGACGGCACAGGCCGTCATGGCCTCCATCTCGACGCCGGTGCGGTCGACGGCCTCGACTTGCGTCTCGACTTCGACAAAGTCGTCTCCGAATGTGAAGTTCACATAGACCGATCCGACCAGCAACGGGTGGCAGAGCGGAATGAGGTCAGGAGTGCGCTTGGCGGCTTGAATGCCGGCTATGCGGGCGGCACCGAGAACGTCGCCCTTGTTGATTGCATTGCTTGCAATCTTGGCCGTCGTCTCGGGGAGCATGCGGACCTTGCACCGGGCGAGAGCCCGGCGGTGAGTTGCCTCCTTCGGAGTGACATCCACCATTCGAGCCCGGCCGAGCGGGTCGACGTGGGTCAGTCCGCGGTTCGGCATTGGGGAAAGTCTATTCGCTGAACGCTGAGCGTGCCCGGAAACGGCTCAATTCCGGTTGCGCTCGCTCCGTCTACCGCACCAGCGAAACGCTCTTAGTAGGCCCCGTCTCATTCGAGCGGACCGATGAGAAGGATCTGGACCGCGCCTCCTGCGCCGACGCCCTCGCCGTCGGGGACGAGTGCAAGAGCATTGGCGGCCACCAGCGCCGACAGTTGGTGCGATCCCTGGGCACCGGCGGACCGGACGACAATCCGGCCGTCCGGGCCCATGGCCGCGACAACGCGCACCAGGTGCAGTTTGCCGTCCGGGCGCCGCTCGATGTCGTCGACGGCGACGGCGGGGAGCTGGTGGGGGAGCGGCGAGCGGTGACCCGCCAACCTGCGCAGCGCCGGCAGGGCCACGATTTGGTAGCTCACCATGGATGAAACCGGGTTGCCTGGCAGACCGAACACTGGCACGGTGCGCCCCTTCGTCGCGACGGCAGCGAACGACAACGGCTTCGCCGGCTTGATCGCCACCTTGAACTGATGGATCTCGCCTCCGGCCTCGGCTACGAGTGCCTCGAGCGCGACCTTTACGAAGTCGAACTCGCCCATGCTCACCCCACCTGAGGTGAGCAACGCGTCGCATCGCTCGACCCCGTCTCGTAGCGCGGCGACGATCTCCGCCTCATCGTCGCGCCGCACTCCGAGGTCGACGCCAGTGAACCCGTCCCGTTCCAGGGCCGCCAGCAGGCCCTGGCGGTTGGAGTCACGAATCTGGCCCGGCTCTAGCGGAGCTGCGGCGTCGGCCAGCTCGTCTCCGGTCGAAAAGACGCCGACCCGGGGTCTCGGGTGGACGGACACCAGCGTCGCGCCGACGCTAGCCAGCAGGGCGACGTGTGCCGGGCTGATGACGGCGCCTGCCGGGACAGCCAGGTCGCCTCGGCGCAGGTCGCTGCCCGCGAGGCGGATGTAAGCCCCTCTCGGGACCTCGTCGAGGACCCGGACCGTACCCTCGGAGGCACCGGGCTCTGTCCTTTCGACTATGGCGATCCCATCCGCGCCGGGTGGGATCGGCGCTCCCGTCATGATCTGGATCGCCGTGCCCGCCTCGACGGCTCTTGTGGGTGCAGTCCCGGCCGCGAGCACCCCAATTACCGACAGCTCCACGGGCGCGCCCGAGGTGTCGTCTGCCCGGACCGCGTAACCGTCCATCGCGGTGTTCGAGAACGGCGGAAGGTCCCCTGGAGCATGCACGTCGGCAGCCAGGACGTGGCCGAGCGCAGCACCTAGCCGGAGCTCCACGGGGGCGAGCGGCGCGCACGAGGTTAGAATCGTCCGCTGCACGTCCTCGAGCGGGACCATCTCCTCAACGCCTTCTTGCCCCATGCTGCTCCTCCCCGTGGTCTACCGCCTCAGGGCCACGATATACTTGGCACTCGCAAGGTGAGAGTGCCAACATCAGACCGTGGTCGACGGCGGGGTTGATCGAGGCGAAGGGCAGAAGGGATTTATGCCGACCTACGAGTATTCGTGCAAGTCATGCGGAGAGCACCTCGAAGTCGTGCAGTCGTTCAAGGACGACGCCCTCACCGAATGCTCGAACTGTGGCGGCAGCTTGCGGAAAGTGTTCGGGAACATCGGGATCGCTTTCAAGGGGAGCGGTTTCTACCGCAACGACAGCCGCCAGGGCCACTCGAGTGTGAAGCCCGCTGCTGCGGCCTCGACCACTGGCTCGGAGGCTTCGGCGAGTGGGTTGAGCAGCGAGCCGAGCAAGCCGGCCGCGAACGGCTCGGTACCCGACAAGGCCCCCGCAGCCTTAGCCCCGCCCTCTCGGCCCTCGTCCAACAAGAGTTCGCCTAGCGCTGCCGCTGCGTCCTGAGACTGCGGTTTTGCTCCCTCGCTAACTCACGAGCCGCTCATGGCGATGTCGCCGACGGCGAGGGTGACACCTGTCGCCGCACCGGGCAGCCATTCGATGTCGGACCCGACGGCGACGACATGCTGCAGCATCCGCTGGATCGTCGAGGCGATCGTCACCTCGCGTATGGGCTCGGCGAGCTCGCCTCCGCGGATCATGAGGCCCTCGGCACCGACCGAGAAGTCGCCGCTCACCCGGTTGACTCCCGAGTGCACACCGGTTATCGACTGGACGAGAAAACCCTCTCCGACCTGGGCGATGATCTCCGACTGGTCGCACCTGCCGGGCTCGAGCGACAGGGCCTGCGCCCCGACCCCCGGAGTTGTGCGGAATCCGCCCCGCACAGCCGAGCCCGTTGAGGAAGTGCCTGCCAGGTTCGCGGCGTAAGTGTCGTAGAGAAAACCAGTCAGCTCGCCCCCCGAGATGAGGACGTTGCGCCGGCAGGCTAGGCCCTCAGCGTCGTGCTCCGCGGCGCCGTAGGCGAGCGGGTTCGTCGGGTCGTCGACGAGGGTCAGCTCGTCGACACCGACCTTTTCGCCGACGCGGCCCGCGAACAGCGAGCGTCCCTTCACGACCTCCTCGCCAGAAAGGGTGCCAGAAAGGATCCCGAGAATCGTGGCCGTCACCCGGCGGTCCAAGACGGCGGTCAACTTCGCGCTCCTGGCCTTCTTCGCACCGAGCAGGCGCGTCGCTCGATCGACGGCGTCGGTCGCTGCGAGCTCGAGGTCGAGGTCGGCCGGGGCGCGGCCCACCGAGTAGCCGAAACCGGTCTGGGTGTCATCCCCGTCGCCAGCGACGGCGTGGACGAACAGGTAGCAGCCGGTCTGCCGGCTCGTCACCTCGATCCCCTTGGACGTGGCGATTGCCGTCTCTCCGAATCCGTCGACGTAATCCGATGAGACCACCTGGCGGATGCGCGGATCCCCGCTCCGGACGCGCTGCTCGAGCTCGAGGGCGAGAGCCACCTTTTCCTCGGTCGGGAAAGATACGAGCTCCTCGCGCCAGAGCTCGAGCACAGGTGCGTCGATCCCGTCCGGCGAGGCGAGCCCTGCGTGCTCGTCGATCGTGGCGAACCTGGCGTTGTCGCGTGCCTCCACGAGCGCTTCAGCCGCGGCCGACTCGTCGAGCGCCCCCACGTAGGAGAAACCCTGCCTTCCTTCGGAGATCACTCGCACGCCGACGCCGGCTGACTCGGCGGCTGTGAGCTCCTCGATCTCGCCCTCGAAGACCCTGATGGAGGTCTCCCTCCCATGGGCTACGTAAACCTCGACCTGTTCGTCGGTGTCCGCCTGCGCGAGGACGCGGCGAGCGAGGCCTAGGAGATCAGGCATCTGCGGTGCCTCCGACCGTGATGCCCGTTACCCGCATCGTCGGCTGGCCGCATCCGACGGCGACGCTCTGGCCGTCCTTGCCGCAGGTCCCAGGCGCCATCTCGAAGTCGCTGCCGATGGCGTCGATCTTCGTGAGCACATCGGGCCCGTTGCCGATCAAGTTGGCGTTTCTCAACGGTTCGGTGATCCTGCCGCTCTCGATCATGTAGGCCTCGGTCATCCCGAAGACGAAATCTCCCGTCGCCGTGTTCACCTGGCCTCCCCCGAGCTGGGCGACATAGATCCCGTTCGGGGTCTGCGCGAGGATCTCGTCGGGGTCATCCTGGCCCGCGAGCAGGTAGGTGTTGGTCATGCGGACCATCGGGAGGTCCTCGTAGCTCTGGCGCCTGCCGTTTCCCGAAGAGGCCCGGCCCTCCTTACGTGCGCGCAGGTAGTCCCACATGTAGTCGGTGAGGACCCCGTTCTCGATAAGCACGTTGCGCTGTGTCGGGCGGCCCTCGTCGTCGATGACGAGAGTCCCCCAGTTCGGACCGAACGTGCCGTCGTCGACGAGGGTCACGCCGGGGCTGGCCACGACCTGGCCGACGCGACCGGTGTAGACCGAGCTGTCCTTCAAGATGTGGTCGGCCTCGAGACCATGGCCGCACGCCTCGTGGAACAGGAAGCCACCACTCCCGCGCTTTATGACAACGGGCAGGACACCCGACGGTGCCGGACGGGCGTCGAGCTTGGTAATTGCCCGCCGGGCCGCCTTGGCGGCAGCCTCCTCGACTGGGTGCTCGTCGAACATCTCGAAGCCGAGCGCATAGGCGAGGCTCTCGGAGCCGGTTTGCATGCCGCTGTCACCGGAGGCGACGCAAGTGACGAAAAAACGCGTACGGACCCGGTCGTCGTCGGCGAGCAGCCCCTCGGAGTTCGCGACCAAGACGCGGCGCCGGTTGTCGCCGTAGCCTGCACTGACTTGGACGATTGCCCCTCCGGCGGCTCGGGCAGCGTCGTCGGCGCGAAGCAATAGGTCCACCTTGGCGGACTTCGCCACGCGGGCAGGCAGTGTCGGCTCGGCGCGCGAACGCGCCGGTGGCCGCCTCGAGAGCCCGATCTCGCGCACGCCACCGCTTCCTTCGCGGGCGACAGCTGCAGCTGCCACGGCCGCACTTAGCAGGCCGGCCTCTGACAGGTCGGCGGTGTGGGCGAACCCTGTCGTCTCGCCGACGATGACTCTGATCCCGGCGCCGCGATCTCGACCGCTGGAGAGCTCTTCGACCTTGCGGTCGTCGAGGAATATCGACGAGCTTGAGCGGTCCTCAACGAAGACCTCCGCAAAGTCGCCTCCCTTGCGGAGCGCTTCGTGCAGCACCCGCTCGAGGACGGGTGCCGCGACGAGATCGACGGGCGCGTTGTCGGTGGGGGCCATGAGCGATTTCAGAATTTACGGCCGAGCATGCCTCCGAGCACTCCGCCGCCCATGCCCGCGGCCACAGCGCTGCTGTCGTGTTTCTCGCCGAGGTAAGGCGAAAGTGCGTGAGCGAGGTTCGGGAGCGGCATGCTCTGGAGCCATACTGTTCCGGGGCCCGTCAGCACGACGACGTGGTGGCCATCCTCGCCGAACATGTAGTTGGCGATGCCCTGCATACGCGTCGTCTGGAAGCTGACGGTGGCATGGAACGCGCCGACATGGCCCGGGTGCACGCAGAGGCTCTGACCCGCGGCGAGCTCGTAGGTCGAGACCTCCCCGGACAGCTCGAGCCAGGCCGTCCCTTCTCCCTCGAGGCGCTGCAGGATGAATCCCTCGCCACCGAAGATGGCCCCGCCGAAAGTCTGCTGTAGGGCGACGGTGGGCGAGATGCCAGGTGTGCCACAGAGCCACCCGTGGCGGTGGACGATGTACTCGGACCCTGGTGCGATCTCGACCGAGAAGATCCGTCCAGGCAGCTTGGCTGCGAGCACCAGCATCCCCGGCGCCCCCGAGGCCTCGTAACGGGTGAGGAAGATCCCACCGCCGCCGGCGACTCGCTTCAGCCCCGCCATGAAACCGCCGGTTCCACCGGTGTTCGTGGTCTGGCTGAGCTGGATGTTCGTGGTCATCCAGGCGAGGTCGCCGTGAGTCGAGACGACGGCTTCGCCTGGGTCGAGGATCAGCTCGAGCACCGGGAGAATGGACCCTTTCACATCGGCCTTCATTGAAACCTCCTTGTCGTCCCCTCGCGAGCCGGGTGTTGCCCGGTTGCGGGCATCAGTCTGCCCTGTGCGAGAGTCGGCGTCGAGCAGTCACCGTGCCCTTCAGCCGCAGGCCCTTGTTTTTGGCGGGTATCCCCGCTTTTGCAATGTCGGCTCAGTACCCTTTCGCGAAGGGAGCCTGGAGGGAAGATGGACGACAACGAGGCAGTCGCAGAAGAGCAGGTAGCCACTCCGATCTTCAATGTCTACCGGCGTGGGTACGACCCGGAGCAGGTCGACCGTTACGTGGCGGACCAGCAGCGCAGACTCGACGATGCCCTGCACCGCGCATCGGAGTCGGAGCGCCGGTTGGCAGCCGCCGTCGGCCAGCTCCGCGAGCTGCACAGGCGCGTCGCGGTCTACGAGAGCGAGACCCGCACCGCCCAGCCACCTGCTTTGGACACACTCGGCGAGCGTGTCCAGCGCATCCTCCAAGAGGCGTGGGAAGGTGCCTACACCCTGCGCCAGGAAGTCGAGCGCGAGGTGACCGAACTGCGCGAGGCCACTTCGAGCGAGGTCTCCGAGCTGCGTGAAACTGCATCGGCAGAGGTGGCCGAGCTGCGCGAGGTGGCGAGCCGTGAGGCCGCTGAAATCGTCGACCAGGCCACAAGGCGCGCTCTCGCGATCCGTGACGAGACCGAGCGTCGCCGTCATGCTTACCTGCAGCGCATCGAGCAGGACCGCGAGCGTGCAGTTTCCCAGATCACTTACCTGTACGATCAGCGTCAAGATGCCATCGCGGAGCTGGCGCGACTTCAGACCACCGTCCAGGCTGTTGTCGAGGAGATGGCGCGCAGTCCTCTCGGCAGACCCGCTCCGGGAGTTGCCGTTGCGGCAGCCTCGCGTGACAACGTCGGGTCACTCCTGCTCGAAGACGACGCGACGATCCGGCCCGGCCGCCACAGCGTCTCGTTCGAATCCGACCTTCCGGCCGACAAGGGCAGGGATGACGTGACCATCGTCGGCACTCCGCTTTTGCCTTCCGAGCAAACCCAAGCCACCGATGAGCCCCGGGCGCTCCGAGACGAGCATTTTTTCGGACCCGATGAGCAGGCGACGGAGCCCGAGGAGACGCCTCCTCCGACCCGACGGCGGACCATGCTGTTCGATGCCGAAGAGGAAGGTTGGGGCTGAGCCGCTTCCTGGCCGTCTCGGCTGGCGCGGCCCTTGCCGGTCGCGTCCCCCGCAGTCCTAGTTGAGTTCGTCCCACCGCCTAGGTCGCCGACCCGCCTGCCTCCGCCAGCTGCCTGACCGGTCTGAGCGACGAATTCGATCGAGGCGCTGGCGCTAGGTCCCAGCTCTCGAGTGGCACCGCCAACGGTGTCGACAGGGGCCGAACGGCCTTCGCGGCCACCCGGAGAACCCGGGTGGCCGCGATGATGTGAGGAGATCTTGCGCCCTCTTCAGGCCTATCGACTTGTCACAGCTCTATGTCGATGACGTCTTTCACGTAATGGTTGCCGAAATGGGTCAGGCCAGGGCCGGCGTCGTCGAGAAGGCCGTAGTGGTTGAAGGTGATCGTGTTGTCATAGACGGTGACCGAGACCGGCGGGAACGACGGTGAGTCACGCCCGATGAGGATGCCGGAAGTGAAAGCACCTGAGACGTCATTCGTGCCGATCCAGTTGCTCACGATCAGGTCACCCGAGACGTCCGAGAGGGCGTAGTGCCTGTCGATCCTGACACCGCTGAGGCCGTTGCCGTCGATCTCGTTGCCGCTCACGAGGTTGTCGTAGGAGGCGCCACCCTTGACGCTCGCCGTGAGGACGATACCAACGCCGTATGCCGTGGTGCCGGTCGAGGTCGTGTACCCGGCCGTCCCGTTCGAGATCACGACGTTGTCGCTGACGGTATTGGAGTAGACGCCGCCCAACCTCGGTGTCGGTGAGCCCGAGGTTCTGACAGCGGTGGCACTGTCACCGGCGAGCTTGATCCCGGAGCGGGCATCGTTGTCCTCGACGAGGTTGCCCTTGATGGTGTTCCCATAGGTCGGGCCGTAGTCGTCAGTCAAAAGGATTCCGCCGGAATTGAACTCCACAGTGTTTTCGAGCACGACCGAGTGGGTGATCGAGAGCAGGTGGACTCCGTAGCCGCAGTTGCCCATTGAGCCGGTCGCCGTCTTGCACTCTGCGTATCCGCTGGTCGCGGTGCCGGCATCGTTGTCCTTGATGACATTGTCCGCGACCGTGATCTTGGTCGAGACCACGGCGAAGACGCCCTCGCCGAAGGCCCCGGTGATCGTGAACCCCTGCAGCCTGGCGTAGCTGGCGTCGTAAAAGGTGACTCCGTTGTCGAGGCCCGCCGCGCTGATGATCGCGCCCGGCAGCCCTACGACGTTGACGGACTTGTTGATTTCTACGCCCGTAGTGATGGTCGGCTGGGCCTTCGAGCTAGTTACGATCGTCACCGATCCGCTGTAGGTGCCTGGACAGACAATGACGTTGTCGCCGGCCACCGCGGCACTGATCGCGGCATTGATGTCGGTGAATGCAGCTGCCTGACATCCGGTTGGGAGAGTGGTGCGCCCGGCCGCCGGAGCCACGTACAGAGTTGCCGCCAAGCGGGGTTTGAGAGCCGCGCCAGCTGGACTTCCCGCGAGGGTCGTGATCCCGGCGGCAAGAGCCGCAGAGGACAGAATCGCTCCGATCCAATACCGTCTCATCGTCCGTTCCCTCTCTGAATGACCTCGCCGGGTCCTTAACGAATTCGACATGAATTTGTTACAGTATCGCGCTATTACGTCTCCCTGTCTACCCTTTTATTGCAGATAGATTACGAATACACTGCGAGAGAGCATCGAGAACCGCGCTTCTGTCACGAGGAGGCCGGACCCTCCTCTGCCGCACAGGGTCTGCTTCAGCCGCGCCAGGCATGAAAGGATGGTCACCGCCGTTTCCGTGCGCGACCGGGCCGGACGCGAGAAATGCCAGGAAGGGCCGCTAGCTCATCGGGTAGAGCAGGGGACTTTTAATCCCAAGGTGCCGGGTTCGAGCCCCGGGCGGCCCACAAGCCGTGTGCGTTATCACGGCTGATCTGGCACTCGATAACGCCTGATGTGGGAACGCCCTAGCGAGGTTCGCCGTGCAGCGGTACCCTCGGTTAGCTGGTCCGTGTCTTTCGGACGCGGGTGCAGCTAGGGGGACCAAGAGGAACAGAGTGGCCCGGGTTAGGAAGCCCCGGGCCACTTCCAGCTCAACCTTGGACGTGACACGGCCCGACGTCCAGTAGATCGTTGCGAGTGGCACAACCTGCCTACAATGCCCCACCAGCACACTTTCGCTGTCCTTGCTGCATCTCCACGTCGGACTGTCCTATTCCTGGAGACGGGTAAGAGCCCGAGTCGGCCTGGGCCGGAGCCGCCGCCGTGATGACGGCCTGTCAACTTGGGTCCTCCTCAAAGGTGGCGACTTCGATCGTAGGCGTCCGCCAGTCCGGCGTAGCAGCAGAGCCTTTCGTCCGAGCACCAACTTCGGAGTGCGGTCTGCGTTTGCCCGGATTGAGTGTGAACAGACCGGCCGCGCACCGCAAGTATCCCTCCGCACAGGCTGTTATCTGGCGCGGACACGCCTGCTGCCCGAAATACGGTGCTGGGGAGTCGCTCGCAGGAACCCGATGCGGGTCACAAACAGCGAGGCTCCTCAAGCCGAGGGCGCGACAGTCCGATGAACTAAGGGTGTCAACGCACCGAGGATCTACGGCAGTGGTGGCAGTGTTCTTGTCGGTGGCTGCCGTGGTGCTCCTTGTCGGGCTCGTCGGTGGGGCTGCGATAGGCCTCTACACCCACAAACACACGTCTGACACATTAAGTCGCTCGATCGCCATCGGGGCGTCGGTTGCATTGGGTGGCGTGTTGCTGGCGAGCGTGCTGGCGTTCTTCGGATACGTGCTCAACCTGCTGACCCAAATCGTGGAAAACACCAAAAGGCAACCATCGGGCTTAAGGGGTGCTTGGAAAGCAGTAGGGGCACCGAAACCTGCCGTGCCAGCCAGGGTGGCGGACCTTGGAACGGTCCGAAGCAACCCGGTCCATGCACCCCCGTCGGCGGTCTCAGAGGGACTTCGAGACGATCTGCGACCTTGGCTTTCATGGTAGGGCGTCTTCGGACAGAACAGGCGATGGACCCATATTCCCGGAGTACGCGAGGGGCGCCGCCGCCGTAGTTCGTCAGCGCACGATCGCACTAGCTACGGATCGTGAGGGCTCGCTACCGGGCCTCGATGTACCTGTAGAGGGCCTCCCGGTCCTTTTCCAGCTCTTCGATCCGGCTCTTTACGACGTCTCCTATGCTCACGATTCCCGTGAGGGCGCCGTCCCTGATCACGGGGACGTGACGGATACGGTGCTCGGTCATCATGACGGCGAGAGACTCGACTGCGTCGTCCGGAGAGACCGTGCGTACTTCGCTCGACATGATCACCTCGATCGGTTTGTCGAGAAGTGCGCCACCATAAGTGCCGAGAGCACGTGTGATGTCACGTTCGGAGACGATTCCCTCGACCGTGCAGTCATCGCTCGAAACGACGAGGGCACCGACATTCTGCCGGGTCATCTCTGCTACCGCCGCGGCCACGGTCGCCTCTCGTCTGATCGTCGCTACTGATTGGCCCTTGCTCTTCAACACCGCGGAGATCTGCATCATCGTCCCCCCGTCCGATTGGCAACACTTCACCCCGAAGAGTACCTGCCAAGACTTCGCCTAGGTATGGGTAACTGCCTTGACGAGGGCTGGGCTGGCCCGGGAGTAGGGCGACTGCCTAGGGAGTCAGGGCGTAGCGCTTCCCGCACGGGCAAAGCTTGTCGCTCGGACCCAGTCCGTGAACCTCACACCATCCAAGCAGCGTCCGCCTGCTGTCGTTGCGCACGACGCGCCAATGATCGGAGCAGAGACTCACCGGCTGAAGGACCTGGCGGCCTGGGACGTGCCACAGATAGTCGACTACCTTCTGCTCTGTTCCGCACATGACGCACGGACCGGACGCTGCGTCGGTCATGTCTCCCTCCGGGTCTCAAGGCTAAGTCTGTTTCGCGGGCGGCCCGCGACCTAGCCCCTCACCGAGGATATTAGGGCATCAGAATCGAGCGGAGACCTGCGGTTTCACACGCAGCCTCGCTGCCGACGAGAGCGGGCCGCGCTTAGTGCTTGTTGGACCTTCGATCACGTTGTCGTAGTTGCAACACCGGCCGTGGGAGGGGTAGCCGCGGTCTTAGCTCCGGACGACGGCTCGATAGATGTGGCACTCCCGCAAGTGCGCCGTCGACAGGGCCGATAACGCGAGCTGTGTACGCGGCGGCCGATGTCCTGTGCGGTTCGTCCTGCTCCGCGTCGGCTTGCCTCGAAGGTAGAAGACGACGCCGAGCGCGAGGAGGCCGAGCAGCCGGTCCCGGCGAATCCGCTGGAAAGGCTGAGATCCGGGTGGGCGGTATACATGCCTAGCCACAGAAGTGTGACCGCTGGTGAGACGACAGCACCGCATGGTGACGCGTCACGCGGCAGCGCCGGATTGATTGACTAGCTGAGGGCCTGTCGGTTTCGCCAACCGGTGGCGCGGGCGGGCTGCGGCGACTCAGAAACTATGAGCCTTGACAAACTGGACTATGTCAGAGAGCTTCGCCTCGGCCATCGAGACACAGGTGTCGGCGCAGCCGTAATAAAGGCGAAGGGTCTCATCTGGTTCCATAACGGCGGCACTAGGGAAACACACATTGGGCACGTCCCCGACCCGCTCGTAGGTCTCGGCCGGAGCCAACAGGTAGTCCTTGGTGCGGTAAAGAACCTTCCAGGGTTGTTCCAGATCAAGAAGAGCTCCACCGACATAGTACAAATAGCCGTTACAGCTCAACCACACTCCGTGGTAGATAAGCAGCCAGCCGTCTTCAGTCTCGATGGGTGCAGGTCCGGGACCCGTCTTCAGACTCTGCCAGCCGCCCTTCGGCCCGAGAACAAACCGGTGGCAACCCCAATGCACCATGTCAGGGCTGGTCGCATAAAAGATGTCGCCGAACGGCGTATGGCCGCGGTCAGAGGGCCGATGGTAAATAGCGTATTTCCCGTCGATCTTGCGTGGAAAAATGACGCAATTGCGATTGGCCGGAGGCAGTAGATCTTCACCCTGGGTGAAGGTCTTGAAGTCCTTGGTGGTGGCAAACCCGATTTTCGGGCCCTGGGAACCGGCGTTGCACCACGTGAGGTAATAAGTATCCTCCAAACGAGTAAGGCGAGGGTCGTAACTGCAGTCGGTCACCGAGACGTCTGGATCATTGCTCTGCATTCGAATTGGCTCAGGATCGATGTCCCAGTGGATCCCATCTCGGCTGAACCCGACGTGGAGCACGAAGTCCAAGCTGACCTCGTCGACTCGGAACACAGCCGCATAGTCGCCTTCGCCCCGCTTGATGATCGCCGAGTTGTGGATGCTGTTCGCCCGAGGAACCGCGCTCGCGGTCACGATGGGATTGCCAACGTAACGTTTGAATACGGTCTCGTTAGCCATGATCTCCTCTCCTCCTACGCCCGTTGAGCTGGCGCTCATATGAGAGCCGGTCCAGAGCTAGAACCTGTCGAGCATGTGTGGTACACAGACTCGATTGTTGAGTCCGAGGATGCGGCTCAAGGTACGTCGCAATGCTTGAAGTTGCTCGGAAAGTGAGGCTACGTCATTCGGACACGACTTTGCGAATCACCCAGCCGGACCGATCATGCTGCAGATCAATCGCCATTTCTCTGCATCCTGTACTGCGAACATAGCGGTGGATCTTCTCATCTGATTTGCTGCTCACGACTACGTGGCCTTAGAAACACCCGACTGTCGCCAAGGTTGCCGACGAGAAAGCCCCGGTCTCGCGACATGACGTCGGGGCCAGATGGCGACACCTGGCTGATATGCAACTTCGACTCGGGTGTCTCGAAGCCGTCATCGAGAGCAGATCGGCCGCGCCGGCTGATCTTGCTCGACGCCGCCGTCACCTCTCGGCGATCCACCTCTCCCGGCCGAACATGCGCCCGAACCGGGCGGTTAGGGACGGCCCGATGTCCTGGGAGGCGTCGACGTGGAAGGAGTGGGTCCCCTGGGGAGCGGGCAGCTGTGCAGCCTCGGCGTCGCTGAGCAAGCAGTGGACGGCACTCTTGGTGATCTGGGCTATCTGATCCCTGTCGACGAACCGCAGTCCGTCGTCCGTCATCACGACGATGCCGTCGAACAGGTCCTCCTCGGGTATCTGCAGCACGTGCTCGACCGTGCCGATCGTCGTTCCCGAAGAGCTTTGGACAGGAGTGCCGACCTCGAGGGCGAGATAAGAGATCGGAGTCGAGTCGTTCATGTTTCTCCCGTCCAAGTCGTCAGACTAGTGATGGACCAGCCTAGACACCTGGCAGACGGCAACTTATGCGCTCAGCCCTCTTCGACGGCGCTCCCGGCGCGCATCTTCTCGTCGATCATGTTGACCACGGTCGGGTCGAGCAGTGTGGTGACATCGCCGAGCTCGCGGTTCTCGGCCACGTCGCGAAGGAGCCGACGCATGATCTTGCCGCTGCGTGTCTTCGGCAGCTCCGGTGTGAGCAGGATGTCACGAGGCTTCGCGATTGGGCCGATGGCTCTCGCCACCACGTTGCGGAGCTCCTCGACGAGGGCGGCGCCCTCCTCGGCGGTTTGCGCCGCATCCCCCTTCACGGTGACGAAGGCCACGATGGCCTGACCGGTCGTCGCATCGGACGCTCCGACCACGGCGGCCTCGGCCACCCTCGAGTCGCCTACGAGGGCGTGCTCGATCTCGGTGGTGGAGATCCGGTGGCCAGAGATGTTCATGACGTCGTCGATGCGCCCGAGCAGCCACAGATCGCCGTCCTCATCCCGCTTGGCTCCATCGCCGGCGAAGTACTTGCCCGGGAAACGAGCCCAGTAAGTCTGGAAGAAACGTTGCGGATCGCCCCAGATCCCGCGCAGCATCCCAGGCCACGGCTCGCTGATGACGAGGTAGCCGCCCTCGCCGTTGCCGACGGAGTTGCCGTCGTTGTCGACGATGTCCGCACTTACGCCCGGGAAGGGCCGCATGGCCGCTCCCGGCTTGGTCGTCGTAATCCCCGGGAGCGGAGTTATGAGGATGCCCCCGGTCTCGGTCTGCCACCACGTGTCGACGATGGGGCAGCGGTCACCACCGACGTTGTGCCGGTACCACATCCAGGCCTCGGGGTTGATGGGCTCGCCCACCGAACCGAGCAGGCGAAGGCTCGACAGGTCGTGTCCGGCCGGATGCTCCTCGCCCCATTTCATCAATGTGCGGATCGTCGTCGGGGCGGTGTAGAGGATGGAGATCTTGTAGTCCTCGACGATCCTCCACCAGCGGTCCCGGCCACCTGCGTCGGGCGTTCCCTCGTACATGACCGAAGTCGTCCGGTTGGCGAGCGGGCCGTAGACGATGTAGCTGTGGCCCGTCACCCAGCCCACGTCGGCCGCCGTCCAGAAAACGTCCTCATCTGGCTTGATGTCGAAGATGAGCCGGTGCGTGGTCGCGCAGTGGACCAGGTAACCGCCTGTCGTGTGGAGGATCCCCTTCGGCTTGGCCGTCGTTCCACTCGTGTACATGATGTAGAGGGGCTGCTCGACATCGAACGACTGCGGCTCGTGCTGGGGCGACTGGGTCTCGACCGTGTCATGCCACCAGCGGTCCCTCCCCTCCTGCCAGGCGACGGCCTGGCCGGTCCGGCGTACCACGAGCACCGTGTGGACTTCCGGGCACTGCTCGAGGGCCGCATCGACATTCAGTTTCAGAGCGACCGCGTTCCCGCGGCGGTAGCCGCCGTCGGCGGTGACCACCACCCTCGCGTCGGCATCGAGGATCCGCCCGGCGAGCGCCTCGGCCGAAAAGCCGCCGAAGATGACCGAGTGGGGGGCGCCGAGGCGGGCGCAGGCCAGCATTGTGACGACGGTCTCGGGGATCATCGGCATGTAGATGGCGACCCTGTCGCCTGCCTTCACGCCGATCTCCTCGAGTGCGTTTGCCGCCCGGCACACCATCGCCTGCAGCTCGCCGTAGGTGATGGTCCGGGTGTCTCCCTCCGGCTCGCCCACCCAGTAGTAGGCGACCTTGTCCCCGTAGCCGGCCGAGACGTGCCGGTCGACGCAATTGACCGAGGCGTTGAGCCGACCACCTACGAACCACCGCGCGAAGGGGAGGTCCCACTCGAGGACCTTGTCGAAGGGGCGGTCCCATGTCAGCGTGCTGGCCTGTTCGGCCCACCATGCCGGCCGGTCGGCGGACGCCTCGTTGTAGATCTCGGGCTGAGCGTTGGCCCGCTCGGCAAAGCCTGGAGGTGGCTCGAAATGACGTGTCTCGTGGAGGAGGGCAGACAAGGCCTCCTCGCCGCGTGGTGCCGACGCGTTGCTCATCAACGGTCCCTCTCCTGGGTCGATCCCCTAGCTTCCCGCGATCGTGCCACCTCGGTCTGCCGCATGAGATGTGCCAGGATCACCGGGAGTACCGCCGGTGCTCCTGTGCAACCTCCAGCGCCGCATCGGCGGCTGCCTCGACCGTGCGGTCGATGTCGGCAACCGAATGCGCCAGTGACGTGAAGCCGATCTCATAGGGGCTCGGCGCGAGCGCCACGCCCCGGGCGAGCATCGCCCTGAAAAACGGTGCGTAGAGCCCGGACGCAGCGGCTCGGGCGGCGCCTTGGTAGTCGAGCACTGGCTCGTCGGAGAAGAAGATCGAGAACAAGGTGCCGAACGAAGGGACCTCGACGGCGAGGCCGCTTTGGCCTATCGCCTCGGCGAGCCCGCCGGCGAGCCGCGCGACGTTCGAGGTGAGCCGCGCGTAGGAGCCCTCGTCCAGGTGCTCAAGCACTTTCAGGCCGGCAGCGGTCGCTACCGGGTTGCCCGACAAGGTGCCCGCTTGGTACACGGGCCCAAGCGGGGCCAACTGCGACATGAGATCCCTACGCCCGCCGAAGGCCGCGAGAGGCAGGCCTCCCCCGATGACCTTCCCGAAGCACCACAGGTCCGGTTGCACCCCGAGCACTCCGGTGGCTCCGGCGCGCCCGAGGCGGAAGCCCGTGATGACCTCGTCGAAGATGAGCAGGGCCCCAGCACGTTCACAAGCCGACCGCAGCTCCTCGATGAAGCCGGCAACCGGGGCCACGAGGCCCATGTTCGCCGCCACCGGCTCGAGGATGACGCAGGCGACCGAGTCGTCGATATCGGGGACCACGTTGTAGGGAGCCACCACCGTCGAAGCAACGGCGCCGGCGGGCACGCCAGCCGAGTCCGGGAGCCCGAGGGTTGCGACCCCGCTGCCGCCACCGGCAAGGAGGGCGTCGCTGTGGCCGTGGTAGCAGCCGGCGAACTTCACGACTCGGTCACGACCGGTCGCACCGCGGGCAACTCGGATGGCGGACATTGCGGCCTCGGTCCCCGACGAAACGAAGCGGACCTGCTCGCAGCCTGGAACAGAGCCGGTTATCGCCTCGGCAAGACGCACTTCACCCTCGGTCGGGGCACCGTAGGACGTGCCGCGCGCCGCCGCCGCGGCGATGGCCTCGAGGACGGCAGGGTGGGCGTGGCCGAGAATCGATGCCCCCCACGACTGGACGTAGTCGAGCAAGAGGCGGCCGTCGACGTCCTCGACGAAGGCGCCTTCGGCCCGGGCGACGAAGTAGGGCGAGCCGCCGACCGAGCCGAAGGCACGGACCGGCGAGTCGACGCCACCGGGTATCACCCGGTAGGCCTCCGTGAACAGCTCGAGGCTTCGCCGGCCGGCGGTGGGCTCGCTCATCGGGGCGAAGCCTACCCAGCGGCGCCTGGAGCCGAAACCACAGGGCTAGAGGTCGAACAGGTTGCGCAGTGCTTCGGCGAGTCGCTCTCCGCGCGGCGAGCCGGCCGCCTCTTTGACCCTCACCGTCGGCTCGTGCAGGAGTTTCGCGACGGTGCGTTTGGTCACGTTCTCGATGATCTCGACGGCCTCGGGCCCGAGCGAATCGAGGCGCGCCCGCTGGCGTCCGAGCTCCGCGCGCCGGATCGACTCCGCCCGCGTACGCAAGGCGGACACGACAGGCGCGGCTGACCTAGCCGCTGACAAAGCGCGGAAGCGCTCCAGCTCCTCGGCGAGCATTCCGCGGACGAGGGGGATCTCGCCCCGGCGCGTCGCCATGTGACTTTCTGCGAACCGCCGCACGTCCTCGACGTCGAGCAGGCTGACCCCGCGGATCCCGGCTGCGGCGGGATCCACGTCACGGGGGACCGCGACGTCGACGATCAGCAACGGCCGCCCGCGCCGCGGCCGCATCGCCCGGGCGACACGATCTGTGTCCAGCACCACTTCTGGCGCCGCGGTCGAGCTTAGGACGACGTCGGCGAGCGCTAGTTCCTCGTCCAGCTTCGAGAGGCTCACGACTTTTGTGACCGATTGACCAACGGCCGTGGACGCTCGTCTCGCGGACCGGTTCGCGACCACGACCCGCTCGGGACCGTCCACCTGCGCGAGTGCCTTGGAGAAACCGGCTCCCATTTCGCCCGCTCCGACGATGAGCACCGATCGGCCCTTCAGGCCGCCCCGTACGCGGTCGGCCGCGAGGGCGACCGCCGCGTGCGCGAGCGAAGTCGTGCCCTGGGCGATGCGCGTTTCGGCGCGGACACGCTTGCCGGCCTCGACGGCGTGGCGGAACAGGGTCCCGAGGACAGGGCCTGCCGCGTGCTCGGAGCGGGCGAGCTCGGCGGCATGGCGCACCTGGCGGAGGATCTCACCCTCGCCGAGGACGGGAGAGTCGATCCCGGCGGCCACCTCGAACAGGTGCGAGATCGCGGCATCGTCTATCCAGCAAGAAAGATGGCCCGAGAGGTCCTCGGCGCCCGAATGGACGCCGCTCGCCCGGGATGCGAAGAAGGCCTCGATGTCAGCGAGGCCGTCGTGGAAGCGCTCGATGACCGCGTAGACCTCGGTGCGCAGGCAAGTGGAGAGGACGACCACTTCGGCGACGTGCTCGCTGTCGCCAAGCACCTGGAGTGCCTTTGCAAGGTCGCGCTCGGCTATGGCGCCCTGTTCGAAGACCTCCAGGGGCATGTCCCGTTCGTTGATCCCCACGGCGACGACCGCCACGGCGCGGTTACCTCTTTTCTCTCAGGTGACAGCCTACGGACGTTACAGCGCGAGCAAGCGGCGTCCCCCCAGGTTGGAAATGGTCCGTGCCCGCGGTCGGCCTTCAACCGGCCAGCAGCCGGGAGCGCACCGCGGCCACGAAGGCGTCCCTGGGGAGGCTCAAGGTCACAGCGCGGCTCGCCGCTGTCACGTCTGCGCGCCGAGGGACTCCGTGCAGGAGGGCGATCTCGCCGAATTGGTCGCCGGGGCGGAGTTCGGTCACCGCCTCCGGACCCGCTGCCACGACCGCGCTGCCGTCGAGCAGCACGAAAAAGCGGTCTCCCTCTTCACCCTTGCGGATGATTGCGGCGCCCTCGGGCCACTGTTCGACCTCGGAGCGCGCCGCGAGGTGGCGTAGAGCGCCGGCGTCGAGGTGGGAGAGAAGGCTGACACGCGAGAGAACCTCGACCCGCTGGCGGCGTGTCAGACCCGGTGAATCGGGATAGGCACGGTCCTGCGATGGTGGCGTCGTCGTGCCCACCTGCCCCGTCAGGGCGGCGAGGAAGTCAGCCTGAGGCAAGACGAGAAGGTCCATCGGCTCGCGCGAGCGGACCGTTGCCATTCGGGGCACGTTGCGAAGGAGGGCTCTCTCGCCGAAATAGCCCCCTGGGCCTACCGAGCCCACGCAGAACCCGTCGACGAGGATCTCGGCTGTTCCGGCGCTAACCACATAGAAGCGGTCTCCCTGTTCGCCCTGCCTGACGATGTCGGTTCCGGCGGGCACGCGCATAGGGGCCACGCGCGCCACGAGCGATTCCAGGGCTGCCATGTCGAGGGACTCCAGGAAGGGCACGCCGTGGAGCACCGAGAGGATGTTGGCGCGCTCGCTCGCTGTGGCGTCCAACCGGTGAAGCAGCTTGCGGCCGATCACGACCACGGCCGGCAACGGCACTCCCGCCACCGCAAGGGCCCAGCGGATGCCCACCGTAGAGGCGAGCAAGGGACCTACGAGGGCCCCGAGGCCTTCCAGTGCCAGCTTCGCCGACTCGATGGTGCCTGTGACGCGGGGCAGCAGGGGCGTGTCGAGCAGCCTGTGCAGGAGCGAGAAGGTCGCCACGTCGGCCACGGCCATGCCCACGCCCCAGGCGGCGACGAAGGACAGGGCGACGTCGAACACCGGGATGCCGGCGATGACGACGAGGGGGATCCCGCAGGCGACGAAGGCGAGGATCGTTGGGCCGCCGATATTCTTCCGGCCGATGAGAGCGGCCGAGAGCGGCACGGCCGCCAGAGTCCCGACTCCGGCGGCGAGCATCAAGAGCCCAACTCCCGCGCTCCCGGCGTGCAGGAGCCGTAGCGAGGCGATCACGGCGATGGCGATCCACATCCCCCGCACGAAGGTCCTAAGCCCGCTCACGACGAGCAGGCCCCCGACGTAGGGATGGCGGACGACGCCGAGAGTGTCGGCCAACAGACCGCCTAAGCCGCCCGAGGAGCCGGCTTGTGAGACCCGGATCGGCGTGGAGGCGAACTGGGTCGTCGCAACGGCGCTCAGCAGCATCAGACCGGCGGCCCCGGCGAAGACGACCGCGGGAGTGGTGACCACGAGCAGGAAGCCGCCCGCGATAGCCCCGAGAGCCTGGCTCAGAGTCTTGACGGTGCTCATCCCGGCCGCGGCCGCGGCGAGCTCTCTCGGGGTCCGCGCGAGCACTGGGATCATCGCCGACTGGGCGGGCCTGTAGGGGGCGGAGACGAGGGCGTCGATCGCCACCAACGCGAGCAGCACTGCGAGCGGGGCACCCGAGGCGGCAAGGCCCGCGCTTGTCGCCACGATCGCGGCCCGGGTGACGGCGACCCCCGTGAGCACGCGGCCGTGCGGGTGGCGTTCAAGATAAGGGATGTTGAAAAAGCTGCCGATCGAGGCGATGAAGAGGCGGAACCCGACCAGCCCGACGGCGACAGAGCCGTGGGAGCGGAACGCGTCGACAGCGAGAGCTGTGACGTAGCCCCACTCAGCGAGGGTCATGGCAGCAAAGCCGACCACCAACCATGTGAGCGCCCTGTTGTCGAACAGGATCCGGAGCGGCTCGACAAGGCGCCCGAATCCTGCGATCGGCCGGTGTGTGCTCTCCCCCTCGGCCATGGCCGCGAACCTCGCTCGGAGCTCGGCTGCTCAGGAGGTGGGAGTCGCTAGATCGCGTTTCACGTCGTCGACATGGTGGACGACGTCGTGGAGCATGTACTGGCCGATCGTCTCGACGGTGAAACTGGTGCCGTCGCTCCGGATTCCGCGGCGTTGCCAGGCGGTCCCTTCGACAGTCTCGAACTCTGCGGCCAGCGCCTCTGCCGCTGCGGCCAGCTCGGCCGCGACGGTCGGCGGGTCCTGGTCCTCGTAGTGGTCCTCAAGCGCGGTGCGGTCCTGGTCCCAGTTCTGGAACTGCGGATCGTCCAGTGTGAGCATCAGATTCAGGCGCGCGTTCATGACGCGGAAGACGTCTCGCACGTGGCAGCCGTACTCGAGCGTCGACCAGCGGTCCGCGCGCACCCGGCGACGCAGCCACGCGGGATTGTCGGACAGGATCCCCACCCATAACTTGGCCTTGGCCCGGGTCAGCTCGGCGATCTCGTCTTTCGTCACCGTCGACGACTCAAAGCCGCATTCCGGGCAGGGGCGCTCGAGCACCCAAGTCCAGTTCTTGGTGTCGGGGACGATGGCCATGACGGGAATCTACCCGCGCTCGTTCAGGTCCGCCTGGTGCGTTTGTCCGAGTGAACCCGATCCGACCCGCCTCAAGGCGCGGCGGGAAAGGGCAGAGAGCAGTGCGCCTGCTCGGAACTTCGATGCGCATCTGCCGCCGAGACGCCTGTCGGGAACGGGGTCCGGAGATCGCTGGCCTGATCCTGTCGTACCCCTCGAGATGCTGGCGTCGTTGACGAGTCTGACGCCACGACATGGCCTCGCGGGATCACCGTCGCGAACGCCGCACGAGGCTGGACAGACGACCAGTGTGAGAGTCGGGGCCGCCGACATGGAACACTGTGACGATGCGAATCTGGATATGCGGTGTGCGCGGCTCCACTCCGGCCCCGGGGCCGGAGTTCGACCGCTACGGCGGCCACACCTCCTGCCTCGCCCTCGGTCTCGACGGGGCGCGGCCGAGCCTGATCATCGACGCCGGCACCGGCATCCGCTTGGCGAGCGATCTGTTCGGGGCGACGCCCGGCCTGTTCGATGGCCGGCCTTACGAGGGGGCGATCGTGCTTGGCCACATGCACTGGGACCACACCCAAGGCCTGCCTTTCTTCGCGGCGGGGAACAACCCGGGCTCGCGGGTCGAACTCTACGCTCCCGCGCAGGGAGACACCGAGGCCGTTCTCGGCCGCTTCATGTCGCCGCCGCACTTCCCGATCGCGCCGGAGGGTCTGGCGGGTTCGTGGAGCTTTCATGCCCTCGAGCCCGGCGAGTCCGAAATCGGCGGGTTCTCGGTCCTCGCCCTGGAGATCCCGCACAAGGGCGGTCGGGCGTTCGGCTACCGGATCTCGGACGGGCGGGCGACCATCGCCTACATGTCCGACCACTGTCCGACAAATTTCGGACCCGGCCCAACAGGCCTCGGCGAGTTCCATGAGGCTGCCTTGTCCCTGGCGCAGGGGTGCGACGTGCTCTTCCACGATGCCCAGTACACAGACGAGGAGCTGCCCGCACGGGCGTCGTTCGGCCACGCCTCGACCGGGTACGCCGTCGGACTTGCCGAGGCGGCACAGGTCCGCCAGCTGATGCTCTATCACCACGACCCTGCGCGCACCGACGACCAGATCGACGCGATCGTTAAGAGCTACGAGGGCGCGGCCACGTTGGTTACGGCGGCTGTGTCAGGGACGGTCCTGGACCTGCCATGAGCTCGCTCGCCGGGCCGCAGGTGGTGCTGGCGGCGATTCCGCTGTTTCGAGGACAGAATTCGCTCGCACCGGGGCGGTGCGTATAGAAGAATACGACGACGAGAGCGCGGCGTTGCCGCCCGAGCGAGGGGGTCAGATGTACAAGAACCTGCTGGTCGGCGCGGACAGTTCAGCGACAGCGCTGCGCGCAGTCCAGGCAGCCGTCGAGCTCGCCGAGATCTTCGACGCCAAGCTGCACATCGTCACGGCCTACAAGCCGGAAACCGTGACGGCCCCAGATTTGCCCGAGGAGTTCCGATACACGGCCAACGTGCATCCGGCCGACACCTTGTTGGACGAGCTCAAGGCGATGGCGAAGAGGGCGAGCGTCCCTGTCGAGGTCCATGCCGCGACCGGGGAGCCTGCCGAAGCCATCTGCCGGGTGGCGACCCGCATCGGGGCAGACCTCGTCATCGTGGGCAACAGGGGGATGCGAGGAGCGCGAAGGGTTCTCGGGAGCGTCCCGAACTCGATCGCCCACAAGGCGCCCTGCGCGGTGCTGATCGTCGACACGACGAGGGCCGACTAGCCCAGCTCCACGGGCCCCGGCATCGTGGGCGCTAGCGCCAAGGTTCAGTCGCGCTGGAAAGAGCTAACGCGCTGACACACCGGGGGCCGATGTTCAGAATCCGGCGCCTGTCACCCGTTGTGCATGAAGGCGATGTCCGCAGTTCATCTTTGCCGCGTGACCGAAGTTGGTGAGGCGGGCGAGAAGCGTCACTGGCGCGGGCGCGCCGGTTTCAGGCGCAGCGCCCCGGGAGCCCCGGCGGGGACGACTGGGTGGTGGGGCGCTATCGGCTCGATCCGACGGTAGGGCTCGCCGAGACGAGGGCGTTGGTCGGGCTCACCCCGGTTCGGCCAGAGCGCCATTGCCCGCTCGGCCTGGGCGGTGATCGTGAGCGAAGGGTTGACCCCGAGGTTGGCGGAGACAGCCGAGCCATCGACCACGTGCAAGCCGGGATGGCCGTAAACGCGGTGATACGGGTCGATCACGCCGGACTGGGGCGAGTCGCCGATCACTGCGCCGCCGAGGAGATGTGCCGTCATCGGGATATTGAAGACGTCATTCCAGCCGCCGGCCGCAAACCCGCCCGTGCGTCTGGCGATGCGGCGTACGACCTCGTGGCCGATGGGGATCCAAGTCGGGTTGGGCTCACCGTGGCCCTGTCTTGAGGTGAGGCGCCGGCCGAAGAAGCCCCGGGTCGTGTAGCAGGTCATGGAGTTGTCCCGTGGCTGCATGACGAGGGCGGCGATGGTCTGCTCGGACCACCGCCGCATCGAGAGGTTGCGCGCCATCATCACGGGATGGCGGAGCACCTCCAGCGCCCAGGTCGCAACGCGCGACCGGCCATCGCCGTCCGCGAGGGCGGTAGCCAACAGTCCCATGACATTGCTGCCACGTCCGTAGCGGACGGGCTCGATGTGGGTCTCACTGTCGGGATGGAACGAAGAGGTGATGGCGACACCGCGTGTGAAATCGACGTCACGCCTGAAGGTGCGGGCCCCGAGGATCGCCTCGGAATTGGAACGGGTGAGCTCACCGAGTCGCGGCGAGAGATCGGCGAGCCTGCCCGTGTCGCGCATGGCATGCAGCAGTTTCTGGGTGCCGAGTGTCCCTGCTGCCAGGACAACCTCGGTGGCGACAAAGCTCCTGGCTCGCTTTCGAACCCACGCACCGGTGCGTTCTGTCGTGACCTCGTAGCGGCCGTTGGCCCCTGGGCTGATGCCCGTGACTGTCGTAAGAGGGTGAACCGTGGCCCCCGCCTGCTCGGCCAGGTACAGGTAGTTCTTGAGAAGCGAGTTCTTCGCGCCGTGACGGCAGCCCGTCATGCATTCGCCGCACTCGATGCAGCCTCTGCGGGCAGGTCCGAGCCCGCCGAAGTACGGGTCGGCGACCTCGACCCCAGGCTCGCCGAAGAACACCCCGATGGGCGTGGGCATGAAGGTCCCGGCGACGCCCATCTCCTCGGCGACCTCCAGCATCACCTCGTCGGCCGGGGTCATGGTCGGGTTCGTGACGACGCCGAGCATGCGCTTTGCCTGGTCGAAAAAGGGCGCCAGCTCCGCTTGCCAGTCGGTGATGTAGCTCCAGCGCGAGTCGTTGAAAAAGGACGGGAAGGGCTCGTACAAGGTGTTGGCATAGACAAGCGAGCCCCCGCCCACACCGGCGCCCGAGAGCACCATCACGTTACGCAACAGCGATATCCGCTGTATGCCGAAGAGCCCTAGCCGCGGCGCCCAGAAGAACGAACGCAGCCGCCACGACGTCTTCGGCAGCGTCATGTCCTCGAAGCGGCGTCCGGACTCGAGCACAGCGACCCGGTATCCCTTTTCGACTAGGCGGAGGGCGGCCGTGCTGCCCCCGAAGCCGCTCCCGACGACTATGACGTCATAGTCGTCGTCGCCCATCCGGCGATGATAGAAGAGCGCGGCACCCGAGCCCGCCTGCAGTGCTGCTAAGCGGCGAGCGCGGTCGGTCCGACAGGCTCCCACGTCGTGCCGTCCCGGCGCCTTGCGGCCGTCCATAGCGAGCCGTCCCAGCCGCGAGACACGTTCGGTTCACCGGGCTCCGCGTACGGTCCAACGAAACCCCAAGACGATACGTGTGGGGGACTGCCCCTTGGAACCCGCCGCGCCCTCAGTCGCCGACCTAGTTCCCTTCGCCGGGCCGAAACCCCCATTAGCCCTTGTCGCGAAAGCTTGCCGTGTGCGCAAGGCGAGGAAGGTGAGAAAGATGGCCAGGCATGTGAGGACGACCACACCGGGCTCCCACCCAGCACCGGTCCCCCGCTCGACGCCGGAGCCGGCAAGAGGCGGAACTGGCGGGAGGCGATGATTTCGACATCGCTGAGGGCGAGAGGTTGGGTGCCGAGTCCGACATCCTCGATCAGCTCGACATGGTCACCCTTGCGGGCTGGTCGCCATCCGGCGAGCGCCACAGATTGGCGGCCACACTTGCGTTCTCGCCCAATGCGGCGTCCGTGTGAGCTTCTCGAGTTTTGCGACGACTGTCTTTGCAACAGCGGCCGGTGCCGTCGTCCAGCCCGGTTCCGGGTTGGCAAGGATGAGGCTGGCGAGGTCGGAATCGCCCGTCGCACCGACCGGGGAAGCGGCCAAAGCCGACACGAGGCAAAGGCTGAGCCCGAGTGTCCTTGCGAATGGCCGCCATCATTTCCGCGACGGACTCTCGGATAAGGCAGGGCCCGACACGCCGGCCTCCTCTCGGTACAACTCGAACATTGCCCGCCGCGGGCTCAGGCGGCTACATCGACTTGGAGACAGCTGACTTGCGCGTGGCGATCAACGCGAACACAGCGCCGATCAGTCCCAGGATCAGGCCGACTACGACCCACAGCCAAACAGGCATGCCCCACGCGTCCGGTCCTGCTCTTCGTTTGAATATCGTGGCCCTCGAGTAGCAAACGCTTATCCCGACGAGGTGTTGACCCAGACCGACGGATTGGACGCCAGAGAAGCAGCTAATAGCACAGTAGCGCCTCACATTTCTGGGATCGGACAGAACGGGACACGATCTGGCTCGGTTCTCTCAGCGCGGCCAGCTGGCCTGCTCGAGGTCGCGTTGACGCACGAAATCGATCTTCGTGGCTGGCTCCCCAGGCCAGGTGAGCGCGGCGGCGACCGGTGGAGTCTCGGCCACAACCTCTCCCCTGGCGATGACGTACCACGGCCGCACCTGCCGCCGGACGGCGTCGAAGGGATCCGTTGCCGGCAGCACGATGAGGCTCGCCGGACGCCCGGGCGCGATCCCGTACGAGTCGCCGAGCGATAGAGCCTCGGCGGCTCGTGTGGTGATCATGGCGAAGCACTCGGCGATCTCCGCCGGTGATGTCATCTGGGTCGCCAACGCTCCGACGTGCGCGACCTGGAGGGGGTTGGCGGTGCCCATCGGGAACCACGGGTCCATCACGTCGTCATGGCCGAAGGCGACATTGACGCCCGCCCCGAGCATTTCCTTTACCTGCGTCAGGCCGCGGCGTTTGGGGTAGGCGTCGAAACGTCCCTGGAGATGCAGGTTCACCATCGGGTTGCAAACGAGGTTGATGCCCGCCCGCGACAGGATCCGCTGCAGCTTGTAGCTGTAGGCGGCGTTGTAGCTCCCCATCGCGGTCGTGTGGCTGGCCGTAACGCGCCCTCGCATCCCGGTGCGGGCGGCGTGGGTGGCGAGCACCTCGACAAAGCGGGACTGCTCGTCGTCGATCTCGTCGCAGTGCACGTCGACTAGCAGCCCGGCATCTAGAGCCGTCGAGACTGCTATCTCGAGCGAGCGGACGCCGTCCTCGCGGGTGTCCTCGAAGTGCGGGATCGCCCCGATCGCGTCGACGCCGCGCCGGGCGGACTCCGCGATCAGCTTCTCCCCGTCGGGGAACGAGACGATTCCCTCCTGGGGAAAGGCGACGAGCTGAAGGTTGACGACCTTGCGCACACGTTCCCGGACCTCGATCAGCGCGTCGAGCGCCACGAGGGACGGGTCCGTCGTGTCGACGTGACTGCGCACGTGCAGGACGCCGTTCGCGACCTGCCAGTGCAGCACCTCGTTGACCCGGGTGACGACGTCGTCATGGGTGAGCATCGCCTTGCGCTCGGACCAGCAGGCAATTCCCTCCCACAAGGTGCCGCTCTCGTTCCAACGCGGCTCACCCGCGGTAAGGCAGGTGTCCATGTGGACGTGCGGCTCGACATAAGGCGGGCTGAGCATCGCCCCGCGGACGTCGATCTCCTGGCCGACGTCGCCGACCTGAGCTCCGGCGGGCTCAACGGCGACGAAACACCCGTCGTCGATGAGCAGGTCGACGAGCCCTTCGGCCCGCTGGCCCTGTGGGTGAAGCCTGCCGTTCCTGATCACGAGTTGCATCACGCACCTGCCTTCACTGGCTCCGGCTTGTAGGTCGGCGCGTAGAGCGCCGACCGGCTCGGGCGGCCGATCACGAGGTATATAGCACCCGCGACCACAGAACCTACGAGCCATGTCAGATCGACATTGCCGAGCGCCTTGGCTCCGGGACCCATGAGCCACCCCACCTCGCCGTACTCGAAGCACCAGGCGGCGAAGGCGCCGACGGCGAAGGCGATGATCGCCGACCAGCGCACGTCCGCGATGCGCGAATGCCCGGGCGGGTCGTACAGCAGGTCCACGTCGATCTCCTGGCGCAAGAAGTAGTAGTAGTGGATCAGGGTCACCGTCCCCCACGGGGCGATCCACATCACGAGGCCGGAGAGCCAGCTGTCCAAGGTGTCGGCGAAGCTCGTCTGGAAGACGAGGTAGACGGTGAACGCGAGCGCGATGGCCCCGACCAACAGGGCGATCTTGCGCCGGTTCAGCTTCCAGTCCAGGGTCTGGGCGCACAGCGAGCAGCTGTAGATGTTCAAGATGTTGGTTGCGATCGGCCCGTGCAGGACGAGCAGTAGGACCGGAACGGCAAGGATGCCGAAGTTGGACACGACGAGGGCGCCAGGGTCGACCTTCTGGGTGACCGTGGCAAGGGTGGCACCGAACACGCCCAGCCAGACGACGGGGAGGAACTGGCCGAACACGCTGGCAAAGAAGACCTTCTTGCGCGACATCGCCCTCGGCACAAACCGCGAGTAATCAGACGCGTACGCGAACCAGGTGCAACCCCAACCGATACCGATCGCGGTCATGATCGTGCTCTCGGCCGACCACAGCGCGGCGCCGTGCAGGTGCGCGCCGGCATAGGCCCAGTGCACGTTGTTCTTCGACCAGGCGACGATCGTCATCGCGATGAGGACGCAGAACGTGATCGGGACGGTGTAGCGCTCGAACTTCGCGATCGCCTTGAAGCCCGTCGCCGCGAGCCAGATCTGAAGGCCCATCACGACGACCACGATCACGATCTTCAGTCCCGTGCCGCCGTGGTAGCCGAGCTTGCCGATTAGGGCGAGGACGAGGTCGAGGACGATCCAGGTGTTGACGGCGCACCAACCGGCCGAGATCAGGCCTTGGATGGCGGTCGGCAGGTAGGCGCCGCGCCGTCCGAAGGCGCTGCGGGCCATGACCATCTGGCTGACACCGGTCCGCTGGCCCGTGAGGACGAAGAAGCCGAAGGCGGCCATGCCGATTACGTTGCCGATCACGAGCACGGCGACGGTCTCGAACAGACTCAGTCCGAGCTGAATCCCCAAAGAACCGAGCACCCAGTTGATGGGAGCGATGTTGGCCCCCGCCCAGATCCAGAACTGGTGGCCGGCCGTCGAGGTCCGTGCCGAGTCCGGCACAGGCAGGAGGATGGTCTCGACTTGCTCTACCGCTTCGTTGTCGATGGCAGGCGTGCTCATGACAAGGACCCCGAGGTCGTTGGGTTGCTAGCACTCTCTTGCATCATCCTTCCTTTCTCTACTCAGGAAAAATTTCACGAGGGCGTTAGCGACATCCGCCGGCGAGCCGGCGTGCGGGCTACGCCCAGGGCCCGCCTGTTTCACAGGAGTCAGGTCACGAGGGGGCGCGGGAACCAGTGACGGCCTCGGGCCGACCACCAGCGGGCATCTTGGTGACCCAGGTGTCGACCGGGTGCTTGTCGCGTATCGCCCGCCAGACGTCCTCGAAGCGCACCGGCATATGCACCAGGTCGGCACCGCTCGCGTCGTGGATGGCGTTCGCCATTGCCGGAGCTACCGAGATCATCGGGTGCTCCCCGACGCCGCGAGCCCCGAATGGCCCGTCGAGCTGGGGTGTCTCGACGGCGATGCACTCTATCTGCTCTGGGAGGTCTTTTGCCGTGAGGATCTTGTTGTCTGTGAGCGATGGGTTGAGCAGGTGGCCCTCCCCATCGTAAAGGTAGCCCTCGCACTGGGCAGTCCCGAGCCCTTGGATCATTCCACCGATGCACTGGCCACGCATTGTCCCCGGGTTTATCACCTTGCCGACATCGAATGCCGAGGCGATCTTGATCACGGCGTACTCGCCCGTCTCGGGGTCGACCTCAGTGATGACACCGTGGGCGCCATAAGTCCAGTCGAGCGCCGGCAGACCCTGTCCCGTCTTCTTGTCGAGGCTCGTCAGGCCCTGGGCGGTGTAGCGGCCGAGCCCGATGAGCGGGCCGCCGACGCCGTTGCCGTTCGGGTAGGCATAGCCGACTGACAAAGATGCGAAGGTCAGCGACTCTTCAGGACGCTGCTTGATGAAGATCCTCTCGGCGTCGTGGTCGAGGTCCGCGGGCTGGGCACGCAGCACCTGGGCGGCGTCCTCGTAGGCCCTTTTCAGGAGGTCGTCGCACGCGGCCAGGACGGCGTTGCCAGTGAGCAGGAGCCCCTTTGACGCCACTGTCTGCCAGTCGAAGGGGTCCTTGTCGGTGTCACGCTCGACTGCGACCTTGACACGCTCTATGGGGAAGCGCAGGCGATCCGCTGCCATCTGAGCGACGACGGTAGCGGTGCCCTGACCGATCTCGGTGAGGGCGACGTTTATGATCACCGACCCGTCGGAGTTCATCTTTAAGATCGCGGCCGTCGAGGTGAAGCTCGGCATCGCAGGAGCTTTGTGGAGCGTCGCGACACCCTTGCCGATTCTCCGGCCCGTGCGCGCCTGGCGCTCTTGTTCCTCATCGGTGAGAAGCCCGTAGTTGATGGCCTTGGCAACCGCCTCAAGGCACTTCAACGGGTTGCCCGTGTGCTCATTGATGCATTCTCCCGTCAGCGTCGTCGAGCCGGGCTTCAGCAGGTTCTTCTGGCGGAACTCCAAGGGATCCATGCCGATGATCTCGGCAATGAGCTCCATGTGCCTCTCAAGACCCCAGAAGAACTCGACGTGGCCGAAGCCCCGATAGGCGGTGCCCCAAGGCTTGTTGGTGTAGATCGTGTAGGCGTCGACCCATGCATTCGGTATGTCGTAAGGGCCCGCGGCCGAGTACGCGGAGGCGCGCGTGACATTGACGGCGTAGTCGGCGTAGGCACCGGAGTCCCAGTACATGGTGAGGTGTTGGGCAGTGATCCGGCCGTCCGAGCGAACGCCGGTCTTGATCCGGTATGTAAGCGCGCTGCGGCAGGGGAGCAGGCTGAACTCCTCCTCCCGCGTCGCTTGGAACTTCACCGGCCGTCCGTGCGCCTTGCGCGACAGGCAGGCGAGAAGCGGTTCGAGGTGTATGCCGGCCTTGCCGCCGAAGCCCCCGCCGACGTGGGGTATGACGACCCTGACCTTGTTGTGAGGGAGCTTGAAGGCGTGGCAGAACAGGTCCCTCACCGTGAACGGTGACTGGGCGCTCGTCCAGATGGTCACCTCGTCGCTCGCCTTCCACTCGACGATGGCGACGTGGGTCTCCAACGGGACGTGCTGCACGGACGGGTTGGTGTAGTCGCGCTCGATGATCCAATCCGCCTCGGCAAAGCCAGCATCGACGTCACCCTTGCGGATCCGGGTGACATTGGGGATGTTCGTGCCTGGTTGAGGGCTGAACGCGGCCTCGACGTACTCGTAGCTGCCGAGGTCGGGGTGGACCCGGGGGGCGTTCTCGTCGAGGGCCTCTAGCTGGCTCAGCACCGGAGGCAGGACCTCGTACTCGACGTCGATCAGCTCGACGGCCCGGCTCGCGATGTCCAGGCTCTCGGCCGCGACGGCCGCGACGGCCTCGCCGAAGTGGCGTGCGACATCCTTGGCGAGGACGGGCTTGTCGACCACGTACAGACCGATGCGGTAGTCGAGCTCCTTGCCCGTGAGGACGGCGTGCACGCCGGGCAGGTGCTCGGCCTTGGAGGTGTTGATGGCGATGATCCTCGCCCGGGCGTGCGGGCTCTTTTTGACCTGGGCGTACAACATGCCGGGCAGCACCATGTCGCTCGTGTACACGGCCCCGCCGGTGAGCTTCACCGAGTCGTCGGCGCGAAGGACATTGTCGCCAACATGTGTCGCGGGCGGGAAGGCGGTGGGATCAGACATATCTCAGTTCCCCCTTCGTCTCTTGAGTGAGCTGGCCCGAAACATCTAGCACTGCCTCGATGATCTGCTGGTAGCCGGTGCAACGGCACAGGTTGCCCTCGATTCCCTCTTTGATCTCGGCAACCGTCGGCTTGGGGTTGTGCCGGAGCAGTTCGCGCACCGACATGACCATGCCGCCGGTGCAGAAGCCGCACTGCACGGCGTAGTTGCGGGCGAACGCGGCCTGGATCTCGGACAGCTCGCCGTTGACGGCTTCGGCCTCGATTGTCTCGACGACCGCACCGTCGGACTCGACGGCAAGGACCATGCACGCGTTGACGGCTTGACCGTTGAGCATCACGGTGCATGCCCCGCACTCACCCGCCGAGCACCCGTCCTTGGTGCCGGTCAGCTCCAGGTCCTCCCGGAGGAAGCGCAAAAGGGTCCAGTGCTCGGCGATCTCGCGCTCGTAGATGTGACCGTTGACCTCGACAGACATCCACATCACCGCACCTCCTGGAGCAACCTGCGGATGTAGACCTCGATCATGTACTCCCTGTACTCCTTGCTGCAGCGGAGGTCGCTGATCGGGCGGATCACCTCGCGGGCGGCCGCGACGACCGCGTCCGCAGGAGCGTTTTCACCGAGCCCCTCGATCAAAAGCGGTGTCGGCGCGGCCGAGGCGATGCTCAGCTTGAGGGCGCCGTCCTTTTTCGTGAGGGCTACCCCGACCAAGGCGAGATCGTGGCCGTCGATGCGCTTCAGCTTGCGGTACGAGCCGAGCGACCCGGCTGTTGCAGGAGGCACGACGATGGCCTCGACGATCTCGTCAGGGTTGAGCACCGTCCGTTTCACCCCCGCAAAAAAGTCCTTGAGTTCAACCTCGCGCCGGCCTCGCTGGGAGCCGATCACCGCCCGGGCACCGAGGCACAACAGGCCCGGCGCCATGTCCGCGCCGGGCGAGGCGTGAGTGATGTTGCCGACGACGGTCGCCCGGTTGCGGAGCTGGTGCGAGGCGATCGTCAGCGCGCACTCGGCGAGCAACGAGTAGTGGTCGCGGACCCTCGCGTCGTGGAGGACCTCGTTCACGGTCACCGACGGGCCGATGACGAGCCCTTCGGTTTGGCTCCACACGAGGCCCGAGAAGTCGTCGACCTTTTTGAGGTTGATCACCATCTCGGGCCGGACCAGCCCGCTACGGATGTCGACGAGCAGGTCCGTGCCGCCGGCCAGCACCCGTGCCCCGTCGCCATGGTCGGCGAGGAGCCCGTACAGTTCGGCGCGCGACGTTGGGGCCCGGTACTTGAAGATCTCGTTCATACTGGCTCCTTTGCTGCGAAAGGCCCGGGCGCCACTGGCGGCTCTGCCCGCCGTGCAAGGGCCCGCGTCGCGTCGACAAAGACGGACATCGGGGGAACGACGAGGCCGGCACCCACCTGGCCGACGCCCGGCTCGCGCCCCGCGATCCCGGTGTTGACCGAGGGCAACACTCCGCTTCTCACGACGAGCGTGGCATCTATACCTGTCGGTGTGCCTCTGAAGCCGAGGATCGGCACCTTGTAGAAGGGGTGCTCGGCGAGAGTGATCTCATACATGCGCATCGTGTTGTCGAGCGCGTCGGACACCTCGCCGCCAACGAACAGGACGATGGCCGGTGCTGCCGCCATCGCGAAGCCCCCGATGCCGCTTGTCTCGGTGATGGTCGAGTCGCCTATGTCGAGCCCAGCGTCATCAGGGCCGAAACCGGAGAAGTAAAGCCCCTTCACTGCCGGTGCGGGAGCGCAGAACCACTCATCCCCGGTCCCCGATACCTGGATCCCGAACTCAGTCCCGTTCCGCGCCATGGCCACGACCATGGCGGAGCCGGGGATGTCGCGGGCCGCGTCGGCGGCGAGCTTGCCGGCTGGCATCGACAGGTTCAAGAAGAAGTGGTCGTTGCCGTTGATGAACCGGAAAGCGTCGACCACGTCCTGGTTCCGCGCACCGCTCTCGAGCAGGTCCGCGGTTATCTCGCGCAGCAAGAGCGAGGTGGCGGCGCGGTTGCGGTTGTGGCACTCGTCGCCCATTTGCAGGGCTTGGGCGATGATGCTGCGCACGTCCACGGGCCCGCGCCGGCGCAAGGTCGTGGCCAACAGTGGCCCGAGCACACCCTCGAGCCACCGCAGGCGTGCAATGACGGCGGGGGAGTAGGCGCCGTACCGCAGCACCTTACCGAGGCCCTCGTTCAACGTGCAGTACGCTCGTCCGCCGCGCTCTGAGTCCTCGACGACTGATACCGGCATCGAGGCGCTGACGACACCTGCCATGGGACCCACCGCCGCGCGCGAGTGGCAAGGCGCGAGCGAGATGCCGCCCCCGGCGGCTATCTCGACGGCTTGTTCGAAGCTGTCCGCGAGACCCTCGTAGATCATGGCTCCGGCCACCGCCCCACGGACCGGGCCGGAGGCGTCGGCCCATTCGACCGGTGGACCCGCGTGAAGAAATTCGCGCGGCCCGAGGCCGAGAGCCTCGCCGGCGGGGACGACGTCCACCCATTGCGGGCTCGCGGTCGTCAGGCGCCGGACGGACTCGGCGGTGGCCGGGTGGGTCCTGGGGTCTGCGGCGATCTTGGCAAGGTCCAGGTCGCTGCCGGGCACCGGCGGTGCCCAGTGGAGCTGACGCGGCGTTGTCAACTGGGCTGTCAGCGCGTCCGCGAATAGTGACGCCCCAGCTGTGACCACCAGCGGCGATTCGTCAAGCTGGATCATCGGCCTGCTCCCTCGACGAGGCCCACCGCAACACGTGCAGCGGCGGCGTTGGACAGATGAACGCTGGCACCGGCCGCGGCGAGTGCTTTGGCGGTGGAGTCGCGGCCTTGCGGATCAGAGCGCGAACCGACGAGCGACACGACGACGGCGAGGTCGCGCCCAGCCTTCCGGGCGGTCTCACGGGCGGACTCGATGGCCGGTGCGAGCTCGTAGGCGGGGTCCGGATGGGACCCATAGCCGAGGACGACGTCCAGGAGAAGCACGCCGCAGGCGGGATCGGCGGCCTCTTGGGCGACCCGCTCGAGGCGCAGTGTCTGGTCGATCATCGGATGCGGCCTGCCTGCTGTCAGGCGGTCGTCGCCGAAGTCGATCATCAGGTGGCCCGGTGCACGTAGGTCGGCCTCGAGCGCCCAGGACGTCTCGAGGGGTGTGTTGGACGCGATCGGCCCGAGCGATTCGGCGGCGATCGCCATCGCTTCGTCGCAGAGCGTTCCTCCTGAGAACAGGCCGCGGACGAACCCTGGCCGATGGCCCCGGTCATATGGCGCCGACCACTCCGGCGGCGGCGTTGGCGACCGGCCGAGAGCCGCGAGAGTCCGCGCCGTGGCCGCGGCGAGGTCCTGTTGGCCCCGGCCGACGAAGGCGACCAACGACGGCGTCTTCAAGCGGGCGGCCGCGGCGCGCACCTCTTCGGCCACGCGAGGGTCTGGTGGCTTCGACAAGACGACGACGAACTCGGTCCCCGGGTGCTCGTCAAGTACCTTCATGGCTGCGAACGTGGAGCGACCGCTGACGGCCGCAGAGAGGTCGCGACCGCCAACTCCCAACACCGCAGTCACGCCCACGTCATCGGCGTCGAGCAGGCAGGTCACCTCCTGGGCCCCGGTCCCCGAGGCTGCGACGATGCCGACAGGGCCCGGGCGCAGTGCGTTGGCGAAGCCGAGCCCGAGGCCGCCGACTACCGCCGTCCCGCAGTCGGGGCCCATCACGAGAACGTCGTGGCGCGCAGCCTCGTCCTTGAGAATAATCTCTTGCTCGACCGAGACGTTGTCGGAGAACAGCATCACTGAGACTCCGGCATGGACGGCATCCATGGCCTCGACGAAGGCATGCCGGCCCGGCACCGAGATCAGGGCGAGCGTGCCGCCGTGGCGCAGCGCCGAGGCCAGCGTCCGGGGCGCCGGGGGTGATCCGAAGCCTTGGGCATCCTGGGTTGGCGAGGGCGCCAGTTGCCGCTCGAGCTCTGCTGCCGCCAGATCCACTGCGTCGTGCTCGCCCTTTATCGCGACGAGCAAGTCGTTCGGAGTGGCATCGGCCACCGCGCCTCGGTCGAAGCCCAGTCTCTCGTAGACCTCTATGTTCAAGGGCGTGGCCATCGCCACGATCGCGGCGGTCACGCCGCGGCACGAGGCGATGGCCTGGCTCACCTGCATCAAGATGACCGAGTCGCGATAGATCCCACGTCGCAACTCCACCCGGGCGCTCATCATGGCCTCCTTGGGATAGTGGCGAGCTCTCCGCTCGAGCGAGACGTGCATGTCGGCATCGGTGCGACGAGAGCGCCTGCCATCCCGGCGCACAGGTCGTGCCCGGACGTGGCCCCCACACCGAACAGCGCCGCCGCGGCCGACCTCAGCCGATCAGGCGGGCCGCCGGCCGCGAGGGCGCTCAGCACGCCTGCCGCCTGCGGTATCACTTGCCCTCTGCCTGCGGCGGCGAGGAGGGCGGAAGACAAGGCCGTCGTGCGTGCGCGCGCGCAACGGTCGACGGTGCTCTTGGTGTGCTCGTCGAGGCTGCCGCAGAGGGCAAGCATCGCGAGCGCGCCGGCCACGACATCGTCGCCTGCCGGCGTGAGTCCAGGACCGAGGCCGATCCAGCCAAGCGCGGCCTCGGTGTCACCGCCCGCCAGGGCCTTGGCCAGTACGAGTGCGTCGGCGAGGGGCAACCCGAACGAGGAGCCGGCCTCTTGTTCGACGACCCCGAGGAGTTCGGGGCCGTGCGCCAGGATGGCTTCCGCCGAAAGCCGCGGCCGTGGGTCCCACCACCGCATCGGTCGCCACGTCCCTTGTTCGGTCGCGATCGACCCGTTGCCCAAGGTGACGGTGCTGCCGGCTTCGGGCAACCGGGACGCCGACAAGACGATGCCTATCGGCAACCGGACAGCCTCCTCGGACAAGAGCGCGATGACAGCCGGACCGGCGCCGGGCTCTGGCACGCTCAGGTAAGAAGCCACCGTCGTGGAGGCGTGGACCGTTGCATCCTGACAACGTCCGCACAACAGGTCACCGACATAGGTACTCGCCCAAGCAGGCGACACTTGTGGCTCCGGCATGTCCCTCCAGTCCCAAAATGGGACGGCCGGGCCTCGCGGCCCGACCGTCATGGCAAGTAGTGCTATCCGAGGTCGACGATCGCGACTACGGGCCCGCCTCCCGCTGGGCCCTGGTGGGCGGCGGACACCGAGACGAAGATGGCGGGGTCGCCGGCCACTGCCGCTGCGACGCCGCCGACACAAGCCTTGATCTGGCGATGCCAGTGGACATCGGAGTCGTCGAGCATGATGTTGCGCTTGCCGCGGACGTGCCCGGAAGGGTCGGCCTCGCACTTGAGGAACAGGTTGACGAGCCGCCCTTTCAGATGACGCGGGTTGGGGCAGTCTGCGGGGAGGTCGTCGAGGCCTGCGTTGCGGATCGCCTTCCAGATCCCGTCCATGTCAAGGGCGTCCTCCATGATCGAGTGGCCGATGCGGTACCGGCCCCCGATCCCGCGGATGTTGCCGACAAGGACGATCTGGGCCCTGTCGAGCTCCACCCCGGACGAGCACGAGGCGACGGAGGAGTACAGCGATCGGTCGTTCATCACCTGGTCGTCGGTCGGCATCTCGATCTCGCCCAGCGCGACGGCGATCCCGAGCCCGGAGGTGCCGTTCGACAGGTCCATCGACTCCAAGGTGTCCTCTGTCCATACGCTGTGCCCGCGCCGCTTGGCGTCGTTGATGGTGTCGAGGGTCAGCAAAGGGGTCTTGGTTTGGACGTAGTGGACATCCGCGGGGTCGTTGATGCCTGCGGCCTCCATCGCCCTGCGCACTCCAGCGGCGACCTTCTCGATCATCGCCACGTGGCCGATCTCCTCGGGCAGGATCTGGTCGCTCATCGCGACACCTACCGACAGGCGAGGCTCGTTGGTCACCGGTGCCTCGCTCGCGGGAATCTTGGCGAAGATCGTCGCGTGCGGGCTGAGCACTCCGTCGGTGCCACCGGACCACGCGAGCGGGATCTGGCGGACCTCGTCCCAGCTCCGGGTCCCCTTTGCCACGAGGACCTCGCGAAAGGCGCGGTCGGCCAGAAGGCGCGTGTAGTCGTTGACGCCACCATTGCCCTCGGTCTTGCCCACGACACCGACTACGTCGTCTGCTTTGAAGACGCCCTTTTCGATCAGCTCCTCCAACCCCGAGGCGTCGGTCACCTTTTGAAGGAGCACCTTCCTGACTTCGATGGGCTGCAGCATGGTGTTCGAAACTCCTTTTCGTTATGAATCTTCGCTATGACTGCTGATGTAGGCCTAGGTTGCGGTACCGCTGGTACCGGGCGGCGAGACGCTCCGCCTTGTCCCGGCGGATCAGCGAGGTCAGCTCGTACTCGAGTGCGCCGCTGAGCCGGGCGAGGAACTCGCGCACCTCGTCGGCGGCGTCGGGACGCTCGGGCACGATGCGGTCGACGATGCCCGCGGCGGCGAGGTCGGCTGAGCGCACGCCTTGGGCGGCGGCCAGCTCGGGGGCACGATCGACGGTCCTGTAGAGGATCTCCGAGGCTCCCTCTGGTGGCAGGGGCGCCACCCAGCCGTGTTGTGCGGCCACCACCCGGTCGGCTGGCAGGAGCGCGAGTGCGCCCCCACCGGCGCCTTCTCCGAGAAGGAGGCACACGGTCGGCACGGGCAGCGCCACCATGTCGGCCAGGCACCGGGCGATCTCGCCCGCGAGCCCGCCTTCCTCAGCTTCCTTGGACAGGGCAGCCCCGGGCGTGTCGATGATCGTGAGCAGGGGCAGTCCGATCTCGGCTGCCAGGCTCATCCCCCGACGCGCCTCGCGTAGGCTGTCGGGGCCGAGCGGGCGACCCTCTTTCGGGAAGAGGCGGTCCTGGCCGACGACGACGCAAGGCGCCTCTCCGAATTTGGCCATCGCCAGGATCAGACCGCCGCTGCGCTCGCCCTCCTGGGTCCCGCTCATGATCGTGACCGAGTGTGACGCGGCCCGAAGCAGCTCTTCGACGCCCGGACGGTCCGGGCGGCGGGTGTGCTCGATCGACTCCCATGCAGGCACCTCGTCGATCGGACCCTCCAGGGGTGCGAGCGCGGCCGGGACCGTCTCGAGCGTCGTGCACATCACATCGAGTGCCCGAGCCGCTATCTCGCCTAGGTCCTCGGGTGCGAGGACCGCGTCGACGATGCCCAGCCGGTAGAGGTTCTCGGCTAGTTGGACGCCCTCTGGGAACTTGTCCCCGTATAGAGCCTCATAGACACGCGGGCCGAGGAACCCGATCAACGCCCCGGGCTGCGCCGCGGTGAGCTGGCCGAGCGACCCCCAGGAGGCGAACACCCCACCCGTGGTGGGGTGCCGCAGGTAGACGAGGTAGGGAAGCCCTGCGTGACGGTGCTGAACGAGCGCCTGGACGATCTTGACCATCTGCAGGAAGGCCACCGTGCCCTCCTGCATCCGCGTCCCGCCCGAGACTGGAGACGCGACGAGGGGGAGCCGCTCTGCGGTCGCCCGTTCGATGGCGCGCGTGAGCCGTTCTGCCGCCGCAACTCCGAGGGTCCCGCCCAGGAAGCCGAACTCGCAGGCCACGACGCAGACACGGCGGCCGCGGATCGTCCCCTCCCCGCTCATGACCGCCTCGTCGAGCCCCGAGGACTGCCGGGCCTCTTTCAGCTGGGCCCGGTACTCAGGGTCGGTCCGGACGGCTACCAGCTCTGTGTCCCAGCTTACGAAGCTGTCGGGGTCGAGGACCTGCGAGACGAGCTCACGGGCGCCGATCCGCCGTCTTGCAGGCGGTTCGGCGACCCGTGCATAACTCCCGCGGATCACCTCGGCGATCTCACGCTCGATAGTCACGTCTGGAGGCGTGGTGTCCTTAAGGGGGCTCCCCGGCGGACCTGAGACCGGCATGACTACACGGTCACGTCTCGTGGGATCTGCAGGTGCTCGTTCGCCTTGACGATCTCCGCCGGGACGTCGAAATTCAGATCGGCCCCGACCATCTGGTGGATGTAATCCTTAACGACCGAATCCCAGTACTTCTTCGTGACGTAGTAAACGCGGGCCCCGCCGAGCTCGTGCTGGTACTCGGGCCAGGGATATGAGGGCTGCGCCATGCCGAGCCCCCAGCGGTGCCAGCCGTTGTAGCTTTCGTAAGTCGCCCAGAACTCCTTGTTGCCGAGGATCTCGAACGCGTAATACGTCTTGACGTAGTACATGATGGCGCCGATGCGGCCGCCGCGGGCGAGGGCCATCGTATGGAGGCTGATGTTGATGTCCTCATTCATCAGGCGCCCATTGGCGAATCCCACCCACTCACCATCGATGAGTCCGAGGAGCGTGTAGGGGTCCTTTAGCCGCTTGCGGTACCACCCTGCGATCTCTGCATGGACCCGTGCCCCGACCACGTCGTAGAAGTCGTGATCCTGCTCCATGACACGCTTCATATAGCCCATCATTGCGGGTGCTTCCGCGAGGGTCGCCTCACGGATGTACATTGTCCGACCGTCCTTGAGGGTGATAGTGGCACCCGGCCAGGGCATGACGTCCATCGGCGGCGCCTGCAGCAGCGGCTCTATCTCCCGTACGTCCAGAGTGATTTCAGTTTGCGAAACCACAGTTGGTGGTTCAAGCAACATAGTGTCTCCATCTCTTCATTGAGGTTTACGAGCCGTATTTAGACTCTATGGCCACTATTGTTAAGTTCTAATTCGAACGTTAATACCCTGGCCAGGGGCCAAATAGGGTCTTTCGGCACTATGTCAAGGGCCCTTTCCGTGAATCGTCGGACGGCCGCCAGCTTCGCAGAGCTCGCTGGACCAGGGCAGCGCTCCGGTCCAGACTGGACTTTGTCCATGAGGGGGACAAGACTGGCGGCGTCCGCAGGTGTCTCGCGGCCGGTTCCAGGTCGGGCTCCTGCCGCTGGGGGTGTTTCGGCGCGCGCCGATGACGGAGAGCCCAAGGCCGCAACGACGCGAACGCGTCTTGGGGGGTCGGCGGCGAGGAATAGCGTGAACGCCTTCGACCCATTCGCGTCGCCCGAGCGGACAGGCCAACATCGGGAACCGTGACGGCCAGGCCCTCATTTCAGGGCCTTTCACGCTGTCGGCAGGAATACCCTACGGGGTACCACGGTTTGTATCTGCAGGGTCGCTTACAAGAAGGGGACATACAGATGGCCACCGTGAACCTGACAGCAGAGAGCTTCAACGAGGTCGTGTCGTTGAACGACACAGTGCTCGTCGACTTCTGGGGG
>JBEKMZ010000024.1:0-41815 GCA_049523315.1 Acidimicrobiales bacterium | reverse complement strand
TCGAGCGAGCGATCACCCCGAGGGCTTGTCGTTGCTCGTCGGACATAGCGAGTGGTTCGGCGGTGATCGTCGGCATACTCGCATTCTAGCCACCATAGTTATTTCAGCGACGAACCACTAGGTCGTGCTGGCAGTGTCCCAAGAAATGCCGAACCGATGAAGGCGCGAGTTCTCGCCTTCGCTTGCTCGTCTCAGAGTCCTCGAGTTATGTTACCCTATTCAGGGTAATCGATACAAAGGAGTCGAATGGCCCGGCCCCACCGGAACAACCCTCTCGCCCTGGCCGTGCTGATCTGCCTCTACGAGCGGCCCATGCATCCCTACGAGGTCGCGACGACGCTGCGCCAACGCCAAAAACACGAGAGCATCCGCCTCAACTACGGCTCGCTGTACTCGGTGGTCGAATCGCTCGAAAGGCGCAGGCTGATCGCCGCCAAGGGGACTGAGCGGTCGGGCCGGCTCCCCGAGCGCACGATCTACGAGCTGACCGACACCGGGCGGGTCGAGATGCACGACTGGCTCACCGAGCTCGTCTCGACGCCGGTCAAGGACTATCCCGAGTTCGAGGCCGCTCTCTCGTTCCTTCCCGCACTTTCACCAGGTGATGTCGTCGAGCTGTTGAAAGAACGCGCCCAGCACCTCGAGTTCCAGCTCGCCCAGATGCGCTCGGCGCGTGAGATAGTCGAAAAACGGGGCCTCCCCAGGCTTTTTTGGCTCGAAGCCGAGTTCCACAAGGTGCTGTCCGAGGCCGAGCTCGGCTACGTCCGCGATCTCATCGGCGACGTCGAGTCCGGAACGCTCGACGGGCTCGAGTGGTGGCGAGAAATGCACGAGCAGCGAGGCGAGGTGGTACTGCCCCCGTCGCTGCTCGAGGAGGCATCTTCTCAACGATGACGAGGATCGACGCAGGACAACGGGAGGACAGGGAGTTGGAGACGATCATTTCGACACGCGAGCTTCGCAAGAGTTTCCGCTCCAAGCGAGGGCCCGTCGAAGCCGTTCGGGGTGTCAGTTTCGAGGTGCAGCAAGGCGAGATATTCGGCTTCCTCGGCCCGAACGGCGCCGGAAAAACGACGACGCTGCGAATGCTGACCACGCTGCTGCCGATCGACAGCGGAACCGCGACGGTGGCGGGGATCGACGTCGCGCGCCGGCCGAAGCAGGTCCGGACGCGCATCGGCTATGTCAGCCAGCTTGGCGGCGCCGACGCGCTCGCCACCGGTCGCGAGAACCTGATCCTCCAGGGCCGCCTCTACGGTGGCGACCTCGATTCGGTGACCGCACGGGCGCAGATGCTGATGGAGGTCCTCGACCTCAGCGAGTTCGCGGACCGCCGCGTGAGGACCTACTCTGGCGGACAGCGCCGCCGCCTGGATGTTGCGCTCGGGATCGTGCACGAGCCCGACGTTCTCTTCCTCGACGAGCCGAGCACGGGACTGGACCCGCAGAACCGGGCGAACCTCTGGGACCACGTCCGCGCACTGCGCTCGCGTGGCACGACCATCTTCCTCACGACTCATTACCTCGAAGAGGCCGACGCCCTCTGCGACCGACTCATGATCATGGACCACGGCGAGATCGTCACCGAGGGGACCCCGCGCGACCTGAAACGCCAGGTCTCGGGTGACTCGGTACTGCTGAGCGTCCACGACGAGAACGGTGCCCTGGCCCGTGCGCGACAGCTCATCGCCTCTCAGCCCTACGTGCGCGAGATCACCGGGGAGGGAGACCAGATCCGTCTCTACGTCGCGGACGGGAGCACGGCGCTTCCCGGGCTGCTGCGTCTCCTCGACGGCGAGCGGATCGTCCTCAAATCGATCAGCCTGTCCGAGCCAACCCTCGACGACGTCTTTTTGCACGAGACCGGTCGCTCGCTTCGCGACGCAGGTCCGAACACCGCGGAGAGCGCAGCATGAAGACCGCACTCGACGTCAGTCTCCTGTTCCGCCGATACAGCCTGCAGATGCTGCGCAATCCCATCTGGCTGTTCGTGGGCTTCTCGACGCCCATCTTGTACCTGGCGCTGTTCACGCCGCTGCTCAAGCACGTCGCCCCGAACCTCGGAGTCCACGGCGGTGTACTCGAGATCTTCCTGCCCGGGATCTTGTGCCTGCTCGCTTTCGCAAGTGGGATCAGCATGGGCTTCAACACGATCTTCGAGCTACAGGCGGGGGTGGTCGAGCGCTTCCGTGTCACGCCCGCAAGCCGGTTCGCGATCCTCGTCGGCCCGATCCTTTCCGGCCTTACGATGATGCTGGTCTTCGACGCGGTCGTAGTCGCGGTCGGGGTCGGGGTCGGGTTCAAGCCGCACTGGCTCGGGCTTTTGGCCCTTGGGGTCCTACTCGGGCTGCTGGCGTCGCTCATGGCCGCCTTCTCTACGGCGACCGCCCTTGTCACCAAGGAGATCAACAGCTTCGCGGCGATCATCAACGGGCTGAACCTCCCGATCCTGCTCCTCGCCGGGGTCCTGCTCCCGATCTCGATCGGGCCGCTATGGATGCGCGTCCTCGCGCATTTCAACCCGCTCTACTACGCGGTGGAGGCCTCGCGGGCGCTCGCCGTCGGCAGCTTCGGCGCACCGGCGGTCTGGCAGGCCTTCGCAGTCCTCGTGCCGCTGTGCGCCCTCGTTGTCAGCTGGGCGACGCGGGTGTTCCGAAAGGCCGTCGCCTGAGGTCTGCAGCCTGGGGTCAGTCCTTTCCGATCATGACCTCTGTGGCCTTGATGACAGCCTTGACGGCGTCGCCTTCGGCCAGCTCAAGGCTCTCGGCGGAGTCCTTCGTGATCGCCGCTACGACCTCTTGACCACCGGTGAGGCGGACGACGACGGTGGACATCACCGCACCGTGCTCGACGTGGACAACGACACCGTCGAGCTGGTTCCTTGCGCTTAGTCTCATGGTCGGGAGGTTAGCGACCAGGGCGGTCGCATGAGCTGATCGATCGGAACTGCGATGGAACTCAATGCCGTGCTAGGCGATGCCCGGGGCGAGATCCTCGACGAGGCCACAGGGTCCGTCGAGCGATCGCACCTTTGGCACTACGAGGCTTTCGGTCACGAGGAGCTGCGGAGCAGGCTCGAGGCGCTCTTCGACATCGTCCTCGACTGCCTCGACACCCGCCGGCTCGACCGGGTGATCAGGTATGCGGAGAAGATCGCGCACGACCGTTTCAACGCCGGCTTCGGGATCGGCGAGTTGCAGACGGCCTTTAACGTGCTCGAGGAGTCCATGTGGCACCGCGTCGTCGCCGGCGTGCCCAACGAGGAGCTCGCAGAGTCGCTCGGCCTGCTCACCACGGTCCTCGGGGTGGGCAAGGACGCCCTCGCGCGCGCCTATGTCTCGCTCGCGAGCCACGAGCACGTCGCCTCGCTAGACCTGCGCGCCTTGTTCCAGGGCACGTGAGGCCGGACACCGATGCCGGAGCTGGTGGTCGCCACGTTCAACGTCCATGCCGGCATCGACGGCTGGGGCAGGCCCTTCGACGTCGCCGCGGCCTGCGCAGTGCTCCAGGCGGACGTCTTGTTGCTGGAGGAGAACTGGATACCCGAGGAGGGCGAGAGCCTCGCCCGCATGGTCGGGGCGTCGCACGGCTACGAGGTCCACGAGGTGCCCCTGTCCGAGGCCCTTTTGTTCGAGCCACTGCGGGCGGGTAGGCGATGGGGACCGAGCCGGCACGACGCGCGGGGAGCCCGCCCCCTCTGGGTGACCGACCCCAGGAGCCTGGACCGCGTGCGCCGGCGCCGGCGCGACGACAAGGCGCACGCAGGCAGCTGGGGCATCGCCCTGCTTTCGCGGGTCCCGACAGTGCGCGTCGAGACCGTCGAGCTCGGACGCCTGCGGCGCGACAACTTCAGGTTGCGAGCAGCGCTTCTCGCCGACCTCGAGGTCGATGGGTCCCCGATCACCGTCATCGGCACGCATCTTTGCCACTTCGTCCACGGCTCGCCCATCTTGGTGAAAAGGCTCCGTCATGCACTCCCGGCGGCGGGCCGGCCGGCCGTCCTCGCCGGCGACATGAACTTCTGGGGCCCTCCCGTCTCGCTCGCGCTCCCCGGCTGGCGCAGGGCCGTGCGAGCTCGTAGTTATCCCGCCTGGCGCGCCCACAGCCAGATCGACCATATTTTGGTGACACGCTCCGTCGAGGTGCTCTCCGGCGAATCGGTGCGGGTGGGCGGCTCGGACCACTTGCCCGTCCGTGCGCGGCTCGCCGTCGCTTGACGCGGATGTAACCGATCGCCGACGGGCGAGGTCAGACTTAGAGAGCTGAGGTCCCGGGCACCGCGCCCGACCTGGAGGGGAGAGGGGCGAAGCTTGCTGGCGTTCACGTTTCCCGGTCAAGGCTCGCAGCGACCGGGCATGGGCAGCCCCTGGGTCGACCACCCGTCGTTCGAGCTCGTCGGCCTGGCTTCTGAGGTCACAGGGCGCGATCTCGCCCATCTGCTCCTCGAGGCCGACCAGGAGACGCTGACCGAGACGGACAACGCCCAGATCGCCACTTTCGTCCAGAGCCTCATCGTCCTCGACGCGGCCGAGCGCCTCGGAATCGAGCCCTCGGCCGCGGCCGGTCACAGCCTCGGCGAGTACACGGCCCTCGTAGCCGCCGGCGCGCTCGACTTCGAGGAGGGTCTCCGGCTGGTCTCAGAGCGGGGTGCGGCGATGCGAGAGGCGGCCGAGAGCGCCCCGGGGACCATGATCGCCGTTCTCGGTCTAGACGACGAGAGCGTAGAGACGGCTTGCCGGCGAGTCGACGGCGAGGCCTGGGTTGCGAATTTCAACGCTCCTGGCCAGGTCATTGTCGCCGGCACGGCCGAGGCGCTCGCGGAGTTCACCGCCATCGCCAAGGAGCTCGGGGCAAAGCGCGTGATGTCGATGCCGGTCGGGGGCGCATTCCACACTCCCCTCATGTCGAGCGCGCGCGAGCGGCTCCGTAAGGCCCTCGCCTCGACGAGCTTCCACGACCTCGATCCCGTCGTCGTGGCGAACGTCGACGCTCGGCTCCACGACAATCCCGAGGAGTGGCCGCAGCTGCTTTCCGCTCAGCTGTGCAGCCCGGTCCGCTGGCGCCAGACCCTCGACACCCTTCTCGGCGAGGGCATACAGACCTTTGTCGAGCTAGGCCCTGGCGGAGTGCTGACGGGGCTGTTGCGACGCGCGGCTCCCACCACCGACACGGTCGGGCTGTCTGTCTCCACACCGGACGAGCTGGCCCGTCTCGTGAGGATCCTCGCCGGGAACACCTCCGGCACGGCACCCACCGGTGAGCTGTTTGAGATGACCGAACGGCTTATCGTCTCGCCCGCGGTAGGCCTGTTCGAGCCCGCTCCGGGCCTGAAGGGCTATCTTCCCGGGAACGCTACGCGACCGGGCCAACCCGTGACGATAGAGGTCGGGGGGCTGCTCGGTCTCGTGGGGGGCACAGAAGTGCGGTCCGCGTTCTCAGGCACGCTCGAGGGGGTGCTCGTGCTCGCAGGCGAGCGAGTGACGCGAGGCCAGCCCGTCGCGTGGCTGCGGGCCCCTGTCGAAGGCGCGGTGCCGAGCGGGGACGACCGACGCATCAAAGATGAGAGGACCCTCGAGCACGTGGGGCCCCTCCAAGATGAGAGGACGGCATGAGAGGCGCACAGATCACTGGCTGGGGGATGGCTCTGCCGGACAAGGTCGTCACAAACGCCGACTACGAGAGCCACCTCGACACCAACGATGCTTGGATCGTCGAGCGCACCGGGATAAAGGAGCGCCGCCACGGTGGAACGACCTCCGGTCTCGCGATCGAGTCCGCCCGCCGTGCCCTCGAGCGTGCCGGGCGCCGTGGCCCGGAGATCGACCTGCTCGTGCTCGCGACGACGACGCCGGACCAGACCGTGCCCGCGACCTCGTCGTGGGTCCACCACCAGCTGGGCTGTCGCGGTGCCGCGTTCGACCTGAACGCCGCCTGCGCCGGGTTTGTCTACGGCCTCGTCACGGCCGTGGCGCTCCTCGACGCCGGCCACGAGCGGGCGCTGCTCGTCGGGTCAGACACGTTGTCCCAGATCACCGACCAGGAGGACCGCAATACCGCCGTGCTGTTCGGCGACGGGGCCGGCGCCATCGTCATCGAGGCCACAGAAGGCGAGCCGCTCGTCCTCGCGCACGACCTCGGCCTCGACGGGTCCCTGACCCCGATCCTGTACTGCGACAAGGGCGGCTACATCTACATGGAAGGCCGTGAGGTCTTCCGCAAGGCCGTGCGCGCGACCGTCGAGTCCGCCGAGCGTGTGCTGAAGCAGGCAGACGTCACCGTCGAGGACATTGCCCTGTTCGTCCCCCACCAGGCGAACATCCGGATCATCGACGCCATGGGCCAGCGGCTCGGTATCGACCCGTCCCGCTATGCCGTCTGCCTCGACCACACCGGCAACACCTCCGCCGCGTCCTGCGGGATCGCCCTCGCAGAAGCTGCAGACGCGGGGCGGCTCAAGGATGGCGACCTCGTCCTCTTCTCGGGCTTCGGAGCAGGGATGACCTGGGCCAGCGCCGTCCTGCGCTGGGGCGGGGCGCCCATTGCGCCTTCGCGCGCGAGCGACGGAGCGCCTGGGTGACACAAGCGCCACCCGAGCCTGCACCGGGGCGGGTCGTCCTCGTGACCGGCGGCTCGCGGGGCATTGGGCTGGCGTGTGCCCGCCGGTTCCAGGCAGGCGGCGACCGCGTCGCTGTCACCTGGAAGACCAAGCCGCCCGAGGAGCTGAGCGGGCCGCCCGGTACCCACGATCTGTTCTCGGTCAACTGCGACGTCACCTCGCCGGGCGAGGTCGAGGGGGCCTTCGAGGAGGTCGAGAAGGCGCTCGGGCCCGTGCGGGTGCTCGTGTGCTGCGCGGGGATCACCGACGACACGCTGCTGCTGCGGATGTCAGAGGAGCGCTGGGACAACGTCATCCAGACGAACCTGACCGCTGTCTACCGTTGCGCGAAGCGGGCCCTCGGGCCCATGGTGAGGGCGAGGCAGGGCCACATCGTCCTCATCTCATCGGTCGTGGCGTTCATGGGTTCCGCAGGTCAGGCCAACTACGGGGCCTCCAAGGCCGCCCTGGTCGGGTTCGCGCGCTCTTTGGCGCGCGAGGTCGCCTCGCGCAACATCACGGTCAACGTCGTCGCCCCAGGGTTCGTCGCCACGGATATGATCGCTGTGCTAGGAGATGATCGCGTCGCGGCACTGACGTCAATGGTGCCGCTCGGGCGTCAGGCGCGTCCCGACGAGATCGCCTCCGCCGTCGAGTTCTTGGCCTCGGACGGTGCCAGCTATGTGACCGGAGCCGTGCTCGCCGTGGACGGTGGCCTCGGTATGGGCCACTGAGACAATCGACCCGACCGACGAGAGAAAACGCAATCAACCAACCCCGAGAGAAAGCAGCCACGCATGGACAACGAAGCTACCTTCGAGAAGTTCAAGGCCTGCGCGGCCGAGATCTTGAACGTGCCCAGTGAGAAGGTGACCCTGGACGCGAGCTTCGCGAACGACCTCGATGCTGACAGCCTCGACCTCGTCGAGCTCGTGATGGAGCTCGAGGAGGTCTTCAGCATCACCGTCGACGAGAGCGAGCTCGAAGGTGTCGAGACAATCGGCCAGGCCTACGAGCTCGTAACTTCGAAACTCTGATGCCCAACGCTGAGCGAGGGCCCGTCCGAGGCGGTCGCCGCAGGGTCGCGGTCACGGGACTCGGTGTGGTGTCGTGTTGCGGGATCGGCAAAGACGAGTTCTTCGCCGGCCTGAACGGCCCCGCGCCCGAGGGCGAGCACCGGGTGCGGGGGTTCGACCCCTCCAACTGGTTCGACGCCAAAGAGGCACGACGCGTCGACCCCTTTGCTCAGTACGCCGTCGCGGCCGCTGACATGGCCCTTTTGGACGCAGGGCCGGTCGAGGTCGACCCGGCGCTCGCCGGCGTGCAGATCGGCACCGGCGTCGGGGGTCTCAGCACCATGGAGGCTCAGATCGGCGTGCTCCTCGAAAAAGGAGCGCGCCGGGTCTCACCGTTCCTCGTCCCGATGATGATGGCCAATGCCGGCGCGGCGGCGGTGTCGATGCGCCTCGGATGGCGCGGCCCGTGCGAGACGATCGCCACGGCCTGCGCGTCCGGCACGCACGCGATCCTCGCCGCTCACCGCCTGATCGCAGGGGGGCGCTGCGACGCCGTTCTCGCAGGCGGTGCCGAGGCCGCGATGACACCGGTCGCGCTCGCCGCCTTCGGCAACATGACGGCGCTGTCGACTAGCGGGCAGTCACGGCCCTTCGACGTCCGCCGCGACGGCTTCGTCATCGCCGAGGGTGGGGCCATGCTCGTCTTGGAGGAGCTCGAACGGGCAAGGGCGCGCGGGGCCCGCATCTACGCCGAGCTCCTCGGGGGGGCCTCTACGGCCGACGCCCACCACATAACGGCGCCGGCGCCAGGAGGTGTGGGCGCCATCGGCTGCATGGAGCTCGCGCTCGAGGACGCAGGGCTGAGCGCGGCCGAGGTCGTCCATGTGAACGCGCACGGGACCTCGACACCGCTCAACGACCTCGCCGAAGCCGAGGCCATTGAAAAGGTGTTTGGCCGACCCGGCCCGCTCGTCACTTCGATAAAGGGCGTCACCGGCCACTCGCTCGGGGCTGCGGGAGCCATCGAGGCCGTCGCCTGCGCTCTCTCGATCGAGCGCCGGCTCATCCCCCCGACCGTGGGCCTCGAGCAGCTGGACCCCGAGATCCACCTCGACATCGTGCGAGAAGTCGCCCGGGATTGGGAACCGGGCCCGATCCTTTCGAACAGCTTCGGTTTCGGCGGCCACAACGGCTGCATCGTGCTCGCTCCCGTTCCCGTTTGAGCCACGGAACCCGAGGAGTTGTCGTCCCCCGAGGGCCCCGAGGGCGCGAGGGGCCCGAGGCCGGCCGATTGTAAGTTCGCCGGCTTCAGCGACGACCCTCCCTGGCTGGTCGTTCCGGCAGAGATCCGCTGGCTCGACGGAATCGATGTCATCCGCGCCCGCACGCGGGCGGAGGTTCCGAGCCTCGTCCGGCGCCGCCACGTCCCTCCTGCCCACCGCCTCGTGCGGGTCGGCTGGATGCTCACCAAGGCCGTCGGGTCCTGGTACGTGGTGGACCGGGGCCGGGGCCAGCCACGCTCGCGGCTCGGGCTGTCGCGTCGGTTGCGGATCGCGTTCGGCAAGCTCGGCCCGACCTACATAAAGCTCGGCCAGATCCTGTCCTCCGGAGAGGGGATCTTCCCCGAGGAAATCGTCTCGCAGTTCCGGCTGCTGCGCGACCGCGTGCCCCCCGAGTCGTTCGACACGGTGCGCCGGATACTGGAGGCTGAGCTCGCCGGCCCCCTCGAGGACACCTTCGCAGAGTTCGACCGCAAGCCGATCGCAGCCGCTTCCATCGCCCAGGTCCACGGCGCTCGGCTGCACACCGGAGAGAACGTGGTCGTCAAGGTGCAGCGGCCAGAGGTCGCCGAGCTCGTACGGAGGGACCTCGCGGCGATGAGCTTCTTCGCGCCCTTCCTCGTCGGGAGGATACCCGTCTCGGCCCTCGCCAACCCACCGGCACTCATAGAGCTGTTCGCCGAGACGATCGTCGAGGAGCTCGACTTCCGGCTGGAGGCCGCCAACATGCTGGACGTCGGGCATGTCCTCGCGGAGACGGATCAACGCTCCATCATCGTGCCACGCCCGCATCCAACGCTCGTGACGCGCCGGATGCTCGTCATGGAGCGTCTCGACGGGTTCGCCTGGGACGACGTCGAGGGCATGCGCGCGATCGGCATCGACACCACGGCCGTGCTGAGGGCCGAGATGATCTCGTTTCTCGAGGGGGCCTTCCTCTACGGCGTCTTCCACGGCGATCTGCACGGCGGCAACCTCTTCGTCCGCGCGGACGGCCGCGTCGCGCTGCTCGACTTCGGCATCACGGGCCGCCTCGGCGAGCGCCAGCGCCTCGCCTTCTTGCACCTTTTGATCGGAGGGTCGACGAGCAACATCCCGATCCAGGTACAAGCGCTGAAAGATCTCGGTGCCCTCCCCGCAGAGGCCGACATCGACCAGGTCATCGCGGACCTCGGCCTCGACCAGCCGTCTCCGGACGTGGCCCTGTTGTCGGCAGACGAGCTGACCGCTCAGCTGCGCGACCTCACCAAGAAACTCCTCGGCTATGGCGCCCGGATGCCGAAAGAGCTGATGCTGTTCGTAAAAGACATGCTGTTTTTGGACGGGGCCGTCGCGACCCTGGCGCCGGGGATCGACCTTCTGGGAGAGGTGGCCCTCATCGCGACCTATTTCGCAGAGCGCCACGGGGACCGGATCGCGGCCGACATCGGCCTCGATCCCCGTGCCGTCCCGGTCGACCTGGGCGGCTTGCGCGCTTCGATCGGCCTTCCCCCCGAGACCGAGCAGTTCACCTACCGGGACCTGCAGGAGCGGCGCGAGATCGTCCGCAAGAAGTTCGAGCGCAAAGACCCTGAGCTCTAGCGCGTGCTCCCGCGCGCATCCCGGCTTGCCGCGGACCCTCGGCTCCGGCCCGCGGGCTCCTCGCACCGAGGGGATCGCCGCCGGCTGCTTGCCTTTTCGAGGACCGCCTCGTTACTCTGAGCGCAGCCGCTCGCCGGCTTGCTCGTGGCGTTGCACCGCCGCCGTGAATACCCACACGACGGGAAGGAATGCTCATGCGCCCACCGATCGACGACCGCGCGGTTTGCATCTTGCGCGAGAACGTGCCCGAGTTCGAGAGCCATTACCTCGACCTGTTGGACCTGTACGACGAGGACCTGACCCCGCAGGTCGTGTTCAATGAGCTCGCGGACTTCGTGAGCGAGCTATTGCAACGAGGCGATAACGAAGAGACCATCGAGCGGTGCGTTGCCGCCCTCGAGCTCGTCGCGCTGGAACCTGGCGCGGACGGGACCGGGATAGTCGCGTTTTGTTTCCTCGACCAATTGCCCTCTTTCGCCCTCGACGCGATCCGCAGCTACCTAGGGCCTGTCACCGAGACGATCCTCGAGCTAGTGGAGCAGGACCTTCTTTGCGAGGACGACGGCGAAACCGCTCTCCTGGTCTCCGACCGCCCCTTCCACGCTCGAATGGGTGCGCCAGTTGAGGACTGAAGTGCAGTCCTGTTTCGGGCCTCGGGCTGGGGGGCGCCACCGCGCCTGACCTCAACTCTGTCCGACGAAGGCTCAATCCCGGCATCGGACGCGCCGATAGAACTGTCAGGCGATTTCGCACCTGATGACATGAGGACTAGAGGGGGCGCGGACGACAATGAGCGATCTTGACGAGCTTGGCAAGCTCGACGCACTCCATCCCGACCGAACCGGTAGAGGCCCTGAGTTCTCCACGGAAGCAGCGCAGTTGCTCGACGAGCTCCTCGCCTCAGCCGACATCAGCGCGCCGCCCAGCCCCGAGGTCCGATCGGACAGCGTTGTGACCGGTACTGAGACGACCTCTCAGTACGTCGGTACCGAGACATCCCTGCTCGAAGGAAATCCAACGCCTGCGGCTCTCGAACAGGCCCCGGAAATGGAATTTGTCGTGTCGCCACCCGCGTACGGCGCAGAGGCGACGACGCATCCCGAGTCCATCGACGCGCCAAGGGTTAGCGACGAGAACGACTCCGGTGCACCCGAAGCATTTCATCTGGATCTGACCGGCACTATGGCCGGAGCTCCTGGCGAAGAGGTGGAGCAATCCGCCGAACTTGCCGCCGCCGAGGCTGAACTGTCCCCTTCGCCCGAGTTCGCATCGGGTGATGAGATGACCGCCTCCGAGACACGGAGCGACCCGCAAGAGGCGGCTCCTGCGGCTCTCGCGCAGGCGGAAACGGGGTTGTTCGTGTTGCCACCCGTGTACAGCGCGCCGGTGACGGATCCCGAGTCCATCGACGCGGCAAGGGTTGGCGAGGAGAACGACTCCGGTGCACGCGGAGCATTTCGTCTGGAGCTGACCGACACTGTTGCCGACGCTCCGGGCGAGGAGGTGGAGCAATCCGCCGAACTTGCCGCCGCCGAGGCTGAACTGTCCCCTTCGCCCGAGTTCGCATCGGGTGATGAGATGACCGCCACCGAGACACGGAGCGACCCGCAAGAGGCGGCTCCTCAGGCTCTCGAGCAGGCCCCAGAAACGGAAGTGGCCGTGTCGCGACCCTCGGACGACACAGCGGCGCCCAAGGATCTCGGCTCCATCGACACGGCGGCGATTGGTGAGGAGAACGATTCCGGCGAACCCGAAGCATTTCATCTGGATCTGACCGGCACTATGGCCGACGCTCCGGGCGAAGAGGTGGAGCAATCCGCCGAACTTGCCGCCGTCGAGGCCGAACTGTCATCTTCGCCCGAGGTCGCATCTGGTGATGAGATGACCGCCACCGAGACACTGAGCGACCCGCAAGAGCCGGCTCCTCAGGCTCTCGAGCAGGCCCCGGAAACGGAAGTGGCCGTGTCGCGACCCTCGGACGACACAGCGGCGCCCAAGGATCTCGACTCCCTCGACGCGGCCACGGTTGGCGAGAAGAACGATTCCGGTGTGCCCGAAGCCTCGCATCCGGATCTGATCGGCACTATGGCCGGAGCTCCTGGCGAAGAGGTGGAGCAATCCGCCGAACCTGCCGCCGTCGAGGCCGAACTGTCATCTTCGCCCGAGGTCGCATCGGGTGATGAGATGACCGCCACCGAGACACTGAGCGACCCGCAAGAGCCGGCTCCTCAGGCTCTCGAGCAGGCCCCGGAAACGGAAGTGGCCGTGTCGCCACCTGCCTACAGCGCACCGGCCGCTTTCGCCCTCGCCGAACCGATGACCTACGCCGGGTCACGACCGCGAACTCGCGTCCGCCCGGCGATCATGGCCGTCCTCGTCGTTGTGTTGCTCGTCGCGGCGCTGGGGGCAGGCTTTGTAGCCCTGAGACAGTCCAAGTCGACGACCCAGTGGCGCCAACGCGACTACAACGAAGTGGTACTCAACCGCGGACTTTCGACTCGCGACCGTGTACTTTCAAAAGTCCTGGCGTCGGATCACTCCGCAGTGACGTCCCTGCACGCGCAGACATCGAAGCTGAGCGGCCAAGTCGCGAGCCTGCAGGCCCAGCTATCTGCGGTCACGAAGGCAAAGGAAAAGACACTTGGCAAGAACGTGCTCGCTCGGCTCACGAACGAGGCCGGTACGGGCTCGAAGGCAATGGCCGCCTGCGTCGGCGACACGAGCGCACTGATGTCGGAGATCAACAGCGACCTCTCGAAGCCGGGCTACAAGGACCCCCACCTTCAGCCCAACACCCAAACTACGAACTCTGCGTGCGCAACAGCTCGACGCGACAACTTGCAACTCCAGTCAACTCTGAGAGGTGCTCAATAGGACAAGCGCACGCGAGAACCGGCTATGCGCCGCGCGGCCGCTGAGCCGCGAAGTTCGGTCCTGCCGCCCCGCCTGTGACGCCGACGAGCTAAGTCACCTGAAAAGGTGCGACGACAATCCCCACCGCCGCACTCGCCAGGGTTGGCCCCCATCGATGCGGGCCGACCTTCGGCTCGCGTGTGCGCCCTCAAAGCACGCCTCGTGGCCTAAGCGGGTGACGCACTCGCCCTGCGGCAAGGTCGAGTTTCGCTGCCCAGTCGCGCGCGGTCCCACCTGTCCGGCGAGCCGCTTCGGACTCATCCGAGGCGCAGGGCCTTCCATGCACGCGCCATGCGGACGACGCCGAAGCTTGCGGCGGCAGAAGCCAAGACCATGAGGGCCAAAGTCGCGACGAGGTTTGGATCGAACGCCGAAGCTGGCGAACCGGGGAGCGTGCCCTGAACGAACCAGGGAGCAGACGAGCCGGTCGCCGCCCACCACACCGTTGTGGCCGCGGTCATCAAGATCATCACAGCAGCGAGCGCCACAGCTAACCATGCTTCCGCGGAGATGACGCTCTCGGCCAGTGCGAGCCGACGCGTTACGGCCACTGCGGCCGCTGTCCAGAGCGCGAGCGTCAGCAGAAGGAGAAGCATCGTCGCAACGAACGCCGCTAGGTAGTACCCGACGACGGGGTGATAGAGGAGCTCGCCGTTGCGCTGGGCCGGAGACAGCGTGTGGGCGAGGACGACTAGGGCCGTAGTCGCCGCCACCGCCACCACGGTTGCAGCCCCGGCTCGCAGGATGTGCCCACGGACCGAAGGCCACCCACCCGAGCGCAGAAACCGGGCGAATGCGGGTATCGCGATCGCCGCACCGGCGAGCACGAGAAGCCCGCCGACGACTGCGCCGACGAAGACGGTGTAGTACGAGGCCGCCGAGAGAACATGGCTGCGCGGCGGGACTACCAGGTCGAAGTTCTCCGAGACCTTGGCGAAGTTCCCGCCTGCGACCATAAAGGCGCTCCACGTGCACAGCACGAGGAGCGACGCCGCCCGAATCCGGTCACCGGCGGGAACCGAGTCCCCGAACAGTCCCGTCTCATGTCCGCGCTCGCGCAAACCGGCCCAGGCGATCGAGGCCCGGAACCGGCGGCTTGCCGGCCGGCCGTCCAGAGAGTCTTCCATCATGGCCGTGAACTCATCGCCGTACCTCGATCGCCACCGGGACGGGTACCACTTGAGCAGCCCCGACCAGTCGGGGGTCCGGTCGCTCATGCCGGCCGCGCAGCGATCTGGCCGAGCCGCGACGTGCCGACATCGGCCACACGCCGCATGTCCCTTACGGCGTCGGCGAGGGCGCTCGCGCCGGCGGTGGTGATCCGGTAGGGCCGTCGCCGGTCGTCCGCCTCGAGAGGCTGGATCAAGCCGCGCTCTTCGAGACGGGTAATAGCGCCGTAGAGGGCGCCCGGACCGAGCGCGACCCCAGCGAACTCCTCGATGTCCTTGGCCAGTGCGTGGCCGTGCTTGGGCCCACCGGCGAGACTCGTCAGGATCAGCAATGGCGGGTCATTGGGTCTTCGCAGACCTCTCTGTGCGGTTGCCATTGCAACAGGCTACTACGTATGACGTAGCTACGCAATACGTAGCTGAATCGCAGCTGCCGGCCACAGGGTCCGTGACAGTTCCGCGGCTCAGCCCCGCAGCGTTGCTTGGAACTGGCTCTCGACTGCGTTAACGCACCGAGCGCGGAGCTGCGCCACCTCGGCATCGGTGAGGGTCCGGTCAAGAGCGCAGAACCGCAACCTGTAGGCGAGGCTCCGCGAACCCTCGTTCACGCCCGCTCCCCGATAGACGTCGAAGAGCGTCACCGCCTCACACAACTCGCCCGCGGCGCGGCCGAGCGCCGCTTCGATCGCGCTCGCCTGCACCGAGTCCGCCACGATGAAGGCGAGATCGACGTCGCTCGACGGGAAGCGGCTCACCGGTCTCGCGGCATGGGGCTGGCGGGGCGCAGTCGCAAGGCTCTGGAGGTCAAGCTCGAGCCAACCGACGCGGGGGTGCACGAGATCGTATGCGTGGAGTGTTTCGGGGTCGACCTCCCCCACGACGCCAAGCACGACCTCGCCCGCGACTATCTCGGCGGTCCGCGCTGGGTGCAGGCCTGCCCTGAGGGCGGGTCGGAGATCGGTGAGCTCCAACCTCAGCGCGTCCGCTATCACGCGCCAGGCGTTCACGGTGGAGGCCGCGTCGTCGTCGAGGTCCGCGAGGAGCAGTCCGACTAGCTCCCATTCATCGGGCAGCTCGGGCCCGTCTTGTGTGCCCGGCCGGGCGAACACGTCTCCGATCTCGAACAACCGCACGAAGGGATGGCGGTGGCCGGTGTTGTGACGCAACGCGCCGAGCAGACCCGGCAACAGTCCTCCCCTGAGGGCTGACTCCTCAGCCACCATTGGATTCAACAACGTCACCAACGGGCTCACCACTCCCCCACGCTCTTGGTCGTGCGGCTCGACGATCGACATCGTCCACGCCTCGTGAGCCCCAAGGCCGGTCATGACGCGCTTTAGGCGGCGACGGAGCACCTGCAGATCGGTGAGCCGACCGACAAAGGGGGATCGCCGTTGGGTCACCGGCAGTTCCTGATAGCCGATGCGCCGCGCGACCTCTTCTGTCACGTCGACTTCACGGCGGACGTCGGGGCGGAACGAGGGCACCTCCACCTCGACAACGCCGCCCGAAGCGAGGTCCGCGCTGAGGCTCGCCACGAAGCCCAACGGCTCGAGGAGCCGCGCGATCTCGGCATCTTGGAGGTCGACCCCGAGCAGTGACCCGACGCGCTCTGTGCGGACGCAGACCCGCCGCGGGGCGTAAGGGACGGGATTGGCGTCGAGCAGTCCGGACGCGACCAGCGGCGGGGCGACCCCGGCCGCATGCGCGGCCGCGACCACGAGCTCGCAAAAGCGCAGCGCGGCGCGCTCCATGACCTCCGGGTCCACCCCGCGCTCGAATCTCACGGACGCCTCGGTCCTGAGCCCGACCCACCGCGCCGTCCTGACAACGGCCAGGGGCACGAAGGAGCCGACCTCGAGCAGCACACGCGAGGCCTCCGGGCTGATCTCGCTCGACTGGCCGCCCATGATGCCCGCGATGCCGACCGGATGGTCCTCGGCGTCACAGATGAGGCAGTCGGCCCCTGCGAGCGGGTCGTCAAGCTGCGGTGGCCGAGTCCCGAGGGCCCGGGTCGCGCCGTCGAGGGTGACGATCTCCTCGCCCGGCCGAGCGGGACGAACCCGCAGCCCGCGGCCCGCGAGCCGGTCGAGGTCGTAGGGGTGAGTGGGCTGGCCCAGCTCGAGCATGACGTAGTTCGAAGCATCGACGATCGAGTCGATGGGCCGCATCCCCGCAAGCGTCAGCCGGCGGCCGATGACCGGCGGTGATGCGACGCTCGTCACACCGAGCAGCACCTTCCCGATAAGCCGGTGGCAGAGCTCGGGCGCCAACACCTCGACGCTCGCGAAACCCGACGCAGGCTCGGGGCCGTCGGCCACGATCGGCTCGGGAAGATGCAACGGCAGGCCTAGGCGGGCGCCGATGTCACGCGCGATGCCGGCAATGCAAAGGCAATCGGGCCGGTTGCCCTCGATCGCGAGGTCGAAGACGACGTCGGGCTCGAACCCGGCGCCTAGGTGTTCAGCGAGGGGCAGCCCGAGCTCTACTCCCTGGTCGCGCCCGAGCACGAGGATGCCGTCATGGTCCTCCGACAATCGCAGCTCCCGGCCCGAGCAGAGCATTCCGTTGGAGACGACGCCCCTGAGGCGGCGCTGCTCGATGCGGAACTCGCCGGGCAGCACCGCACCGACCGGCGCGAAAGGCACGACGTCTCCGACCTCGAAGTTCCAGGCACCGCAGACCACTTCCACTGGCTCGGTACCGCCCGCGTCGATCACGACCCGCCTGATCTTGTCCGCCTTCGGGATGGCGGCGATCTCGAGCACGCGAGCCAACACCACGTCGCTCAGCCCTTCGCCGACCTTTTCCACTCTTTCGACGACCAGGCCAAGCGCGTCGAGGTCGGCTGCGAGCGCGGCTACCTCGGCCCGGTCCGTGGGTCGTGTCTCGAGCGGTGTCAGTTCCCGCAACCACGACAGTGGAACGCGCACTTCCTTGTCTCCTCAAACCTCGTCTGGTGCTGCCGGCCTTACCTTGTCTTTGTTACCTAGCTTTGCCGCTGGGTCCTGCGTCGTGCCCGTGCCGCCCTCGCGCCTTCGGATTACGGTGCTCCGCCTTATCTTTCCTCGCCCAGGCTCGCCTCGCCGACGGGTCGTCAGCAGGCGCCGCACGGATCGGCGGCAAACGGCTGATCCGCCAACCTGGCTCAGAACTGCCCCAGGAACCTCACGTCGTTCTCGATCATCACCCTCAGGTCCGCGATGCCGTGGCGCATGATGGCGATCCGGTCGATCCCGAACCCGAATGCGAAACCCGTCCATTCCTCGGGGTCGACGCCGGTCGCCTCGAAGACCGCAGGGTGCACCATCCCGCATCCGCCGAGCTCGATCCAGCCCACGCCCGAGCAGGTCCGGCAACCCTCGCCACCACACATCACACACGACATCTCGAACTCCGCCGACGGCTCGGTGAAGGGGAAATACGCGGGACGAAGGCGCGTCCTGGTCCCTTCGCCGAAGATGGCCCTGACGAAGGTGTCGATCGTCCCCTTCAAGTCGGCGAAGGTTACCCCCCGGTCGACGACGAGCCCCTCGATCTGGTGGAACACCGGCAGGTGGGTGGAGTCCGGCGTGTCCTTCCGGTAGGTGCGGCCCGGCGCGACCGCGTAGATCGGCAGCACGCCCCGCTCGAGGAGCCGGATCTGGACCGGCGAGGTGTGCGGGCGCAGTAAAACGCTCCAGGGCTCGCCGAAATCGACATAGAAGGTGTCGAGAGGACTGCGAGCTGGGTGGTCCTCGGGGATGTTAAGCGCCTCGAAGTTGCGCCACCCGGTCTCGACCTCGGGACCCTCGGCGATCTCGTAGCCCATTCCGATGAAAACGTCCTCGAGCGCCTCTCGCACCTGGGTGACAAGGTGCAGGTGACCCGCCAGCCGGCCCGGGAGGACCTCGGTCAGATCCACGTGGTCCGCGGCGAGCCGCTCGGCCCTGGCGGCGGTAGCGAGCTCCACGCGCCTGGCCTCGGCGATCGCCTCGAGCCTTGAGCGCAGCTCGTTCAGTCGCCGGCCCATCTCCCGACGCTCCTCAGGAGCCAGCGACCCGAGCTGCTGGTACAAAGCCGCAAAACGGGACTTCTTCGATCGGAACGCCACCCGCTCGCCCTCATCGAGCGCGGCCAGGTCGCTCGCCCCTCTGAGCGCGACCGCGGCCTCGGCCTCGATCTCGGCGATTTCCTTGGAGGGGTCGGGGGTCACGACGCCTTCCTCGAGCGTCTGGTCCTGTGGCATCGGATCATGGTAGGGCAGCCTCAGCCCGTCGACCGGCGGCGGCGCACGAGGTCGAAGCAGAGCACCGCTACCGCCATCGCCACGTTCAAGGACTCCGTGCCAGGCTCCATCGGGATCGTCAACGAGCCGTCCAACCGGCTCACCACCTCTGGGGGCAACCCGGCCCCCTCGTTGCCGAGGACGAGGGCCGTAGGGCCGTCGAGTTCGGCGACACAATAGTCGGTCCCCCCGTGGGCGACAGTCGCCCAGCGGCGGTATCCGGACTTGCCGAGCACCTCGAGCACCTCGGCGGGGGCGGCTCCGACCACGAGCGGCATGCGGAACACTGCACCCGCGCTCGCGCGGACGACCTTCGGGTTGAACGGGTCGACGGTTCCGGCACAGCAGACCACCGCCGAGACCGCGGTGGCGCCCGCGATACGAAGAACCGCCCCCAGGTTGCCCGGATCGCGCACGTCGACACAGACCAGGATCAGGTCGCGATCCCTGGCAGGCCGAGAGCCGGACAGCAGCTCGTCGAGCCCGTGATCGACCGCCTCGACCACGGCACAGACCGACTGCGGGCTGACGGTGTCCGCGACCCGCTCCATGATCCCGGGACCGAGCTCGAAGATCGCCACCCCGCGCGCGCCCGCGCGCTCGACAACAGCCGTCGCAGGAGCCGACGAGACCCATCCCTCGGCAAGGAACAGTGCCTCGACCGGCGCACCCGCATCCAACGCCGCCTCCACGAGCTTTACGCCCTCGGCTACGAAAGCGTGCTCGGCGTCCCGCACGCTCGAGCGACGGAGAAGGCGTCGAAGACGCTGAACCCGCTGGTCACGAGGCCCGAGCCTTCTAACGCTGTAGCTCACGGTAATACCTAGATGACACTAAGGCTCAAGTGGATGTCGAGGCTTATGAGACGGCCTCGTCAACGTTGCCCTCGTCGCTCGTGTCCGGTCCGACTCCGTCCTCGTCACCGAGCGCCGCGAGCGCGGTCTGCACGAGCGCCGAGAAGGCCTGTGGGTCGCGAACCGCGAGATCCGCGAGCATCTTGCGGTCCACATCTACCTCTGCCCTGTGCAACCCGGCGATGAAGCGACTGTAGGTCGTGCCGTTGAGTCGTGCCGCGGCGTTGATGCGTTGGATCCAGAGCTTCCGGAAATCGCCCTTGCGGGCACGGCGGTCGCGGTACGCGTACTGGAGCGAGTGCATGACCTGCTCGTTCGCCGCCCTGTAAGAGCGCGACTTGTTGCCGTAGAAGCCCTGCGCGCGTTCGAGGACGGTCCTCCGGCGCTTCTTGCCGTGGACTGCGCGCTTCACCCTGGCCATTTAGGGGCTCCCTTCATCGTCGATACCAGTGCGATCATTTGGTCTCTTCGGGCTCCGGTTGGGTTGGCGGGCCTATCGCCGGCCTTAAACGGCGGCGAGGCGGCGGTTCCCGACGGGAGCTCGACTGCAGTGCTCAGATCCCGAGCAACCGGCGGACGCTCTTGCGGTCGGCTGAGGACACATCGACCTCGCGACCGAGGCGACGTGTGCGAACCGACGATTTCTTCTCCAGCATGTGGCCACGGTTCTGCTGCCGGCGCCTGATCTTCCCGGTCCCGGTGATCTTGAAACGGGCCACTGCACCCCGGTCCGTCTTCTGCTTCGGCATTTCCGTACCCCTTCGCCTTCGTCTTCGGTTCTGTCGTCATCGCGCACTTGGCTAAGTGCCCTATGTCTTCGGCCGGCGCCTTGTACCGGCCCTCTGGCCCGCCCGGTGACCCGGAAGGGTCCTGACCGGCTGGGCGGACGATCGGGACCTCCCCGACCGACGCCTTGTCTGTGCCCTGCTGCTACGGGTGGGTCTCCACCTGTTCCAAAGCCGCATCGACCTGCCCTGATGCAGCAAACTCACCTGTCGTCGGAGCCTCCACCGGCGCATTGCCGTTCGTGGTGACCCGATTGCGTTCCTCGGTCATGTGCTTGGCCTCCGAAGACTGCCTCGCCCTCTTGTCCGGCGCGAGCACCATGACCATGTTCCGTCCGTCCAGCCGGCCCTCGGTCTCGATCTTGGCCACTCCCTCGATCTGCTCGGCGATCCGGTCCAAGATCCGCTTGCCGAGATCAGGATGGATGACCTCCCGTCCCCGGAACATCACCGTCACCTTGACCTTGTGGCCCTCGTCCAAGAACCGCCTGACCTGGCGGGTCTTGGTCTCGAAGTCGCCCGGGCCTATCTTCGGCCGGTACTTCATCTCCTTGATGCCTATGTTGCTCGTCTTCCGCCGCGACTCCTTGGCCCGCTGTGCCGCGTCGAACTTGAATTTCCCGTAGTCCATGATCCGGCAGACCGGGGGATTCGCCAGGGGCGCCACCTCCACCAGGTCGAGATCCTGCTGCTGGGCAATGGCAAGCGCCTGTGGTAGAGGCGTGATCCCGAGCTGGCGACCTTCAGCGTCGACAAGCCGGACCTCACGAGCACGGATACGGTCGTTGATCCGTGGCTCATTGGAGCTGGGAACAGTGGTGATTGGGCGTCGTCCTCTCGCTGGGGCCGAGCCTCTGCTCGACCGGTACGAAAGGGAAGCCGGGATACCGGCCGGCCACACTCAAGACCCGGCGCACACCCCGGCGAAGCCGGCGGTGGCCGGGTGGGAGTGACGCCATCAGGCACACCCCGCTTCCCTTACTTGTCACCACGTACGCTAGCAGCATGAGCAGCCTGTGGACACCAGAGGGGGAACATCGCGTGCCTCGGCAGGGCGAAGAAGGCTCCGGAACCGGAGGATCGGCCGGCGCCAGAGGCCCCGGCTCCCCCGGTGGAGCGCGGCGCGACCCGTCCGAAGGCGATCTCGAGGGCGTCGGCCTCGGGCCCATGAACGAGGAGGACAAAGCGGCCGAGGAGGAGCTCCTCGAGGTTGGAAAGCACCTGGCTGCAGCACCCGCGGAGGATGTCGTAGCCAACCACTGCTATGGGCTGTTCGAGCTCGGGGCACTGCACCTTTCCCAGCAGCCGCCACAGTTGGAAAAGGCACGTCTGGCGATCGATGCCCTCGGCCTTCTCGTCGACGGGCTCGGGGACCGACTCGGCCAGCATGCCGCCGCCCTCGCGGAGGGTCTCTCACAGATTCGCATCGCCTTTGTCCGGATCTCATCTGCGACCCCGTCCTCCGACGGGCAAGGCGCTCCGGAAAGCGAAGCCTGACCTACCCGCTCGGCAGCCCGACGATCTCGACCAGCTCGGCCCAGCCCCCGTGGCTGGCGGGTGCGAGGACCTGGTCGGCTCGTTGCAGTGCCGACGGCGTCGCGTCGGAGACGGCGAGGGCGACCGAGGCGCCCTCCAAGAGCTCTACGTCATTGTCGGCATCGCCGATCGCGAGCACGTGGTCCGGATCGAGTCCTGAATGGGTGCAAAAGGCGAGGACTCCCGTCCATTTGTTGACCCCGAGGGGACGGAAGCTTAGATGCGCACCTCCGTAGGTCCGATCCGGGGAGACCGCCGCTGCCACGTTGAGACGGGCGGTGACCTCGGAGGCCAGGTTGTGGGCTGTGGCCAGATCCGGCGCCAGGAGCGAGAAAGCCAGGACGTTCAAGGTTTGCACGGCCGTCCAGGGGTCCTCCTCACGCACCCAGGGTTGGAGACGGCGCAGGTACTCCGGATGAATCATGGGGTGCTCGCCGAGCACTATGTCGTGGCCCGGGCCCTCCACGCTTATGCAAGGGCTGACACCGAGCCGGTCCAAGATCTCCAACATCTCGGCGGCGAGGACGGGGGTGAACTCGCACTTGTAATAGGCAGTTGTGGACCCGAACTCCAAGCCGATAGCACCGTCGAGGAAGACCCCCGGCAAGGCGATTCTGTTCCCTTCCATCACGCTCCAGGCGCTCCTCGCGCTGCGACCCGTTGCGGCCAGCACCGGGATGGAGGCCACGGCAAGAGCCTCGAGCGCACCGAGGGTGCGCGGATGTATCCTCCCTGTCCCGTCCCAGAGCGTCCCGTCGAGGTCGGTGACGACAAGCTCGATGGCACCCGCGCGCTCGGCGGTCGCGCACGGCACTGATGCCTCGGCGGGCTCGGGATCGAGGTCCTGTCTCATCTGCTCTCGATCGTCTCACCGAATTTGTAGGAGAGCACCTCCGAGACGGCTCGGAAGCCGAGCCTGCGGTAGATGGCGTTCGAGCCGGGGTTGCGGAGCTGGGCGTAAAGGATCGGGTTCGCTCCCTCCTCGGCGCGTTCCCACTCGGACAGGGCCCCAACGCAAGCCGCGGCGTAGCCCCTGCGGCGCCAGGGAGATGGCGTATAGACGATCCCGATCCGGGAAACGCCGCCGAGCGGCTCGGTGGCGCGGGCCACGCATCGGGCCCCGTCGTCGTCCCAGACGAACAGCCGGCCGGACGACAGCGCTGAATCCACGGCAACCGTGACGTCGAGGCGGAGTGAACCGATCTCGGCCTGGAACTCGGACCACCACTCGGTGATCATCTCGCGCTCGAAGATCTCCGCCCGGCGCAACCTCCCGGTCACACCCGCCGGCTGGACGAGGAAGCCGAGCTCGTAGAGCCGTTGCGCCTCGGCCACCTCCGCCTGAGTCCCCCTCTCCTCGGCCCAGCAGCCCGCAAAAGTCGCCGCGGCGGATGCCTCCCCCATGATGCCGGTGAGCTCGTTACCCTCGGCCGCTATCGCTTCTGCCATCGCCGTTGCCTGCTCGGTGCTCACCGGCGAGATCGCCGCGGGGTGACCGGGCGGGGACTCCAAGACGACTCCGACAGTGCGGTCGTCGGACTTGAGAAGCCAGTACTGGCCCGGCGTGCCAGAGTCGGCCCGTTGCCTCATGATGCTCCAGATCAGATTGAGCCCAACAGGGTCCGAGGCGAGATAACCCGCAGCCCTTCCGATCGCGGCCACCGGGTCGGTAGTTGCCTCCACTCGCAAGCCGCCCATGTCCCCCAGCCTGCCACGGCCCGAGGGCACAGCATGACATCCTACGATCTCACCATGGGTCGGACCTATGCCTCGGTTAACAAACGCGTCGCGGCTTTTCTCCTATCGCAGCCCGTCTTTTTCGTCGCTACCGCCCCTCTTTCAGGCGACGGTCTTGTGAACTGCTCACCGAAAAGCAACAACGGAGAGCTTGCGGTGCTCGACCCGGGCCGAGTCGCCTACCTCGACCGGACGGGGAGCGGTGTCGAGACGATCGCCCACCTGCGCGAGAACGGCCGGATCGTGCTGATGTTCTGCGCTTTTGAGAAAAAGCCGAGGATCATCCGGATCCACGGTAGGGGCTCGGTCGTCGGCCGTGAGGACGAAGCCTTCGAGCAGCTGGCGGCAGGCTTTTCCGCCGACCGTCTCGAGGGCGCGCGGTCCGTCATCGTCGTGTCCGCCGAGCGAATATCCGACTCCTGCGGCTACGGCGTCCCGCTCATGAGCTTCAGCGCCCACAGGTCCCTCATGGCCGAGTGGGCCGAGCACAAAGGAGAAGATGGGGTTCGCGAGTACTGGGAGACGAACAACGCCGAGAGCCTGGACGGTCTGCCGGGCATCCAGACCGTAAGGCCCGCCTGAGCGACGAGAGTGGCGCGCCGAGAACTGTCTTCTGGCGATACGCATCACGCCGTTATCAGATCCCTAGGGCGCAGGCACAACGGCACGAGTGCAACCGAGAGCGTGGCCTCAGCGACGTTGGCGAAGGTGGGTTCGGGACACTCCGGCGCACCACCTGGGTGAAAGACTGCCGCCAAGCCCGGCGCTCGCCGCCGGGAGGACGTATACCTAAGGGCGGCGGAACCCTCAGCCCCGCGTGAGCGTGGGCGTGCCTTAGCAGGGCTCCTCCGACGGACCTTCGAGCGCTGTGAGTCCGCCGGCTTCGAAGCGCCCGCCGGGCGCAGCGACGATCGTGAAGCTGACCATGCTGCCGGCCCGGATCTGGCGGCTACGGTCGGCGATGGCCGTGGCGTGGAAGCCGAAGGCACCACCTCCGCTCACCACAACGACCCCGCGACCCCGTTCCGCGTCGAAGGCCTGAACCGTCCCGAGGCGCGGGCCTTGAGTGCCGCCGGCCAGCACCTCGACGAAGGCGCCGTCCTCGTCAGGCATATCGGCCCGAGGCAAGCTCAATGGACGATCTTGGCTATCGGAAGCTCGATGATGTCGGTGGCCCCGCGTTCTTTGAGCGCCGGGATCAAGATGTTGATCTCGGACTTTGGGACCACGGCCTCGACGGCGTAGCCGGCCTCGCCAAAGAGCTTCGCGACCGTGGGCGAGCGCATCGACGGCAGCACGGCGATGACGCTAGGAAGGTCGATCGGGGCGACGTTCAGCTTCACCAGGACTCTGCCCCGGGCCTCGAGGGCGCCTTGCAGCAAGACCAGGAGCTGCCCCATGGCGCGGAGCTTCTCGGGGTCGGCCACCGAGATCGGATTCGCGATCAACTCGGTATAGGACAACAAGAGCGTGTCGATGACCCGCAAGCCGGCCGCCCTGAGTGCTCGCCCTGTCTCGGTGATCTCAACGACCGCGTCGGCGATGTCGGGAATCTTCGCCTCGGTGGCCCCGAAGGAGAAGCGAACCTCGGCGTCGACTCCCCGCTCCGCCAAGAAACGCTTGGTGAGCCGTGGGTACTCGGTCGAGACGCGACAGCCCTTGGGAAGATCCTCCACCTTCTGCACGAATGACTCCCCCGCCACTGCCAACACGACCTTGACGGGGTCGGTCGAGACCTTCGAGTACTGCAGCTCACCGAGGCTGACCACGTCGGCCCCCGTCTCCTCGACCCAGTCCCGGCCGGTGACGCCGATGTCGAACAGGCCCTCCGCGACATAGGACGGGATCTCCTGGGGACGCAAGATGTGCACCTCCGCGACGCGCGGGTCGTCGATCGTCGCCCGGTAGGCCACATCCGAGGCCCGGCGGACGGCCAGGTCAGCGGCCGCGAACAGCTCGAAGGTCGCCTGTTCGAGCGAGCCCTTCGGGAGGACGAGGCGCAGCATCTAGCTCACGACTCCTGACGCGGCTTTTGCGCGGCGCTGGCGTTGTCGAGCACGCCCGGTCGGGTCGACTCGACCTGGCGAAGCAGGTTCGCCATCTCGATCGCGGTCATGGCCGACTCGGTGCCCTTGTTCCCGACTGCACCTCCGGAGCGGGCAAGAGCCTGCTCGAGGTTCTCGGTCGTGAGGACCCCGAAGACGACGGGCAGGCTCATCTCGAGCTGTACCCGCTGTAGGCCCGCAGCGCACTGTCCGGCAACAAAGTCGTAGTGGGACGTCTCGCCGCGGATGACGGCCCCGAGGCAGATGATGGCGTCATACTGGCGCGTCCGCGCAAGCGCCATCGCCGCGAGCGGCAGCTCGAATGCACCCGACACCCAGACAACCGTTCGGCTCCCGTCGCTGACCCCGCAGCGGTCGAGCTCGACGAGGGCCGCCTTGAGGAGCCGGCCGGTCACGCGCCCGTTGAACCGACTGCACGCGATCGCGATCCGCAGCCCGCTCCCGTCCTCTGAGCCGCGGATGCCCTCCCAGTCGTCGAGGTCCACCGCCGGCAGGCGGTGGCCCGGTAATCCGGCCGCACTCGCCTCCGGCTGCTCGGATGGCTTGAGTTCAGCCGAGGTCATCGAGCTCCCCGGCCCCGGCCGGGTCGGAGCGGCTGTCGCCGGGGACCAAGCCGTGCCCGTCAGGGTCCCCGGGCTCGACGACCTCGACCTCGCCCAGGTCAAGCTCACCGAGCAGGTGTCCGAGCCGCTCACGTTTCGTGCGCAAGTATTCGACGTTCTCCGGGTTCGGGACCGGCGCCAGAGCCACCCGCTCGACGATATCGAGTCCGTAGCCCTCTAGACCGCCGTACTTCGCAGGGTTGTTGGTCATGAGGCGCATCTTTGTGACGCCGAGCTCGACGAGGATTTGAGCTCCGATGCCGTACTCCCTGCTATCGACGGGCAGGCCGAGCTCGACGTTCGCGTCGACCGTGTCCCTTCCATTGTCCTGGAGGTTGTAGGCCCGCAGCTTGTGCGTGATGCCGATGCCGCGTCCCTCGTGGCCGCGGAGATAGACGATGACCCCGACGCCTTCGTCGCCGATACGGCGCATCGCGGCTTCGAGCTGCGGCCCGCAGTCACAGCGGAGCGAGCCGAACACATCGCCCGTGAGGCACTCGCTGTGCACGCGAACAAGCACGCTTTCTTTCGTGCTGAGGTCACCGGCCACGAAGGCCACGTGCTCCTGACCGTCGAGCATCGACCTGAACCCGTAGGCGATGAACTCGCCGAATTCGGTCGGTATGCGGGCGGCGGCAACCCGCTCGACGAGCTTCTCGCGATGGCGCCGGTAACGGACGAGATCGGCGATAGAGATGATCGGGAGGCCATGGTCGGCCGCGAATCGTTCCAGCTCGGGCTGGCGTGCCATACGTTGCTTGTCCTCGGTCACTATCTCGCACAAAAGCCCGGCGGGATAGCAGCCCGCCAGGCGGGCGAGGTCCACCGTCGCCTCGGTGTGGCCGGCACGCTTTAGCACCCCGCCTGGCCGATAGCGCAGTGGGAGGACATGACCGGGCCGGGCAAGATCGACAGGCTTGGTGTCCGGGTTGATGAGCGCTCTTATCGTCGCCGCCCTGTCACCGGCCGAGATACCCGTCGTCGTGCCGTAGCGGTAGTCGACGGTGACGGTGAAGGCTGTGCGCTGGGACTCGGTGTTGTGGGACACCATCAAAGGCAGCTCAAGCTCGTCCGCGCGATCTGGGGTGAGCGACACGCATATCAACCCCGAGGTGTAGGCGAGGAAGAACGCCACCTTCTCAGGCGCAGCGAACTCTGCCGCCATGACGAGGTCGCCCTCGTTCTCGCGCTCGGCGTCGTCCACGACCACGACCATCTCACCGCGGCCGATCGCGGCGATCGCCTCTTCGATGCTTGCCATCGGCACGGCTCCGTCTCCTTCTCCCCCGCCCGAGCCTACCGGCCGCGTGACTGTGCACTCGGCTGTCGCCAACGCTTGGGAGGTCGGTCTGTCTCCGCAGGCGTTTGCAGGGGCGGCACCCGAACCGGGCTCAGGTGCGCAACCCTCGCTGCCAGGTGCGCGAACGTGGGCACCTCTGGGCCGATTCTGCTCCCAGACGGGATAACAGCCGCTGTTAGGCGCCTGTTATCCGAGGTGCGGGATAATGAGTCTCAGATGGACGGCGTACACGCTCCCCGTCAGGCGAAACGGCCGCGAGTGTGCCGCGCAGGTCTCCCCGCGCTTGCGGTCGTCGCTATCGCTTCTCTCGCCGCCGCTTGCGGTGGCTCGGCCTCGCCTGGCGTAGCAAGCCTCGGCTCGACGACCACGACGACGACTCCCGCCTCGGCGGCTCAGAGCACAAGCAAGGCAACCAACTACGCAGACGCCGTTGCGTACGCGAACTGCATGCGTACACACGGGGAGCCGAACATGCCAGACCCCAACAGCAACGGTGACTTCCTCGATGTTCGTGGGACTCTCAACGGTGTGAAGGGAATCGACCCCAATTCATCCCAGTACGAGAAGGCGGACAAGGCCTGCTCGCACCTGCTCCCGAACGGCGGTCAGATGACGGCGGGTGAACAGCAGCAGGCCCTCGCTCAAGCCTTGAAATTCGTGGCGTGCTTACGCACACACGGCCTACCGAATATGCCCGACCCGGTTGCTAGCGGCGGCGGGATCGCGCTGCGGGTGCCCAAGGGCGGTCCTAACTCGCCACAGTTCCGAGCCGCCCAGACGGCATGTAGATCGTTCATGCCCGGTGGCGGGCCATGAGCCGACCCGTTCCGGCGACCGCGAGGGTCGGCGCTCCATCGCAAGTCTTTCACTGGCTAGCGCCGAATCGGCAACGACTCCTCCTACTCGTCGCGGCCTCTCTCGGCGTCGGTTCAACGAGCGCGAGGACGACGTTTCCGCCTGGCGGAGGGACGCCGTCATTTCCCATCGCCTCGTCCACCGCCTCTTTTTCCATCGGGCCCGTGAAAGCATCCATCTCGGGGACGTCCATGAGCACCGCAGGTCGGGTTCTGCGGGGGTCGACGAACGTCCCGGATGTTGGTGAGGGGCTCGAAGAGCTCCTAGTCAACCGAACGGGCTGGGTTCGCTCAGCGAACCACGAGAACGGGCAGGTGTGACAGATGCAGCAGCTTGTGCGTCGTGCTGCCGACGATTAGTCCCTCGATGTCGGTGAGCCCACGCGAACCGGTCACGACGGCCGTCGCTTTCGCCTCTCGCGCCTCGTCGCAGATCTCGACCGCCACTTTGCCGTGCTGGGCCGCCCGGACCTTGCCTGTCGTCTTGATGCCACTTGTCTCAAGCTCTGCGACGGCGTCATCCACGAGCTTTTGAACCTCGTCATGGCTCTCGAGCGGCACTGACCCCGCTCGGCCAACGAAGCCCAGCTCGAGAACGTGCAGTACTCGGATCTCCGATCCGAACTTGGCAGCAAGCTCGGTTGCCGCCGCGAGCACCCGCTCCTTGTACTCGGACTCATCTATGGCAACCAGCAGTTTTTCGAACATGAGCACTCCTCTCCCAAGCGCTCGGTGTGCCTGCGGACCAGGCAACCGACTCCATCATGGCTCCCGGGAACTGCCAGGACCAGGGCGTGGTGCGGGCACACCTCGCCGAGCAGCCAGGTCGACGGCAACACTGGGGGCGTCGTGATCTGGAACGAGTGCCTTGACACCCCGAGCGGTCCTGACAGCTTCACCGACCTGACCAACGGGCGGACCGCCTTGCTGTCAAGCCTGCCTAGCGGCTGGCAGGCGAATTCGAGCTACGTTCCCGCCCCGCGAAGCGCGACCCGGGCGTTGCGGCGCTCAACCAGCAGGGCCGACCGGAGTGGCCAGGCCGTACGGGGCGGAACACTTTCGGGCGGTGAAGGCCACAGAGAGCGGACAAAGCGAGCGCGGCGCGGCTCAGGCGGGCTCGGGATCCAGCCCCACGACCGTCTCGGGTCGTAGCCCATGGGGGGGTGTTGACACTCTGCCAAGCTTGGTCATAGCCACTGCAAGCACCGACAAGGCAGACACGGAGGCGATGAGCCACAAAGTGGAACGGCTGCCGAAACTTCCGGCAAGGACGCCTCCGAGGAAGGAGCCTACTGGCATGGCGCCCATGACTAAGAACTTCATGGTTCCTGTCATCCGCGCCAGGAGGCGACTGGGCGTGATGGCCAGGCGCAAACTGACCTGGTTGACCCCGTAGAAGGGGGAGGCCAGGGCACGACAAAACCAGCCCACTACCAGCACCGGGAGCGCATCCGCCGGCTTGGCGAGAGGGAATAGTGCTGGGGCGGTGCCTCCCAACAGGGCAGCGAATAGCATCGTTCGTCCCACCCCGAGACGGGCCGTGACACTGCGCACCATTGGCGCTCCTAGCACAAAGCCCAGGTTGCCCAGGAGGAAGATCACGCCGATGGTGCCAGCGGAAAAATGCAGCACCCGGACCTCGAAGAGCACCAGGACGACGTTGAGGGCGGCACTCACGCCATTGACTGCACCGGTGTACACCGCTGTCCAACGCAGCAGTGGGTGGCGCGCGACGTAGCGAAGTCCTTCGGCTATCTGCTCGCGCATGGTGGAGTCGTCCTCCGAGACAACCGAGGGCTCTGGCCGTCGAATGCGCTTCACCGACAGACCTGCCACCACGAAGCCGAGAGCGTCCACAAGAAGGGCCAGCGGTGCGGAGAGCGCCCTGATGAGGAATCCGGCGAGTCCGGGTCCGACTAGCTGGGACCCGGAGTCACAGAGGGACAGGCGAGCGCTGGCCTCATGGAGGCGGGACGTCCCCACCAAAGAGGGTAGGTAGGCCTGCCAGGCAATGTCAAAAAAGGTGGTCATGAGACCGACGAGGAAGGCGACCACGTACAAGATCTCGACGTCGAGGCGGCCCAACGCCCAGAACACGGGTACGACGGCGAGCACCGCTGCCCTCCCAAGAGCGGAATAGAGGAGCACAGGACGCCGCCGCGCTCGTTCCAGGACGGCTCCTGCGGGCAGACCAAACAAGAGATACGGGACTGTTCCCAGGGCAGCCAGAGTCCCCACCTCGAAAGCGGAGGCGTGCAACAGGACAATGGCAGTGAGAGGCAAGGCGAGCATGCTTACCTGAGATCCGACTCCGGCGGAACCATCGCTCACGAACATCTTGAGGAAGTCCCGGTCACGCATGAGAGGTCTGGCTGCGGGTAACGGTCCGGGCAGATCCGCAAGCTTTGTTTGCCGATTATCCGTCAACGCACCGCCAGATCAGGAAAAGGTGCCAAGTTTGAGCATCAGCATAGAGTGAGACACAGGAGCGTCCGGCGGCCACCGCTGATCGGTCGCGTCGATCCCTGTCGGCGACATCATCCTGGACGACCCGGCCCAGGTAGACAACTCGGCTGACTGCGGCGCCAATATCCGCATGTTGCTCAAGAACTCCGCGCGAGTACTAGAGCCGCGAGGACCTCGGCAAAGTGTGGCGGAGTCTCCTTCGGGCATTCGAACTTGTCCGCCTTCAAGTCTCCCCTGGTCCTTGGTCGATGGCCATGCTCGCTGGGCGTCTTCGCCGCTCTCCGCCACGGGCCGGCTGGACCGGGCGCTGCGTTCCACGATGCTGTTGTGGACGTCGATTTTCAACAAAGCCGTGTCAGCCATGGCTCCATCGTCCCTGCCGGACCAGATGTCGGCAAGGCAATATACGTGCACGGCCGTCGGCTCTCGACAAGGCTGAATCCCGGTCGTCGCTTGAACGCGGGCAACATGCGTGCTGCGACCCAGAAGAGGCCCGCGGGCTGGCGACGAACCGGGGGCGTGATTCGTTGGACTGCAGACCTAGCGGAGGGAGATCAGATGGCCGAGCTCATCGTTGAGGGAGACGAGCTGGTGGTGCGACTGAGGGCCGTGGAGAAAGCAGAAGCCGTTCACGGCGAGGTCAGGGTTCCCCTGGGATCGGTGAGGGCGGTCGAGGTGCTCGACGACGCCATTGGAGCGGTGCATGGCTTTCGCGTCGGTACGGGCATTCCCGGTTCGGTGGCCATCGGCACATTCACCTCCCGGGACGCCAAGATCTTCGCTGTCGTGCACCACGACACCCTACGCGGCGTCAAGGTGGACCTGGAAGGTGCCCATTTCGACCAGCTAATCGTCGGCTGCGACGACCCCGAAGCCGCCGCCGCGTCCTTGCACCTGCCCGGCTGAGGTCACCCTGTGACCATGGCGAGCGCCGCGTCGCGATCCGGCTCGACATCGACGCGCAGGTCGCCGCCGAGCTGTCTGACAGAGACAAGCCGTCCACGCCAGGCATCTGCCATGGTGGCGGCGCCGGGCCCAGCGAAGACCGGCCGCCCGTCGTCACCTCCGAGAATCGCAGGCGCGAGGTAAAACACGTAGCGGTCCACGAGTCCCATTCGGTGGAACTCCCCGGCCACGCGCGCGCCGCCCTCGACCAATAGCTGCAGGACCCGGCGCCGGCCGAGCTCGTCAAGCACATCGCCGAGGTCGCCACCGAGCTCGAGCGCCGGATGTACGCGCGCGCCCGGTGGCGCGTGGCCGAGCACGACTCGAAGTGGCTGGCGACGCTCGCCGCCCGCTTCCTCGTCGCGCACGGTGAGCTCTGGGTCGTCCGACCGCACCGTCCCGGCCCCGACAAGCACGGCGTCGCTCTCGGCGCGCAACAGATGGACATCCTGGCGCGCCTCGTTGCCGGTAATCCACCGGCTCGAGCCGTCAGGTGCCGCGATCCTTCCGTCGAGTGTCGCCGCGAGCTTCAGCACGACATAGGGGCGGCCACTCGAGCGCTGCACGAGATAAGCGCGGAGCTGGTCGCTCACGCTCCCGGCGAGCGTGCCGCACACCACCGTGACGCCGGCTGCCTGAAGGGCGCCGAAACCGGCGCCCGCGACTTTCGGGTCCGGGTCGCGGATCCCGGCGACGACCCTGGACACGCCCGCGCGGATGAGCGCGTCCGTGCACGGCGGCGTCTTGCCCTGGTGCGCACAGGGCTCGAGGGTCACATAGGCGGTCGCGCCACGGGCTCGCCCTCCGGCGGTGACTAGGGCTATGGCTTCGGCATGTGGGCCGCCGTAGGGCGCTGTCGCCCCTTCGCCAACGATCTCGCCCGCAGCGTCGACGATCACGCACCCGACCCAGGGATTCGGCGATGTCGTCGTGCGCACGCCCTGGCCTAACTCGACGGCTCGGGCCATGTAAGCCTCGTCGCTTTCCTCCTCCCGGTCGTCGTCGCGCAAGGGCCGGCCCGCGTCGCTCAACGGTCCGACCTCAATGGGGCCTCTCACCCCTGAGAAGCGCCAGTGCATGCGGGAGCACGTCGAGAACGGCTTCAAGGCACTCCACCGAACCCGCCGTGGAGCCGGGGAGGTTGAGCACGAGCGAAGTCGCGAGCGTGCCCGCGGTCGCGCGAGAGAGACGGCCCAGCGGGCTCGCCAGGCGCATGGCCTCGGCGAGGCCCGGTGCCACGCGGTCGAACACCTGCAGGCTGCCCTCGGGAGTGAGGTCCCTTGGACCGAAGCCTGTTCCGCCTGTCGTGACGATCAAACCGGTGAAACCGTCCGCCAGCTCCGCGATCACGGCCGCTACGGACTCGACACCGTCGGCGACCACGCGCCGTTCGACTATCTCGTATCCCGCCGTCTCGAGGCGGGCCGCGACGGCAACTCCAGACCGGTCCTCGCGCACGCCAGCGACGACACCGTCAGAGACGGTGCAGACCTTGGCCTGCAGGCCGGCGCCGGGCGGCTCCGCAGACGAGGCGGTCATCGGCACACCGAAATCGCCGCCGATGCCGCCACGTGGAGACGCCGCACGGCCTCGGCCGCGTCGGGCCGATGGAACACCGCCGTACCGGCAACAAGACAGCGAGCACCGAGGGATGCCGCTACCGGGGCGGTCACCTCGTCGATGCCACCGTCCACCTGCAGGGTGACCCCGAGGCCCTCGCGCTCGGCCTGTTCCCGCGCCCCTGTGAGTTTCAGGGCCGCGTCCGGGATGTACGACTGGTTACCGAAGCCGGGATGCACGGTCATGATCAAGAGGAGGTCGACAAGGCGAAGGTACGGCGCGGCCGCCTCGTAAGGCGTCTCCGGGTTTACTACGAGCCCGACGCCGAGACCGAGGCGTCTCATTTCGGCGCACAAGGCTTCCGTGTCGCCGACCTCAACGTGCACCGAACAGGAGTCGGCACCGGCATCGCGGAATGCCTCTAGGAAATCTCCGGGATTGGTCATCATCAAATGGCAGTCGAAGAACATGCCCGTGTGAGGGCGCAGCGATTCGACCACGGGTGGCCCTATCGTGATGTTGGGGACGAAGTGACCGTCCATCACGTCGAGGTGCAGCCAGTCGGTCACGCCCTCGACCTTGGCCACTTCGGCCGCCAAGGTGCCGAAATCGGCCGCTAGGACGGAGGGGGCGACCTTGAGCTCTCCGTCGGCGAGCCTGGGAAGGCCCTGCGCATGAGTTCTCTTCCTGGTTTCGGCCACAGCTCCACGGTAGCCAAGAGAATCCTTCGGTCACGCGCTCACGCTCGAGCCGCTAGTCGCCGAAACGCTCCCCCGCCACCGGACGCGAGCCGTGTCGCCAGGCGCCAAAAGCCTGGACCGAGCGCGCCTCTGAGCGGACCTCCAGCAGTTCGAGGCTGCCCACCCCGCACACGACCTCAGCGCCGAGCAAGGTGCCGGGTGCGAGCCGGTCGGGCTCGGCCCCGGCGCCGCCTGCCGGGATCACGACCCGGGCGCGCTCGACTATGAGCCTTCTTTCCCGGAACGTCGTCCATGCCCGCCCGACGCGCACGAGGCGTTCGAGCTCGACGGCAGGGCGCTCCCAATCGAGGTGCAGCTCAGCACGGTCCATCTTGGCCGCGTAGACGGCCTCGCCCTGTTGTGGCACTGGGGTGCCAAGTGTGGCGATCCCGCCGGCGAGGCGTTCGACCAGCAGGTCGGCCCCAATGTCGGCAAGTCTCCACTTCAGCTCCGCGGCAGTCTCCCCGGGTCGTATCGGCACCTCGACGCAGGAGTACACAGGCCCGGTGTCCAGGGTTTCCTCGAGCGCCATGAGGCAGACCCCGGTCCGGTCATCGCCGGCGAGGATGGCCCGCTCCACCGGTGCGGCTCCGCGCCAACGGGGAAGCAGCGAGAAATGCAGGTTCGCCATCGGCACCTGGGTGAGAATCTCCGGGCGGATCAGTGTCCCGAAAGCCACGACGACGCCAATCTCGACTCGTGCGTCCACGACGTCGCCGACGCGGCTCGACACCGGAATCCCGAGCTCGAGAGCGCACCGCTTCACCGGCGTCGGCACGAGCGCGCCGCCGCGACCGCGCCGGCGGTCGGGTGCCGTCACTACGAGCGCCACATCATGGCCTGCCCCCTGCAGCGCGCGTAGCGGGACGACCGCTGCCTCCGGCGAGCCGAGGAAGGCCAGCCTCGTCATCGCCCGCTGCCCCGAAGCTCGCGCTCAGTCGCCGAGAACGCTCCCGGCCGTGTCGGGAAGCGCCCGGGCGCGCAGCACCCGCATGGCTTGCTTGCGCTGGTCCTTGTCGAGGCGCTCGAGCAGCAATATGCCGTTGAGGTGGTCGAGCTCGTGCTGGAAGACACGCGCGAGCAACTCGTCGGCTTCAATGGAGATCTCGTTTCCGTCGAGGTCGAGGCCCACGAGATGGACCTCCTTCGGGCGGATGATTGGCCAGTGCAGCTCGGGCACCGAAAGGCAACCCTCCTCATACTCCCACTCACCGCTCGACTGCACGATCTCCGGGTTGATCACCGTTTGGGCCCCCTCGCCCACGTCGTAGACGAAGATCCGGCGCTCGATGCCCACCTGTGGAGCCGCAAGGCCGACGCCCGGCGCATCGCGCATCGTCTCGATCATCTCCTCGGAGAGGCGGACGATCCGGCCGTCGATTTCCTCGATTTCCGAGGCGCGCTGGCGCAGGACAGGGTCGCCGAACACCCGGATGGGGAAGATCGCCATCGCGCCACTCTAGCTTTGCCCGGCGGCGGCGCAGCCTTGCACTGCGATCGGCCGGTCTCGGCCCGGATCTGTTGGTCAGGCGAACCGGGCTCGGACCACCGCGCCGGTGACGCTCGCGAATGGGGACCCTTGGGGAAGCGGCTCTTCAGCGAAGAGCTCGAGGTGTTGATGCCCCCCGCCGACCCGGGTGAGCACCACGACCCGCGCCTGGACGGCGCTCCTGTTGTTGTCGGTGAGCGCCGAGCCCGAATACTCGCCCGGGGGAGGAAGGAGGATCTCAGGGGCGATCTCTACCAGAAGGCGGGGCTCGTCGGTCGAGTCCGACCCGCCGCCGCCGATCACGTGCCCCCGGACCTCGTGCGCCCTTCCCAACAAGGCGTGCGCCTCGTCTAGTTCGCCCTTGGCTATGAGCCCCCGGATCCGTGTCGAGGAGACCACCAGGTGCGCCCACACGTCCGAGACGAGGTGAACGGGCTCGACCGAGAACCCGGCTTTCGCCCCCATCGCCCTCAACAGTTCGACATTCCCACGGCGCTGGTTGCCGAAGTGGAAGTCGTCGCCAACGACGACGACACGGACGGCGAGCTGGCCGACGAGCAAATCGGTCACGAAGTCTTCCGCTTGTTCCTTGGCGCGCTCGGCGTCGAAGTTGAGGACGAGGATCTCGTCGACGCCCGTTTCCCCCAACAGCTCCATCTTCAGCTCGATGTCGGTGAGGCGGGGCGGGGCAGAAGCCGGATTCACGACGGCGGCCGGGTTCTTGTCGAAGGTCACGACGACGCTGCGAAGCCCCATGTCCGCCGCCCGGCGACGGACGAGCTCGATCACCAGTCGGTGGCCGATATGAACCCCGTCATAGGCCCCGATGGTTACGGCGCTGCCGATTTCGAGTCCCACCGCGGAGCGAGGCTAGTCGTCGCCCGCGGCCGTGCTGGCACCAGCGCGGGACTTGTCGCTTGTCTGAACCACGACCACCGGCTTCACACGTTCGAGGCCGACTGGTTCGCAGATGGCCACGAGCCGGCGCGACTTGTCTAGGACGGCCCAGGGCCCGTCGCCCACGACGCCGAGCGCGAGCCGGTCAACGGTCCTGCCGTGGCCAAGGGCCTGGGCGATCTCGTCCTCGGCGACAGCGCCCGGCATGTCGCGGACGAGCTCTTCGGGTGGGCGCACACGCTCGGGCGACACGTCCTCGAGGGCGAGCGCCTCGGTGTCGGTGAGCGATCCGACCGACACCCTCCGCAGGGTCCGCAGGTGGGCGCCCCCACCGAGGCGCGCCCCGAGATCGGCCGCCAGCACACGCACGTAGGTGCCCGACGAGCACTCTACGAGGAACCTGAAACAACCGGGCTCCCCTGTCTCGAAGGCCTCGAAGCGGAATACCTCGACTGCCCGGGCCGCTCGCTCCACCTCGATGCCCGCCCGGGCGAGCTCATGCAGGCGCCGCCCGCCGATCTTGACCGCCGAGACCATGGGCGGGACCTGCTGGATGCGACCCGTCAGCGAGCGAGCTGCCTCGCGTACCGCTTCCAGGCCGACGCCGCTCATGTCGAAGTGCCCGGTCACCTCTCCCGCGGCGTCGAGCGTCGAGGTTGTCGTGCCGAGGACGATCTCGCCGACGTAGGTCTTGCGCAGCGCCGACGCGAAGCGCAACAGGCGCGTCGCCCTGCCGACGCCCACGATGAGCACGCCGGTGGCGGCCGGATCGAGCGTCCCGGCGTGGCCGACCTTGCGGGTCCCGAGCAAGCGACGGCAACGGGCGACGACGTCGTGGGAGGTGCAGCCCGCCGGCTTATCGACGACGACGAAGCCTCCCGGGTCCTCAAGCGGCGGCACCGACGTGCTCGGGCGGGCGTCCCGGACGGACTGGCCGGAGTTGTCGCCCGCGCCGGGCTGGTCCGGCTCTTCAGGCGTCATCGTGTCGGACACGGCGCAATGCCTCCTCTACCCGCTCACCGGCCGCGATCGCTGGGTCTGCCACGAAGCTCAGTGTCGGGGTGCGCTTGAGGCGCACCTCTCGGGCAATGGTCGCTTGGAGCTCGAGTCGACGGGCCTCGAGGGCAGGCAAAGCCCCGTCCGGCAACGAGGCCATGAAGACTGTGGCGTGGCGGAGGTCCGCCTCGACGCTGACCGCGCTGACCGTGAGCAGCGCCAGCCTCTCGTCGTCGTCGCGCAGTCGCTCCAGCGCGTCACCAAGCACTTGCGCGAGAACGGCATTGACGCGGGCGGTGCGCGGGTAGCTCACACTCGAGCGGCGATCGCGGTGCCTAGGCACGGGACGTTCTCAGTTCAGATGCCATTCAACCGGTCAAGCTGATCGTCGTGCCGCGCCACAAGCAGGTCACCCTACTAGGAGGCTCGCGACGGGGAACGGTTTAGGGGCTGTAGGCTGCCCGCTCCGGCGGGATACGGCAAGACACTTGCATCGGACCGCTGCAGCCGTGCGAAATGCCGTCTTCGTGCCCTGATCTGCCAGCGAGCGGAAGTACCTCTCGTCGACGGTGCTGGCAAAGCCCTTGCGGTGCGACAATGACCGTGGGCAAGGGACCACCTCGCTGCTGGACGAAGTAGAAGTCACGAGAATCGAGCACGCGCTCGACCGCCGCCCAGGTCATCGTCGTGCTCATGGAGAAGCTCTGAACCAAGATGCCTTGTTTCGGAGAACTCCCAGTGCCTCGGATCCCCTAGCTCGGGGTGCTTGCGCCACACCTTGCGCGGCCTCATGAGCGCCCTGTGACTGTCAGGACGAACAACCACGTTCCGTAGGCGACCGCATATCCGACGAGAAACACCCGGGCCCTGGAAGCAGGCCGACACGACGGCTACGACAAGGGCCGCAACGCCGGCCAGGTAGTGGGGCGAACGGTAAGAGCGGCAGAGGAGCTGTCTGCTCGCCTGCACATACTCCGACTCGTTCAGTTGGGACTCGACTACGACGCGCCTCATCAGCGGCCCCGATTCGAACTCGCTGAGCGCACTTCTGCACCGAGCCGACCGACTGCCGATCCGTACCGGCCCGGCTCAGATGCGGGGGATCTCCCGCTCGTCGTATGTCTCGATCACGTCGCCTTCCTTCAGATCCTGGAAGTCGGTGAGACCGATGCCGCACTCGTAGCCGGCCTGGACCTCCCGGACATCGTCTTTGAACCGGCGCAGGGACGAGATCGCGCCCTTCCAGATGACGACACCCTCTCGCAGGAAGCGGACCTTGGAGCCTCTGGTTATGACGCCGTTGGTGACATAGCAGCCGGCGACGGCACCGACGCGCGGCACCCGGAAGACGTTGCGGACCTCGGCATCGCCGGTGACGATCTCCTCGATCTCGGGAGCGAGCATCCCGACCATCGCCGCCTGCACGTCCTCGATCAGCTTGTAGATGATCTCGTAGGTGCGGATCTCCACTTTGTGGCTCTCCGCGAGCTCCCGAGCCCTTCGGTCCGGTCGGACGTTGAACCCGATGATCGTCGCCCCCGAGGCTGCCGCGATCGTCACGTCGCTCTCGGTGATCCCACCGACGGCGCGATGCACGAAGGCGACTCTGACGTCGTCGCGTTCGAGCTTCAACAGGCTTTGGGTGACGGCCTCGAGCGAACCTTGAACGTCGGCCTTCAGCACAAGCGTGAGCGTGGCCGTCTCGCCCCTGCGTATCTGTTCGAAGAGGTCCTCGAGCTTCGCACCCGGGCTCGTCGATACGGTCGACGCTTGGGCGAGGGTCGTAAAGCGCAAACGCTGCTCGCGGGCGTCCCCGACGGTCCTCGCAATGGAGAGGTCGGAGGTTACGCGCAGCTCGTCACCCGCGATAGGAGGCTCGGACAATCCGAGCACCTGCACGGGCATGGAGGGGAAGGCCTCCTTTATTGGGTCGCCGTGGTCGTTGACGAGAGCCTTGACCCGGCCCCAGGCAGCACCGGCCACGATCGGCTCGCCGACTCGCAGGATGCCCCGTTGCACGATGATGGTCGCGACCGGGCCGCGTCCGATGTCGAGGTTCGACTCGAGCACGGTCCCCCTCGCGTCACCCTCGGTGTCAGCACGCAGCTCGAGCACCTCTGCGAGAACTACCAGCTGCTCGAGCAGCTCTTCTATGCCGAAGGACTGAAGCGCAGAAATCTCGACCGTGATCGTGTCGCCACCCCAGGCCTCCGGCACAAGCCCCTGCTCGGACAGCTGTTGAAGCACGTGGTTGGGATCGGCGTCCGGCCGATCGATCTTGTTGATCGCAGCCACGATGGGCACGTTCGCAGCCTTGGCGTGGTTGATCGCCTCGATGGTCTGCGGCATGACACCGTCGTCGGCAGCGACTACCAGCACCACTATGTCGGTGACGCTCGCCCCCCTCGCACGCATCGCCGTGAAGGCCTCGTGGCCCGGGGTGTCGATGAAGGTCAGCAGCTGGCCGTGCCACTCCACCTGGTACGCGCCGATGTGCTGGGTGATGCCACCGGCTTCCCCCGCGACGACGTTCGACTGGCGAATCCGGTCGAGCAGGAGCGTCTTTCCGTGGTCGACGTGACCCATGACGGTGATAACCGGAGGTCGGACCTGATAGTCCTCCTCGTCGTCCTCCTCGTCGTCATCGCCGAAGAACTTGGCTCTGAGAGCCGCCTCCTGCTCCTCGCCCGGGTCGACCAATCGGATCTGCGCGCCGATCTCGGCGGCGAAAAGGGCGACCATGTCGTCAGTGAGCGGCTGTGTAGCCGTGACCATCTCGCCTTGCAGGAGGAGGAAACGAACGATGTCGCCAGCGGAGCGATTGAGTCGCGGGCCGAGCTGCTGGGGCGTGGAGCCCCGCTCGACAATCACCTCATGGTCGGGCACCGGGGCGCTCGAAGCCTGGTAGGACGCGACCTGGATCGGCTCGAGCTCTTCCATATTGCGACGACGGCGGCGCGGCCTGCGCTGGGGTGGCCGGCCTCGCCCGACAGGCCCACCGCGTGCGGCGCCCGCTGGTCCACCCGGGGTGTAGCCGCCGCTGCGAGCGCCAGGGGCTCCGCCACCCCCATAGCCACCACCGGCGGGACGTCCGCCGTCACGGGCCGGGAAGTGCCCAGCAGGACGCTGAAAGCCGGTACCGGTGCCGGTGCCGGTGCCGCCGGGGCGCGCTCCGACCTGCCGACCGGCGGGCGGCCGGGAACCGACGGGGCCCGGGCGTGAGGGTGTCATCCCCGGCCGGCTCCCCGGAGCACCGGGGCGCGCGCCTGGGCCGCCTGGGGGCAGAGGACGCCTCGAGCCGGGTGGCGGCGGGATGGGACGACCCGTGATCGACCGGGGTGGGCCCGGCGGCGGGATCGGCTTGCCCGAAAGGCCCACGGGACGAGGCGCTGCGCCGGGTATCGTCGGTGCCGCAGCTGGGACGGAGGCCGTCACAGAAGATGCGGGCGGGGCAGCGGCAACCGGTTGGGTGGCCCCAGTTGGATGGGGAGCGCCGGACGCGGGCGCCGCGCCAGGTCGGCTAACCGACGGTGTCGTTGCGGCGCCTGCGCGCTGGCCCGAAGGGGCAGTCGCGGGCCTTACCGAGCCCGGGGCTGTTGTGCTGCGGGGCGCGCCGGGAGGCGGTGGAATCGCTGGACGTGGGGCCGAGGCACGCGGGGCGTCGACGAGCTCGCTCGCTGACTTGCTCACCACAAGGCGCTGACCTGGGCGCGGCTCGTGCGTGATCGGGGCAGCTTCGGCTGCAGGTCTGGATGCGGCACCGTCCTCAGGGCCGGGATGAGCCGGAGCTGGCGCGAGCGCCGCCGCCACCGCAACGGGACGTTCTGCCGCCGGCGCGGTCGTACTTCGCGCCGGTCCCGCTGGCGGGCGGGGCTTAGAGGCCGCAGGCGGTGCTGCGGCCGGCTCCTCTGGTTGCACGGCGCGCCTCAGCCCCTCGCGGTCGGCCTTCCGCCGGGCACGGTCGGCTTGCGCGTCCTCGATCGACGACGAGTGGCTTTTCACGCCGATCCCGAGGTCGATGCATATGTCCAGGGCTTCCTTGTTCGTCAGCCCCAGCTCACGGGCAAGCTCGTAGACGCGGATTTTCTTGGGCAACTGGTGGTTCGGTCCTCTCCGATCGAGGGGCAGCGCAGCGTTCGGGATTCCGAGCCTGGCGCGGCCTTACAT